>JBHEMK010000109.1:0-21970 GCA_046262635.1 Gaiellaceae bacterium
GAGACCTTCACCTACGACGAGGAAGGGAATCTTCTGACTCCGAACTTCTACGACTACCACGTGCCGCACGCGATGGATATGCCGCCGCTCAAGACCGGCTACATCGAGTCGCCGTCGCCGTTCACCTCGCTGGGCAGCAAGGGAATGGGCGAGGGCGGCGGTGCCGGCATCCATGCCGTCTGCGCGGCTCTGCAGGACGCTCTGAAGAGCCGCGGCAAGCCGATCGTCTGCGACAGCCACAATCCGTACCACCGGGTCTGGGACATGCTCCAGCATCCGGAGGCGACGCGTGGACGGGTCGGGGTGGAGTCCCGATGAGAGTCGAGGGGGAGAGGACGTTCAACGCTCCGCGCGAGCGCGTTTGGCAGGTTCTGAACAGCCCGGACTCAATGGCGCAGACGATGCCGGGCGTTGAGAGCTTCGACGTTCAGGACCCGCAGCACTGGACCGCGAACGTGAAGATCCCGCTCGGCCTCGGCGGCCTGCGGATGAAGGTCAAGTTCGAGAAGACGGAGGAGCGCGAGCCCGAGTTCGCAAAGCTCTCGGCCAAGGGCGAGGGGGTCGGTGCGATCATGAACATGCAGACCCAGTTCGAGCTCAGCGAGGCAGGAGCAGGCACGCACATGAAGTGGATCGCCGAGGTCTCGATCGCCGGGCCGGTCGGCTCAATGGGACAGCGCGTGCTGCAGCCGATCATCAACCAGCAAGTGACGAACGTGCTCAAGTCGCTCGAGCAGCAGATCGGCGGGTCCGCCACATGAGCGGCAGCGAGATGGGTGATGCGGGGGCGCCGAAGCCTCCGCCCGATCCCGAGACCGACCCGGACGTGAAGGACTACGGCCCGCCGGCCCAGAGTGACGACGACGCGGAGCCTGACGAGGGCACGAGCGGCGCCGACGAGGGAATCAGCCCCTGGTCGCCCGAGGCCTACGACGAGACACCCGAGGGGCCGACGACCTCGACAGAAGACTGACGGGCGTGGCCCAACCTCTTCGGATCGGCGTCATGCAGCTGACGATGGAGCCGCTCGAGGAGATGCTCGAGTCTGCGCGCGTCATGGATTCCTCCGGCATGGACACGATCTGGCTCGCCGAGGCCTACCCCTGGTGGCGCAAGCACCAGATGGAGGCGCGCTCATCCACCGTCGTCTCGGCGCTGATGGCGAAGCAGACCGAGCGGCTGACGATCTGCTGGGGGATCATCTCCCCCTACACGCGTCACCCGGTCCAGGCGGCGATGGACGCCCGGGTCGTCCAGGAGGCCGCTGGCCCCGGACGATTCATCGTCGGCTTCGGAACCTCGAAGATCTTTCTCAACAACACGCGTCAGGACGGTCCGCCGAAGCTGACGAAGCCGCTCGCGCACATGCGCGACTCCGTCGAGATCGTGCGGGGCGTCCTCGGCGGGGCCCGCTTCGAGTACGAGGGCAAGGCGTACAGTGCCGACATCCCCGCACTCTCACCTGAAGCGCACGCCCCGGACTGGGACGTGCCCGTCTACGTGGCGGGGACGGCGCCGCTGATGCAGCAGCTCGGCGGCGAAATCGGTGACGGGCTGCTGACGCCCTCGATCACCACGCCGGAGTTCGTCCGCTACACGCGCACGAACGTCGAGGCGGGTGCCGTCAGATCCAGTCGCAATCCTCTCGATGTCGATCTCGGCTGTACGGTCGTTGCGTCGATCGACGAGTCTGACCGCGCCGCCGGCCGCGACGGCGCCCGCGAGATCGCGGGAATGTACCTGGCGAACAAGGTGCAGAACATCAAGGGCGCGGCGGACACGCTTCTCGACCTGGCCGGGATCGAGATGGACGAGATCCGGCCGGTCGCCGAGGCGATGGAGCAGGTTGGCCGCCTCGCCGCGAAGGCGAAGGTGACCGACGAGCTGCTCGACAAGTGCAAGCCGATCGCCGGAACGCCCGCCGACTGCATCGCCGCGATCGAGGAGTACCGCGACGCCGGCTGCAGTCACGTCATGCTGGAACTGTGGGGCGCGAACAGGCACGATCAGATCCGCCTCTTCGGCGACCGGGTTCTGCCGCACTTCCGAGCGGCCTGATGGCCGTCCGGATCGACCGAAAGCGGCTCGTCGAGTGGGCAAAGCGCGCGATCGCCACGCCGAGCTTCACCGGCTCCGAGCAGGAGATGGCGACACTGATGGCCGAGACGTTCCACGAGATGGGGCTCCACGTGCAGTGGCAACAGGTGGAGCAGGGCCGCGCGAACGTGCTTGGGATCCGGGAGGGCGCGGGCGGTGGGCCGAGCCTGATGTTCAACGGGCACATGGACACGTCGTACTCCGGCCAGGAGCCGTGGCTTGCTCACGTGCGCGGTTTCCAGCCGCAGCCGTTCGTCAAAGACGGCCGGCTCTACGGGCTAGGAATCTCGAACATGAAGGGCGCGCTCGCCTGCTACGTCGAGGCGCTGCGGGCACTCGAGGACGCCGGGGTGCGGCTGCGGGGTGACGTGCTGATCGCGGCTGTCTGCGGCGAGATCGAGAAGACCCAGTACGGCGAGGCGCAGGGCGCCCAGTACCGGGGCTACGCGGCCGGCTCGCGCTACCTCGTCACGCACGGCGGCGTCGCCGACATGTGCATCCTCGGCGAGCCGACCGAGGGCAAGGTGGTGCTCGGCCATTTCGGCGCGCTGTGGCTGCGGGTTTCGACGCGCGGCAACTTCATCCACACGGCATTCACCGAGGGCAAGCGCGGGTTGAACTCGATCCTGCGGATGCGGGATGTGCTTGACGCGGTGCTGGAGTGGATCCCGAGCTGGGAAGACGATCCCGAAAACGCCTACAACGGCGCGAAGGCCATCGTCAATGTCGGGGCGATCCAGGGTGGCTTCGGCTGGCGCGTTTCACGCACGCCGCACCGGACCGACCTCTTCCTCGACGTGCGCGTGCCGCCGACCAAGCCGATGCCGATCGCACGCAGGCAGGTGTTGGAGATGGTGCGCGGGCTGCGGGAGCGCTTTCCGGACTACGCCATCGAGGGGGAGGTCTACGTGACCGCGCCAGGTGCGGAGATCGACGAAAGCCACCTCCTCGTCGCGGCGATCGAGCAGTGCCACGAGCAGGTCTTCGGCAGGCGGCCTGAGCGGGACACCACGCGCTGGTTCTCGGACGCCTCGGCGCTCAGCCGCCACGGAATCGCTACGGTCAACTACGGCACATCCACGGGGCTGCTCGACGAGGTGGACGGCGAGAACCTCGACATCGAAGGGCTGGTGAAGATGGCGAACGTCTACGCGCTGGCTGCCGCCGAGGTCTGCGGGTTGGCGGGATGAAGCTCGTCACGTTCAACGCGGGGCGGGTGGGCGAAGTCCGCGAAGACAGGGTCGTCGAGCTCGACGTCCCCTCGATGTGCGATTACTACGAGCAGGGATGCGTCGCGCTGCGGACGGGGAACGAGTACGGGCTCGAGGACGTGGAGCTGCGCCCGCCGATCGTGCCGAAGAAGTTCTTTCACACCGCAGGCAACTTCCGGGAGCACGAAGAGGAGTCGAAGACGGTCGACTGGTCGCACGAGATCGCGCCGTGGATCGTCTTCTTCCAGAACGTCGACGCGATCATCGGTCCCGACGATCCTGTCGTCTATCCCGAGCACCTGACGGAGGAGCTCGACTACGAGCTCGAGCTCGCGGTCGTGATCCGCAAGGCTGGGAAGTGGTTCTCCCCGGAGGAGGCAGCCGGCTACATCGGCGGCTACGTGATCTTCAACGACATCACCGCACGCGACATCCAGCGGCGGGAGATGCGGTCAGGCGTCTTCTCGTTCTGCAAGGCGATCGACACGTTCTGCCCCCTCGGACCGTGGATCGTGACGCCGGATGAGATCCCCGATCCGCACGACCTGCGGATGGAGCTACGCGTCAACGGCGCGGTCCGGCAAACGTCGCACAGTGGCAAGATGTCCGTGACGATCCCGGAGATCATCAGCCACTATTCGGCGCTCGGCTTCTCCGCCGGGGACATCCTCTCGACCGGGACGGTTGCCGGGGTCGCCGGCTTCTCGGAGGATGCGGCGTCGCTGTACCTGAAGCCGGGCGACGTGATCGAGGCCCAGATCGAGCGGATCGGCGTCCTGCGCAACCCGGTGATCTCCTGGCAGGAGGCCTACGGTGAGCCTGCGCCCGAGCGGGTCCGCTGGTGATCCCTGCTCGGACGCAGCCGCGGGCAGAGCGGGTTCCGAGCCGCCCCCGCGCTCGGCCCAGGCCGGACCCGCCGAGCGCCCGGGCGATCGCCGTCCTTCAGGTCGGAACTGTGGCTCCGTGAGCTGGCCGCCCGACGATGCAAAGCTCGCGCGGATCCGCGAGCTGATGGCCGCGCAGGAGCTCGACGCGCTCGTCGTCCGGGCGCCCGACAACGTCCTCTACCTGTCGAACTTCTGGGGCATGAAGGGATACGAGGCGCTCGTCTTTCCGCGCGAGGGCGCCCCGACGTTGATCTGCCTCGAGGCATCCGCCGAGGACGCCGCCGGCACAGCCTGGACGGAGGACGTGCGGCTGGTCGCCGGCTACGATCGGGGGGACCCGCGACCGCCGACGGCGCGCACGCTCGAGCTCGCGCAGTCCGCGGCGCGCGGCTACGAACGCGTCGGACTCGAGCTCTCGCTCGGCACCCAGGCTTCCGACCGGATGGCCGGTGAGCCGACGACCTTCACGCAGGCCTGGTTCGCCGGCTTCGCCGACCCGGTCGACGCGGTCCCGCTGCTCGCGGAGGCGCGCGCGATCAAGACCGAGCAGGAGGTCGAGCGGATGCAGCTCGCGAACGACATCTGCGCCGCCGGGATGGAGCACGTCCGCGCGAATCTGCGCCCCGGCATGAAGGAGAGTCAGGCTGCTGCGCTCTGGCAGGGCTTCGTCCACGGCGAGGGCACCGGCTGGCACGGCAAGGTCGCGCTCGCGCTCGCCTTCTCGCTCGTCTGGTCGGGCCCGGGGATCAAGAGCTTCACCGCGACAGGCGACCGCCCGGTCAAGGAGGACGAGCCGACGCTCTACGAGATCTGGGTCTGCGCGGACGGCTATTGGTGCGACCACACGAAGAACGTCTGCCCCGGCGAACTGCGGCCGGAGTACGCGGAGCTCGAGCGTTCTCTGCTGGGCGTCTACAACGGTGCGATCGACCGCTGCCGCCCCGGCGCGAGCCTTGCTGAGCTCGATCGCTCGATCCGCGAGGGGCTCGCTGCAGCGGGCTACCCCGGCCAGCCGTCGCACCCGGTCTGCCACGGCATCGGCGCGCGCGCGCACGAGCCGCCGTACGCGCACCAGGCCGCCGCGGGCACGATCGAGGAAGGCATGGTGCTGGCGATCGAGCCGGGCGTCTACTGGGACGGTGGCGGCGGCCTGCGGGTCGAGGACAATTTCCTGATCACTGCCGACGGCGCAGAGAAGCTCTCCTCCTTCCCGGACGGGGTGGTCTGCGGATGACGAAGATCTGGACTGGCTCGCTCAACGATCCCTACCGCGTCGGCGGCTCGGTGGGCCTCTACGATACGACGCTCCGTGACGGCGAGCAGACTGTCGGCGTCGTGCTCGACCCCGAGCAGAAGCTCGAGATCGCACAGCTCCTCGACGAGCTCGGGATCGACCGGATCGAGGCGGGCTTCCCCCGCGTCTCGCAGGATGACTGGAGCGCCGTCAAGCTCATCTCGAACGCCGGCCTGCGCGCCGAGGTCTGGGGCTTTTCACGTGCCGTCCCGGCCGACCTGGAGGCGCTCGTGGAGCTCGGTGTCCGCTTCTCGGTGATCGAGTCGCCGATCTCCGACCTCAAGCTCGACGCAATCGGCGTCTCGCGCGAGACGATGCAGCGGCGGATCACCGCCGCGATGAGCTTCGCCGCCGAGCACGGCATCCACGGCGCCTTCTTCGGCGTCGACTCGACCCGCGCCGAGCCGGACTTCTACCAGCGGGTGTACACGAGCGCGGTCGAGGCCGGCGCGAAGGAGGTCGTGGTCGTGGACACGCTCGGGATCGCCTCGCCCGAGGCCGTTGCGCACCTCGTCGGCCGCACGGTCGAGTGGGTCGGTCCCGACGTACCGGTCCACTTCCACGGGCACAACGACTTCGGGCTTGCCACGGCCGCAGCCGTCGCCGCGGTGCGGGCGGGGGCGGCCTGGGTGCAGGGCACGATCAACGGGATGGGGGAGCGCGCCGGCAATGCAAACCTCGGCGAGGTCGCGCTGACGCTGCGCGCGCTCTACGGCGTCGAGTCGCGCCTGCTGCTCGACCGCGTTCGGGACGTCTCGGCACGTGTTCGCGCACTGTCCGGCTACACGCTCGAGCCGTGGAAGCCGGTCACCGGCGAGACGCTCTTCCGGCGTGAGAGCGGCGCCGTCGCGAGCCAGTTCCATGATCCACCCTCGATCGAGCCGTACTCCAGTGAGCTCGTGTCGGCGGAGCGTGGGATCGTGCTCGGGAAGAAGAGTGGCCTCGATTCGGTCCGGATTAAGGCCGAGGAGCTCGGGCTCGACGTCCCGCAGGAGCGCCGAGCCGAGCTCCTGGCCAGGGTGAAGGAGCTGGGGACGAGCAAGCGCGGGCTCGTCTCCGACGACGAGTTCCGGGAGCTCGCGCGTGGCTGACTACGACGCGGTCCTCGTCGGGAGCGGGATCAACTCGCTGGCCTGCGCGGCATTGCTCGCCCGCGGCGGCAGGCGCGTCTGTGTGCTCGAGCGCAACGACTGGCTCGGCGGCGCTGTCCGCAGCGCCGAGATCAGCGAGCCGGGATTCCTGCATGACGTCTACAGCGCCTGGCATCCGCTCTGGGTAGGCGGTGCCGCCCACGCGCAGCTCGGCGACGACCTCGCCGAGCGCGGGCTCGAGTACGTGAACACCGATCTTCCCTCGGCGACAGCCTTTCCCGACGGCGGCGCAGCGTTCCTGCACCGCACTGCGGACGAGAACGCGGCGGAGCTCGGCGAGGAATGGCACGGCGTCCTCGAGCGCTTCTTCCCCGACGCCGACCTCGCTTTCGGCGTGCTCGGCACCGAGCTCTGGGGAGGCAGGGGATTGCGGCTCGGCGCCAAGGCGCTGTGCCGGCTCGGCCCCCGCGGGCTTGCGCGGTTCACCGGGGAGATGCTCGGCTCGAGCCGCGACTGGCTGACGGACACGTTCGCGGCCGAGCGTGCGCACGGGCTGCTGGCCCCTTGGGTGCTCCACACGGGCCTGGGCCCGGACACGGCCACGTCGGGATTCATGACGCAAGCGATCGCGGTCGCTGTCCAGGAGGGTGGGATGCCAATCCCGCGCGGCGGCGGCGCAAAGCTCCCCGAGGCGCTCGTCCGGCTGATCCGTGACCACGGAGGCGTCGCTGAGACCGGGAAGGACGTTGAGCGCATCCTGGTGCAGTCCGGCCGAGCGGTGGGCGTTCGGACGACCGAGGGCGAGGCCATCACCGCCGCCGAGGCCGTGATCTGCAACGTCACGCCCACGCAGCTCTACGAGCGGCTGCTGGCGGGCACCGCGGTACCCGGTGCGGTCGCGGGCGGCGCGCGACGCTTCAGGTACGGGCGGAGCGAGATGCAGATTCATTTCGCGCTCTCGCAGCCGCCCCGCTGGGACGGCGACGACCGTCTGGCCCGCGCCGCCATCGTCCACGTCACACCCGGTCTTGACGGAGTCTCGCGCGCGGTCAACGAAGCCGAGCGCGGGCTGCTTCCCGCGGAGGCGACGATCGTCGTCGGCCAACCGCTGACGATGGATCCCTCACGCGCACCCGCCGGCAAGGGCATCCTCTGGATCCAGCTGCAGGAGCTGCCCTGGCACGTCAAGGGCGACGCGGCGGGCGATCTGGACACTGGCGAAGGGGTCTGGAGCGAGCGTCTGCGCGAGCGCTACGCCAACCGCATCCAGGCGCGCCTCGCGCGGCACATCCCGAACCTCGAGTCGAGCCTGCTGCGGCGGGTCGTGCTGTCACCGGCCGACCTGCAGGCGGCGAACGTCAACCTTCGCCACGGCGATCCGTACGGAGGCGCGCTCTCGCTCGACCAGAACTTTCTCTGGCGCCCCTTCGCGGAGAGTCCGGGCCACGCGACGCCGGTGGAGCGGCTCTACCACATCGGCGCCAGCACCTGGCCGGGCCCAGGCCTTGGGGCCGGCTCGGGGACGCTCGTGGCGGATGGGCTGCTGCGCCCGCCTGCGGCGGAGCGCGCGCTCGCGAAGCTGCGCTCGCTGACCGGCCTCGGCTAGCGCTCGAGCGAGTTGCCGCCGCCGTCAGCGACGACGGTCTTGCTCGTGGCCGAGTCGGTGGCCGCCGACGCGAGCATCGGCTCGCCGGGCGTGCAGCTGCGCGCCTCCTCGACGTCGGCACGACGTCTCACTGACATCCGGCCGAGCCGGCCTGGCGCCGCGACGGGCCCGGGCGCGACCCCGTTACCCCGCGTCGGCGAACTGCGGGCGAGTTCGTCGGGTCTGCCCGCGCTTCGGTCGGCTAGGTGTAAGCCCCACGAGCCCGACTGCGCCGCGCGGTCCCCCGCTCTCTGCCTACCGGTCGAAGATGCCGCGTTCTCCCAGCTCGACGGCGTAGAACTCGCCGGCCAGCTCGAGGTGCCGTCGCAACGCCTGCGCCGCGCGCTCCTCGTCGTGTGCGGCACAGGTCGCGAGCAGCTCCTCGTCGAGCCGCTCGTGCCGGTCCTGTCGGTCTCCTCGGGGCGAGAGCAGCGCGGGCCGGTAGCGCTCGCAGCTGTCCCACGCCGGGCGGATCAGGCGCAGGAGCCAGGCCGAGCGGGCGGCTCCGTAGAGGGTGAAATGGAAGGCCGTATGGGCCCGCATCGACTCGCGCACGTCGCGGGCGTGCCTTGCCGCGGCAGCCGCGTCCAGATTCGCCCGCGCCGAGACGGCGTCAGCCTCCTCGAATCGCTTCGCAGCGCCCCGGACGGCGAGCGTCTCGAGGGCGAGGCGCACCTCGAAGAGCTCCCGCAGGTCGTCGACGTCGAGCGCCACGACCTTCGCGCCGTGGTGCGGGACATGCTCGGCGAGTCCGAGCGCCTCGAGCTGTCGTACTGCCTCTCGGATCGGTGAGATGCTCATTCCGAGCGACCGCGCAAGGTCCTCCAGCCGCAGCGGCGTTCCCGGGGTCAGCTCGCCGAGAATGATCGCCTCGCGGAGCTCTTCGAGCGCCGCCTCGGCCATGGTGCGATGGCGGGCGCGGGTCGGTCCGGCGGCGGTCGACTGCGCGCTCACGTCCGGAGCGTCACACGGCCTTGATCACATGTCAAACGCGTGAGACGATTCACCGGCTCGGGTGTCGAGGAGAGGAAGGCGAGGATCCCTTGAAGTTCAGCATCTACTCCGAGCTGCAAAGCTGGCCGCCCAAGCACCCGCAGCAGCTCTACGCCGAGGCGCTGGAGCAGGTGGTCAATGCCGACCGGCTCGGTTACGACGCCTACGCGGTCATCGAGCACTTCTTCTTCCCGAAATTCGGGGCCTCTCCGAACCCGTTCGCGTTCTTCGCGACCGCGGCCGAGCGGACGAAGCGGATTACCTTCCGGACGCTCGTCCACGTGTTGCCGTATCACAACCCGACGGTTCTCGCCTCGCAGATCGCCGAGTTCGACCTGCTCGTCGGCGGCCGGTATGAGTTCGGCGTCGGCCGTGGCCACGCATGGATCGCCCCCAAGGCGGGCGTTCCGATCGGCGAGACGCGGGAGCGCTATCAGGAGTCGCTCGAGATCCTGCTCGACGCCCTCGACCAGGAGCGCTTCTCTCACGACGGCACCTACTACGCCGTCGAGGACTCGCACATCGTCCCCCGGCCGTCCGCGGAGCGCCGCTTCCGGATCTTTCTCGGCGGCACGAGCGACGCGACCTATCGCCTCGCCGGCGAGCGCGGGTATGCGATGGTCGTCCCGCCGCTCCTGCCGTACGATGCGCTGCGCGAGCAACTCGACCTCTACCGCGAGACCTGCCGCGCCAACCGCCACGAACCCGACATCGTCTGGATCCACGCGTGCTACATCGACGAGGATCGGTCGACGGCGAAGCGTGAGGCGGAAGAGCTGATGCGCGGCTTCCTGAAGGGAAATGCCTCGGTCCTGCTCGAGAACCCGGAGGAGATGAAGCCGAAGGAGGAGCTCGAGGCCGCCGGCTACGGCTTCTACGCATCCGGGATCATGGAGCAGCTCTCCGACATGCCCTACGACGAGATGATCGAGAAGGACGTTGTCTGGGTCGGGACGCCGCAGGACGTGATCGAGCGGATCGAGGCGGTGCGGGAGGTCTGCGACGGGCTGACCGAGGTGGCGATCACGGTCAACCCCGGCGGCGCCGAGCACTGGCAGGCGATCAAGGCGCAGGAGCTCTTCGCCGAGCACGTGATCCCCCACTTCCGCGGAGCGGCGCAAAAGGAGTCGGAGTCTGTTCTCCCCTGACGCGGAGCCGAGCTGCTATCCGGATTCACTCCTGGACGTCCCATCTGACGAGCTTGCGCGGCGCGGCTCGGATGCCTTCAACCGTAGTGGCAGCGCCGCAGAGTGTCCGTTCGTCCCTCGACCGGAGGAGTAGGAGCATGACACGAGGAAAAGGAGCCGCGCTCGGCGCTATTCTTGCCGCGCTGGTCGTGACTACGGCGGTGCTCGCGGGCGGCGGCGCGGCGACGTCCACGAAGGGCAAGCCGATTGTGATCGGCGCAGCGATCGATCTGACGAAGGCGATGGCACCGTTCGACGCTCCAGCGCTGACCGCCGCACAGATCGAGATCAAGAAGATCAACGCGGCGGGCGGCGTCAACGGCCGGCCGCTGCAGCTGAAGTACATCAACGACCAGCTCGACCCCAATAAGACGAAGCAGGCGGCGGCGCAGCTCGTTGGCAAGGGCGTCGACATCGGCTGGGTCACCTGCGACGTGGACTACGCGACGCCGGCCGTCGACGAGTTTCTGAACGCGAACAAGCTGACCGTCGCGCCGTGCATCGGGACCGACGAGATGAGCCCGCTCCGCTTCGGCTCGAAGGGCAAGCTCGCCTTCTCGTTCGGCAATGCCGCCCAGGACGAGGGGGCGGCGGTTGCCCAGTATGCGATCAAGCGGAACTGGAGGAGTGCGGTCGTCGTCACCGACAATCTGCTCCGCTACTTCAAGGACGTCTGCAGGGCTTTCACGGTTCGCTACCAGCAGCTCGGCGGCAAGGTGATCGCGCAGGAGAGCTTCACGCAGGGGGACAAGACGATCAACAACGTCGTCAGCCGCGTGAACGGCGTGAAGCCGTCGGTGATCGCATTCTGCACCTCGTTCGGAGGCGACCAGCCCGCCTTCGTCTCGGGCTTGCGCAGCCTCGGCAACAGCACGCCGATCATCAACGGCTGGGCCAGCGACGGCTCGTACTGGTGGCCGAAGAGCCCACAGGTGACGAACTTCTACTACCTGACCTACGCGGCCGCGGTCGCGCGCGACCCGAACGCACAGGTGCGGGCGTTCGAGGCGTCGATGAAGAAGGCCGGCAACCCGGCGCAGACCGGCGGCTTCGTCACCGGCGCGGCGGCGATCCAGACGCTCGTCTGGGCGATCAAGAAGGCGGGAGGATCGACGAACGGCGCGAAGCTGGCGGCGATCCTGGAGAAGGCGCGGAAGGTCCCGACGCTCTCGGGCCCGGTTAGCTTCTCCGCCTCGCTCCACAGCGTGTTCGGGCGTCCCTACCGCGTCATCGAGGTCAACAACAATCAGGCGAAGGTGCTCGGTCTGCAGACGGCCAAGTCGCCAGCCAAGATCCACTAGCGTCCCCGGCTTGACGGGGGAGAGCATCGAGAGCAGCCGACGGCCCGAAGCGCTTCGGGCCGTCGGCGTGTCTCGCTCCTTCGACGGCGTCGCCGCTCTCCAGGACGTCGATCTCGAGCTCGGACGGCACGAGGTGGTCGGGCTGATCGGCCCGAACGGCGCCGGCAAGACGACGCTCGTAAACCTGCTCACGGGGTTCGACCTGCCGAGCGCGGGACGGGTCGAGCTCGAGGAACGGGACGTCACCCGGTGGCCGGCGCACCGCCGCGGGCGCGCGGGACTCGCCCGCACCTTCCAGCACGGCCGTCTCTTCCGTGGGCTGAGCGTGCGCGAGAACGTCGAGGTTGCCGCGCTCGGCGTCGGTGCGGGCCCCCGGGAGGCCCGCCGGCGCGCGGCCGAGCTGCTGGAAATGCTGGGCCTCGGCGAGCGCGCGGACGCGCCGGCGAGCGTCCTACCCCACGGTGATGAGCGCAAGCTCGGGGTCGCCCGGGCGCTTGCGACGCGGCCCCGCTTCCTGCTGATGGACGAGCCCGCCGCGGGGCTGCACGAGGCCGAGATTCCCGAGTTTGCGGCCTTCGTACGGGCCGTCTGCGACGACTACGAGGCGGGCGTTCTGCTGATCGACCACAACGTGCCGCTGATCATGGAGGTGTGCGACCGGATTCACGTGCTCGACCAGGGCCGGACGCTCGCCGAAGGCCGGCCGGCGGAGATCCGACGCAACCTCGACGTCACGAATGCCTACCTCGGCGGCAGCGCAGCGGGCGCGGAGGAGGCGCCGCGTGAGTGAGGCCCCCGTGCTGGAGCTCGCCGGGCTCGAGGTGCGCTATGGGGGCGGACCCGCCGTGCGGCGGCTCAGCCTCACCGTCGGCAACGGCGAGATCGTCGGGCTGATCGGACCGAACGGCGCCGGAAAGAGCTCGACGCTGCACGCGATCATGGGCGTTGTTCCGGTCGCCGGCGGCGACATCCTGCTGAACGGCCGCTCGATTGCGGGCCTTCGGCCCGAGGACATCGCCCGACTCGGCATCTCGCTCGTGCCTGAGGGCCGGCACATCTTCGCGAACCTGACCGTCCAGGAGAACCTTCGACTCGGGCTTGCGGCCCGTCGCGACCGGGACGGAATCGACGCCGATCTCGCATCGATCCACACGTTGTTTCCGGTCGTGGACGAATTCCGCAGCCGGCAGGCAGGCGCGCTCTCGGGCGGCCAGCAGCAGCAGCTGGCGATCGCCCGCGCACTGCTGGCCAAGCCGAAGCTGCTGCTGCTCGACGAGCCCTCACTCGGTCTCGCGCCGACCGTCGTCGAGCGCGTGTTCGAGGCGCTGGCCGAGATCCGCGCCCGTGGGGTGACGATCTTCCTCGTCGAGCAGCGGGCACAGCTCACCGCGGCGTTCGCAGACCGCACGCACGTGATGTCGAACAGCGAGCTCCGCCTGACTCTCTCTCCCGGTGAGGCGTTCGACACCGATCGCCTCACCGCTGCGTACCTGTCGTGAGCCTGCTGCAATCGCTGATCGATGCGATCGCGCTCGGGGCGCTCTACGGCCTCGTCGCGGTTGGGATCGGGCTCGTCTTCGGCGTGATGCGCCTGGTCAACTTCGCCTACGGAGAGCTGATCACGGCCGGCGGCTTCACACTCGCCTACCTGAACGGCCAGCCGCGCGCCGTCGCCATCCTCGCCTGCATCGCAGTCGTTGTCCTGCTCGCGTTCCTGCAGGAGCGGATCGCCTTCCGCCCGCTGCGCGGCTCCTCGCCCGCGACGATGCTCGTCGCGACATTCGCGGTCAGCTTCCTGCTCCAAAGCATCTACCTGCTGGCCTTCGGCTCGCGCGGGAAGATCGTCGGAACGCTCGGGAGCCTCAACACTGCTGCGAACATCGGGTCGCTGCACGTCCGCTGGATCTCGTTCGTCGCACTGGGCGTGGGTGCCGCTCTGCTGCTCGCGACGACGCTGATCCTCAACCGGACGACGATCGGCCTGCAGATGCGGGCGGCCGCGGCCGACTTCCGGACCGCCCGGCTGCTCGGCGTCCGTGCCGACCGCGTGATCAGTTTCGCGTTCCTCATCTCCGGCGTGCTCGCCGCCGCCGTCAGCGTGCTGCTGACCGTCGAGTCGCCGCTTGTGACCCCGGATTACGGCGTCCAGGTGACGATCTTCGCGCTCGTCGGAGTCGTCGTCGGGGGGCTCGACCGTCTTCTGAGCGCGACCCTCGGGGGGTTCGCGATCGGCTTCGCCACCTCTTTCGTCGGCGATCGGCTGCCCACATCGGCGAGCGTCTACCTGCCCTCTCTGATCTACGGCGCCGTGATCGTCGTGCTGCTGCTCCGGCCGGCAGGGCTCTTCTCGCCGGTTCGTCACACCGCCGCGGAGCGTCTTTGAGGCGACGCCTCGATCCGGTCGTCCAGCTGCTCGGGCCCGTCGGGCTCGTCGTCTTGGTGGCCGTCGTCGGCAGCTTTACCCCGCCGGCGCGGCAGCTCGAGTTCGCGAACGCCCTCGTCAAGACGGCGATTGTCGTCGCGCTCTACGTGTTCATCGGCAACTCCGGGGTGATCTCGTTCGGCCACATCAGCTTCGTCGCCGTCGGCGCCTACCTCTCGGGGATCCTCACGGTCGGGGCCGAGCAGAAGGGCTTCGTCCTGCCGTCGCTCTTTCCCTTCTTGCGTCACACCACCGTCGGCACGGTGCCCTCGCTCGGCCTTGCGGCCGCCGCCGGAGCCCTCTACGCCTTCGTCGTCGGCCTGGCCCTGATGCGGCTCTCGGGGCTTCCGGCAGGCATCGCGACCTTCGCCGTACTCGGGATCAGCTACAACGTCCTCCGCTACTGGGAGAAAATCGGTCCCGCGGCGCAGGCGCTCGCGCTCGTACCCGAGAGTGGCCTCTGGACGCTGATGACGGCAACGCTGATCAGAGTCGTCGTCGCCTACGTCTACCAGCGCAGCCCCTCGGGGCGGAAGCTCCGCGCGACGAGGGAGGATCCCGCCGCGGCACAGTCGGCCGGAATCGACCTCTACCGCCAGCGGCTGCTCGCGTTCACCGTCAGCGGCGGCCTGGCAGGGTTCGCCGGTGGGCTGCTCGTCCACCAGCTCGGGTCGATCACGACCGACCAGGTTTCGATCGAGCTGACGTTCACGACCCTGGCGATGCTGGTCGTCGGCGGCGTCACGAGCCTCTGGGGTGCTGTCCTCGGTGCTGTCGTGATCAGCGCCCTTGACTCGTTCCTCGGTGACGCCGAGAACGGCATCCGCGTCGGCTTCAACCTCAAGCTGCCGGACGGAACGCGTCTCGTGACCGTGGCTGCCGTGATGGCGCTCGTGCTGATCATGCGGCCTTCGGGAATCACCGGCGGGCGGGAGTTTTCCCTGCCGCGACGCCCCCGTCGGACGGCAGAGTCCGAGCCGGCGCCGGTATCGTCCACGCGGTGAACGAGCGCCTCGACGAGCTGCGGTTCCTGGCGGCCGAGATCAGCGATCTCGAGAAGGTCTCGGGCCTTCTCTCGTGGGACGAGGAGACGCACATGCCGCCGGAGGGAGCGGTGGCACGCGCGGAGCAAAAGGCAACGATCCAGCGGCTGGCCCACGAGCGCTGGATCTCCGACGACCTGGGAGGCCTGCTCGAGGAGCTCGCGCCGCTCGAGCAGGAGTTGGGCCGCGAGTCCGACGACGCGAGCCTCGTCCGAGTCATGCGCCGCGACCACGAGAAGGCACGCCGGATCCCGGTCGACCTGCATGCAGAGATCGTGCGGGCAGGCTCGCTCGGCTACCGGGCGTGGCTGGAGGCCCGGGCCGGCGAGGACTATTCGATCCTGCTGCCGCACCTCCAGAAGAACCTCGACCTGCGGCTTCGCTACATCGACTGCCTCGGGCCGCAGGAGGATCCATACGATGCCCTCCTCGACGACTACGAGCCCGGGATGAAGACGACCGACGTCGACCCCGTGTTCGATCAGCTGAAGACGGCGCTCCTGCCGATGATCGCGGCCGTCAAGGACGCCGAGCCGGTCGACGACCGCTGCCTGCAGGGCCATTTTCCGGTCGAGGCCCAGCGCCGCTTCTCGATCTGGGCGATGGAGCGCTGGGGCTTCGACCCGGCTTCCTGGCGCCTCGATAGGACGGTCCATCCCTTCGCGACGTCGTTCGCGACCTCGGACATCCGCCTGACGACGCGGTTCTCGGAGGATCACCTCGGGGGGATCCTCGCCTGCCTGCATGAGTTCGGCCACGGGCTGTACGAGCGGCAAGTCTCACGGGCACTCGAGCGCACGCCGCTCGCGAGCGGCGTCTCGGCTGCGCTGCACGAATCGCAGAGCCGGATGTGGGAGAACCTCGTCGGCCGCAGCCTCGCGACCTGGCGCAGCTTCTATCCCACGCTGCAGCTGGAGCTGCCCGAGCAGTTCCGCGACGTTCCGCTCGAGACCTTTCACCGGGCGATCAACAAGGTTCAGCCGACCCTCGTGCGGGTCGAGGCGGACGAGGTGACGTACAACCTCCACATCATCCTCCGCTACGAGCTGGAGCGCGAGATGCTCGCCGGCACGTTGTCCCTGACGGATTTGCCGGACGCCTTCGACGCGAAGATGCACGACTACCTCGGGATCGACCCGCCCGACCTCGTTCGCGGCGTGCTGCAGGACGCACACTGGTCCGATCTCGGCTTCGGCTACTTCCCGACCTACGCCCTGGGCAACGTGATCTCGGTGCAGATGTGGCAGCGCGCGCAGGCGGAGCTGGGTGACTTCGACGAGCAGTTCGAGCAGGGGGAGTTCGGGCCGCTGCGGGAATGGCTCGGCCGGGAGCTGCACAGGCACGGCCGGAAGTTCAGCGCGAAGGAGACACTCGAGCGGGCAACGGGCGGGCCGATCGACCCCCAGCCGTACCTGGGCTACCTCGAGCGCAAGCTTGCGGACCTGTTCGGCGCCGCCGTTCTGTGATCCGGCGCGTCTGCGTGGCAGGCGCTGGGGCAATCGGCAGCCTTTACGCGGGTCATCTGGCCCGCGTCTGCGATGTCGTCGTCCTCGCGCGCCGTGAGGAGCACGCGCGGGCGCTCGTTGCGCAGGGGCTCCGGGTCTCCGGCCGCAGCAACTTCACCGCTCGGCTCGAGGCGACGACCGCCCCCGCCGAGCTTGGCGAGGTCGATCTCGTCATCTGCGCCTGCAAGGGTCCCGACGTGGAGCCGGCCGCGTCTGCGCTCGAGGGCCATGTCCCTGCCGCCGCGGTGATGACCGTGCAGAACGGCCTCGGTGCCGAGGAAGCAGTCCGGCGCCACGGCGACTGGCCGCTCATCTCCGGCGTCACCTTCATGAGCGGCACGCGCCACTGCGACACCCACGTCGAGTACGTCCTCGACACGGCCACGTGGCTCGGGCCCTACGGCGCGACGCCGCTCGAGTCCGTCCGAGAGGCGGCCGACCTGATCGCCTCGTCAGGCCTGAACGCCGAGGCTTTCGAGGACCTTCGACCGGCCCAATGGTCGAAGCTGATCTTCAACGCCACCGTCAACGCCGTCGCCGCGTTGACCGGCCTTCCTCACGACAGGCATTTTGTCGCTGAGGAGCGGCCTTCCGACCTCGGGCATCTCGTCCGCGCGCTCGTCGCCGAGGGCAAGGCGGTGGCCGCTGCAGCGTCGATCCCCCTACGAGAGGATCCCTGGGAGATGAACGTGTTGGCGACGCGCCGCGGCAGCGCGCACTTCCCGTCGATGCTCGAGGACGTCGAGGCACGGCGGCCGACGGAGATCGAGACGATCACCGGTGCCCTCGTCCGCGAGGCGGGGCGCGTGGGTGTCCCGGTCCCGCTGCACATGGCGCTGTACCGCCTGGTCAAGGCGAAGGAGGACTCGTACCGGTGAGCAGTCACGACAGTGGTCGCTGGACCGGGGAGCGGGCAGCGGCCCGCTGCCTGTGCTCCGAGCTCTCACGTGTCGATGTCGTCCGTGGGAAGGGCGGCGCCGGATGAGGGTTTGCATCGTCGGCTGCGGCGCCGTCGGCTCGCTCTTTGCTGCGAACCTTGCCCAGCTCGACGACGTCGAGGTCTGGGCCTACGACCTCGCCCGCGACCATGTGGACGCGATCAACCGCAATGGGCTGCACCTGAGCGGCGCCGGGGAGCTGCACGCACGACTGCGGGCAACGAGTGACCCCGGCGAGCTGCCGCCCTGCGACTTCGGCATCGTTGCGACGAAGGCGATGCACACCGAGCCCGCCATCGCAGCGACGGCGCACCTCTTCGCCGAGGGCTGTGTTGCGACGGTTCAGAACGGGATCGGCAACGAGGAAGTGCTCGCGCGGCATGTCGCGCGGGTGATCCGCGGTACCACCTTCCCGGCGGGGAAGATCCTCGAGCCGGGGCACGTGCAGTGGGACGTCAGGGGCGAGACGACGCTCGGCCCCTTCGAGCCGCAGCCCGCGCCGCAGGTGGAAATCGAGCGGCTTGCCAGCGCCTGCACCCGCGGCGGCATGCCGACGGAGGCGGTCGCGGATGCGCGGGGGCCGCAGTGGCGAAAGGTCATCTTCAACGCGTCGACGAATCCGATCGGGGCGCTGACCGGGCTCACCCACGGACGTCTCTGCGAGCAACCGCAGCTGCGGTTGCTCGTCTCCCGCCTCGTCGATGAGGGCAAAGCGGTCGCCGCGGCGCAGAGCATCGAGCTCGACGCCGACCCGGAGGAACTGATCGATCACGCGGCGAAGCCCGAGGTGGCGTACGACCACAAGGCGTCGATGCTCCAGGACGTCGAGGCGCGCCGGCCGACGGAGATCGACTACCTGAACGGGGGCATCGTCCGCTTCGGGCACGTACACGGAGTGCCCACACCCCTGAACGAGACGATCTGGACACTTCTGAAAGGAGTCGAGGAGTCATGGTCCCTCTGAAGGAGGTCGAGCGCCGCTACGGCCTCGTCCGGCAGGCGATGGACGAGCACGGTCTCGAAGCCGTGATCGTCGCCGGCAACGAGTACACCGGCTTCGAGGGCGCGGTCACGTACATGTCCGGCTTCGTGATCGTCCATCGTTACGCCTACGTGCTGCTCCCGCGCGTGGGCGACCCGGCGATCGTCTTTCCGAGCGAGGCGCGCTACGTCGGGGAGCACGGAAGGACGTGGATCAAAAACCAGGTCTTTGTCGATCTGCCCGGGCAGTGGCTCGCCGACCACGTGCGAGGCAAGCAGGTGGGTGTCTACGGGCTCGAGTATGCGATGACCGTCCGCGACTATCGGCCGCTCGCGGGCGCGGCGGAGCTCGTTCCCTTCGACGTCGAGTTCGACCTCGCACGGGCCGTGAAGAGCGAGTTCGAGCTGGACTCGGTGCGCGAGAGCGTCCGGATCAACACGGAGGGCTTCTGGATCTTCCTCGAGCACTTCGCTCCAGGCAAGACCGAGCGTGAGGTCCTCGCGCCGTGCGAGCAGTACTTCGTCTCGCAGGGCTGCGGCCGGCTGACAATGGACATGGTGCTTGACGGCCCCGGGGGCTCGGCGCTGCCGGAGTTCAAGATCGCCGGCGAGCGCCGGATCGATGCGGCGGACTGCGTGCTCCCGTCGCTGGAGGTCGCCGGCCCAGGGGGCCACTGGGTCGAGGTCTCGCGCGCAATCTGCCCCGGCGAGCCGAGTGACGAGACGAAGCGAATGCTCGAGGCCTACGAGGAGTACTACGAGGTGACTCAAAGGGTGATGAAGGATGGCGCGACCGCGCACGAAGTTCACCGAGCCGTATCGAAGGGTTTCGCAGACCGGGGGTACAGGCTCGGCCACGTCACCGGCCATTCGATCGGGATGACCATGATCGAGTTCCCGAAGATCGGGGAGGAAGTCGAGACGGAGCTGAAGGAGAACATGATCTTCTCAATGCACCCGCACGCGATCTCGGCGGACGGGAGAGCGTGCCTGTATATGCAGGACACGTGGCATGTCGGCACAGACCGCGCCACGCCGCTCGCGGGGCTCGAGATGAAGATCTTTCGCGGCGACGAGCGCGGCTAATTCTCGTGGCGCTTGCTCCAGAAGATCCAGCAGACTCCCGCGAGCGCCAGCAGAGGCACGATGATCGAGACGAGGACGATGACGGCGTTCGCCGTGTCGGTACTCACGCCACGTCGGCGTGGATCCGGCCACTCGCCGTCCTGAGCGAGCCACCCTCGCGGCCGGCTCGCACCGCGACGATCTCGCCCAGGATCGAGAGGGCGGTCTCGGCGGGCGTGTGGGCGCCGACATCGAGGCCGCATGGCCCCGCGATCCGGTCGAGTGACTCCTCGGGCACCTCCGCCTCGCGCAGTCGGATCCGGCGGCGATCCTGGTTTCGGCGCGACCCGAGGGCGCCGACGTAGAACGCCTCGGTCTCGAGCGCACCTTTCAGCGCCGGGATGTCGAACTTGTCGTCGTGGGTGAGGACGACGACCGCGGTGGCGGAGTCCGGCCGGACGCGCTCGAGGGCCTCGTTCGGCCAGGCATCGATCAACTCGTCGGCACTGGGGATCCGCTCGCGGGTCGCGAATGTGCCCCGCGCGTCTGCGACGATCGTCCGCCAGCCGAGCTGCCCGGCGGCGCGGCACAGGGCCTCGGCCGTGTCGATCGCGCCGATGACGAGCAGGCGGGGCGGCGGCCCGAAAACCTCGGCGAAGATCTTGCGTCCGTCGAGCTCGAAGACCAGGCTGCGCCCGCCGCGCAGCAGGTCGGCGACGAGTGAATCCCCTTGGCCGTGTTCGACCAGGCGCTTCTCGCCGGCCGCGTCGCCCTCGAGGACGGTGAAGACGACCGCACGCCGTTCCTCCTCGACGATCCGCTCGAGTTGCTCGAGCAGCGCCTCGTCGGGGGCCTCGACGAAGACGTCGATCTCCCCGCCGCACGGAAGCCCGACCTCCAAGGCCTCCTCGTCGGAGATGCCGTAGGTCAGGAGGCGCGCCGGCCCGCCGCCGAGCACGACCTGGGCGGCGCCGTAGACGTCGTTCTCGACGCAGCCGCCGGATACCGAGCCGGCGAGCTCGCCCTCCGAGGACACGCCCAGCTTGGAGCCGATCGGCCGCGGGGCCGACCTTCTGGTTGCGACGACGGTCGCGACGGCTACGCGCTGCCCGGCGGCACGCCACCGCTCGAGGTCGCTGAGGATCTCCTGCACGGCAGAATCGTAGCCCCCGCTGCTATCCCGGGGAGTGTGAGCCACGAGCCGTCACGGTCCGGTCGTACCTGCGTGCCCTCCGGATCGGTGCGACGGTGCCGCCGCCGAGGGAGGGCAGAGCGCGCCGAGCGGTAATGCGCGACCGAAGACCGGAGCGTTCGCAGAAGCAGCGGCGTGATCATCGCTGACACGAGGAGCGCGACCGGACGAGTTTCATCCAGAGAGCGAAATCGGCGGCGATCAGCGACCCGTGCACCCCGTCCGCCCGCTGGAGGAACCGATCGGTTCACCTCTGTCGAGGAGGTGCCTCCAGCGCGATACTATCCGCGCTGTGGGCTGGCTTTACATCGCTCTGCTCGCGCTTGCGGTCGCCGTTCTCGTGGGAGCCGAGTGGCCGCGGCTCGGACCCCGGTTCGGCCTCGAAAGCCGGCGGAGCCGCGACCGTGCGCGCCGGAAGGCGAACTTGAAGCTCCTGCGCACAGAGGACGACGACTTCGCCGCGAGCGTCGAGCGCGACCTGGCACAGCTGCCCACGATCGACGAAAGCGAGCATCGCTAGCCCACGCGGAAGCTCCCCCTGAGCGTCCGCGTGTTCGGGAGGACTGGCCCGACATCCTCCATGTTCTTCGCCTCCTGGTAGTCAGCGGCGGAGAAGACGAGCCGGTGGGCCCCTCGGCCGAGCCGCCCGACCTCGACGAGTGCGCGGCCGCGACTCCAGCGAACGACACGTCCTCGGCCGTCGACACGTGCCGCGAGCGAGCGCGGGTCGACACCAGAGCCGGCGTCAGAGACGCGCAAAACGAGCGTTCCCCCAACGAGGCCGGCGATGCGCACCGCAGGCGGGGTCACGTCGTTGATCCAGAACCGGAATCTGTAGCGGCCGGCCTGACCCTTGGTCGGCGTGTCGAAGACGAAGTCATAGGCGCGCGGTGTGGGGAGGACGGCGCCGACGACGGGCTCGACGACGCCGAAGTCCCCGTACGGGTTCAGGTTGACAGGCAGGCCCGTATAGCCGACAAGCCGGTTCTCGTCCCCGGCGACGACGAGCCGCGGTGAGATGCGGACGCCGGGCCCGGACGAGGTGACAACGGCTCCGAAGTTCGCGACCCGGCCGCGAAGCGTGAACCGGAAGACCTGCTCGGGGCCCACGAGACGCG
>JBHEMK010000110.1:0-2877 GCA_046262635.1 Gaiellaceae bacterium
CCGGCGGTTGAAGCCGACGGTCAGCACGCGCTCCGCCGCTACTGCCGCACAGAGGACATCGTCGAGCTCGGCCGCGTTCAGCGCCAGCGGCTTCTCGCAGAAGACGTGCTTGCCGCTTCTCAGGGCCGCCACTGAGAGCGCCGCGTGCGAGCCATGGCGGGTGGCGATGACGACGGCGTCCAGCCCATCGTCGGCGATCAGCGCAGCGGCGCTCAGGCCTACCCGCGCGAACTCGCCGGCGCGGACCGCTGCCTCCGCCGCCGGGCCCGAGCCCCCCGCGACGACCTCGAGCGATGCGCCAGCCGCGCGAAATGCGGGCACCAGCACCCCCCGCGCGAAGCCGCCCGGACCGATCAGTCCGACCCGGACGCCGCCGTCCACGCTCAGCGGCGCGGGTGCGGCCGCCCGCGCCGACGGCGAGACGACCGCAGCCGCTACGTAGGAGAACGCGAACGCCCCCCGCGGCCGTCCGTCCGCAGGCCCGCACAGGCGGTCATAGACCTCGTCGGCGCGTTCGATCGGCACGATCTCCTCTATGAGGTCGCCGAGCACGAGCGCTCCTCGCGCCTGCAGGTCGAGGACGCATGCCATGTTGCGCTGCTCGGTCCAGCGGACATAGCCGATCGGGTAGTCGAGCCCGCGCCGCTCGTACTCGGCGTCATAGCGACCGGGTCCGTAGGAGCGGGACACGCGGAAATCCAGTTCCTTCTCGAAGAACACGCTCCGCGGGGCCTCGATCGGGACGTCGCCCACGAGTACGACGGTCCCCCGATCTCGGACGAGGCCGGCGGCGAGAACGAGCGGATCGCTCGTCGCGGATGCGGCGGTGATCACTGCCTGGTCGACCCCGAGCGCCCCAGAGCTCGCGCGCACCGAGGCGACTGTCTGCTCGTTGACGAGCAAGCCGTGATGGGCGCCGCAGGCCAGCGCCGATTCCACCCGTCCGGCGTCGAGGTCGAGCGCGAAGACCTCCGCACCGGCCGCGAGCAGCAGACGGACGGAGATCTGGCCGACGAGGCCGCAGCCGACGATCGCCACCCGATCGCCCAGGCGCACGTCGGCGAGACGGATCCCGTGCAGCGCGATCGCCGCGATGGTAGTGAGCGCGGCGGCTTCCATCGGCACCCCGGCGGGAACCCGCGCGCAGAGGTTGCGCGGGACACTGATGATCGCCGCGTGGTTGGCGAACCCGGCGCCGGCACAGGCGACCCGGTCGCCGAGGACTATGCCCCGGACGGCCGAGCCGACCTCGATGACCGTTCCGGCCGAGCTGTAGCCCGTGCTCGTCTCACCGCGCAGGGACCGGCGCACGTGGTCGTGGGTTCCGCGGATGCCGTCGTGGCGGACACGCTCGACAACCTTGAGCGCGAGTTCTGGGCGTTCCATCACCCGGGTTACCAGCGACTTCTTGGCCGCCGCCACGCGCGAACGCTCGGTTCCCGAGCTAACTACGGAGAACTCGTTGCGGACGAGCACGTTGGCGTCCGGGCAGGTCGGCGCCGGTACATCGCGTACAAACGTCGCGCCGGCAGCGTTCTGGAGGATCTGTCTCAGACCGAGCAAGATACCGGTTGGATGCCCGAGGCCCCCGCTCAGCAGCTGAGGGCGGCATGCACGCGGGTGAGCACGTTGCCGATACGCTCCGACGCGTGACCGTCCCACAACGGCGGCGGCTCCGACGTCACCCGCGAGCCGGTAATGGCCGGTAGGATGTCGGCAATCCGCGCTGGGTCGAGCCCGAGCAGTGTGTTCGTACCGGAGCGGACGGTCACCGGCCGCTCCGTGTTCGCCCGCAAAGTGAAGCAGGGCACGCCGAGGAACGTCGTCTCCTCCTGCACCCCGCCCGAGTCGGTCAGGACCGCCGCGGCGTCGGCCTCCAACGAGAGGAAGTCGAGGTAGCCCACCGGCTCGTGCACCAGCACGCCGGGCCATACGCCGTCGAGCATCTTGCGAGTGCGCGGATGGACCGGGAAGACGACTGGGAGCTCCCGAGCGAGGTCGGCGAGTGCGTCCATGACGTCCAGCAGGAGCGGACCATCGACTAGAGCTGGGCGATGAAGGGTGACCAGAAGGTAGCCGCCCGGGCGGACTCCTAGGCGCTGCGCGCAGCCAGCGGACCGGAACCGGCCCTCCATCGCGACGAGGCTGTCGATCATCGTATTGCCGACGAAGTGGATCCGATCGGCGCCGATGCCCTCGCGCCGGAGGTTTTCAATCGCGTCCTCGCAATGGACGAAGAGCACGTCGGCGAACTCGTCTGCCACGATGCGGTTGATCTCCTCCGGCATGCCCCGGTCGAAGCTGCGCAGGCCAGACTCGAGGTGGGCGAGGCGGATTCCCATCTTGGCCGCGACGAGCGTCACCGCCAGCGTGGAGTTGACATCTCCCGGCACGATCACCAGATCCGGCCGCTCCCGCTCGAGCACCGGTTCGATGCGCTCCATCACCCGCGCCGTCTGCACGGCGTGGGAGCCCGAGCCGACGCCGAGCATGTGGTCGGGCCGCCCGACGCCGAGCTCCTCGAGAAACACCGCCGACATCAGCTCGTCGTAGTGCTGGCCCGTATGCACCAGGCTGTGTCGCTCCCCCGGAAGACGTCGCCGCAGCTCGGCGATCACCGGCGCCACCTTGACGATGTTCGGGCGCGTCCCCACCACGTACATGAGCTTCACAGGCGTCGGTGTGCGTCGATCAGTTCGCCCCGCTGCGCCGGAGCACCACCGGCAGGGTGCGGACCATCAGGCGGATGTCGCCCCACAGGCTCCAGTTCGTCACGTAGAGGTAGTCGAGCCTGACCATCTCCTCGAACGGCAGACTGGTGCGCCCGAGCACCTGCCAGAGACCGGTGATGCCGGGGGTCAGGTCCAGCCGCCCCCG
>JBHEMK010000111.1:0-5383 GCA_046262635.1 Gaiellaceae bacterium
GTCGAGTCACCCATGTCGATCACGAGGCGCCTCACCGCGCTTCGTCGCCCAGCGCTTCAGGCCCTCGTAGGACTGCCAGAGCGGCATCGAGCGGTCGTACGCGTCCCCGTTCGGGACACCGGCTTGCTCGACCTCAAGCAGGACCGTCGCGACGAACTCCTCTTGCGAGGCCCCGTTCGCCACGATCTCCGCCCACGCGGCCAGGCGGCGCCGGAGACCGAGCAGGTGGCTGTGGACGTCAGCTGCGACGCCGAAGTGGACGAGCGCCAGCCGCTCGGGCGCCCGGCGCTCGATCTCGTCGATCGTCGCATACCAGGTGGAGACATCGACCTCCGGCGGTGGCGTCGGCGGCATCACGTAGCGACCCGGCTGGATGCGCACGCCGGCGGCGTCGCCGGCGTAGAGCGTCCCGTCGTCGTCCAGGTAGCTGACGTGATGCGACGCGTGGCCGGGCGTCGGGAAGCAGTCGAGACCGATGACTCGATCACCCACGAGGTTGATGTTGGTCTCGGCCACGGGCGCGAGTTCGCCCCAGAGCTCGTCGAACGAGTCGCCGTAGAGCCTGCGCGCGCTCGCCTCGAGCCGCGACGGATCGACCAGGTGGGGGGCCCCGATCGCCGAGACGTGCACCTGCAGTCCCGGGTTGCGGCGAACAAGGCTGCCCGCGGCGCCGGCGTGGTCGAGGTGGATGTGGCTCAGCAGGAGATGTCGGAGGTCGGTCACCGCGACGCCCCGCGTGCGCAGGCCTTCCTCGAGGGCAGGTAGGCACGAGGCCGGCCCGCAGTCGAAAAGCGCAGGACCGTCGGCGGTCTCGAGGAAGTAGGCGCCGATCACCTGGGGGGCGCCCTCGTGCAGGAGGTCGATTGGATCGTCCACGACCTGGTGATCCTAAGCAGGGGGCGGACCACCGGCGCGCTGACGGGCCTCGGCGATGATCGCCTCGGCCTCGGACCGGTTGCCAAACCCGCGTGTCTCGGTCTTCTTCGCCTCGAGCTCCTTGTAGCGCTGGAAGAAGTGCTCGATCTCGTCGCGGAGCTCCCCGCCGATGTCATGCACGTCGTGGACGCGCTGGAACGATGGGTCGCCCAGCGGCACGGAGAGCACCTTCTCGTCGGGGCCAGCCTCGTCGGTCATGTGGAAGACGCCCACGGCACGCACGCGGATGCGGCAGCCCGGAAAGGTTGGCTCGGTCACGAGCACGAGCGCATCGAGCGGGTCGCCGTCCTCGGCGAGCGTTCCCTCGATGTAGCCGTAGTCGGCCGGATAGGACATCGAGGCAAACAGGCGCCGGTCGAGGACGATTCCGCCGAGCTCCGCGTCGAACTCGTACTTGTTGCGGGATCCCATCGGAATCTCGACGAAGGCGACCGGGTTAGAGCTGCTCACGCGTGTGAGGCGGCACGCACGAGCGCGGCCTCCAGATCGGCGATCAGGTCCTCGGCGGACTCGATGCCGACGGAGAGGCGGACGAGATTCCGCGGCGCGGCGAACGGCGCGTCGGCCGTTGCTGCGTGAGTCATCCGAGCCGGGTGTTCGATCAGGCTTTCGACGCCGCCGAGCGACTCGGCGAGCTGGAAGATCTTCGTCCGCCCAACGAGGTCGACCGCCTCGTTCTCCGACTCCGCAAGAAACGAGATCATCCCGCCGAAGTCGCGCATCTGCCGCGCGGCGATCTCGTGGCCGGGGTGGGAGGGCAGCCCTGGGTAGAGCACCTGCTCGACCCGGGGGTGGCCGTCGAGGAACTCGGCGATCGCGTGGGCGTTCTCGCAGTGCTGTCTGATCCTGACGGCCAGCGTCTTGACCCCTCGCAGGACGAGCCAGGAATCGAACGGCCCGGGAACCGCGCCGAGCGACTTTTGCAGGAAGTAGAGGCGCTCCGCTACTGCGTGGTCGCTCGTACCGACAAACCCGCCGACGACGTCCGAGTGGCCGCCGAGGTACTTCGTCGTCGAGTGCAACACGATGTCGGCGCCGAGCTCGAGGGGGCGCTGCAGATACGGGCTCGCGAAGGTGTTGTCGACGACGAGCAGCGCACCGACGGCGTGGGCGGCGTCCGCGGCCGTGCGGATGTCGACGACGTTCAGCATCGGGTTTGACGGCGTTTCCGCCCAGACGAGCTTCGTGCGCTCGTCCAGGTGTGCGGCGAGGTTCTCGTTGAACTCGTCCGCGGGCAGGTAGGTGAACCCGTAGCCCTTCGGCTCGTAGATCTGTGAGGTCATGCGATAGACGCCGCCGTAGACGTCCGCGATCAGGAGGACCTTTTCGCCGGGGTCGACCAGGTGCATGAGGGTCGTCGTCGCGCCGAGCCCGGACGAGAATGCGATCCCGTGCTCGGCGCCCTCGAGGGAGGCGAGACAGAGTTGCAGCGCGGTCCGGGTCGGGTTGGCGACGCGCGAGTAGTCGTAGCCCTTGTGGCGCCCGACGGCCTCCTGCACGTAGGTGGAGGTCTGGTAGATCGGTACGGTGACCGAGCCGGTCGCCGGGTCCGGCTCCTGACCCTCGTGGATCGCGCGGGTCTCGAAATCCATCCCGCAATTCTACGTGGCAACCTCCTCTGCCCTGTCCAGCCCTGCGCTCCGGACGGGCTATAGTCCGGCCGGACGGGCGAAGCAGCGCCACCCGCCTGCCTCGGGGCGCACGGCGCGCGTCGCGAACGGGTGCCTCACGCGCTGCAGGGGAACTGCGCCGCTATGCGAGCCGCTCCACCCGCTCGAGCCCGAGGCAGCGGGCGAGGCGATCGAGCGCGCGCTCGAGCCCCTCCTCGAGCGCGCCGCTCGCCCGGACCCCCGGCTCCCGGTGGAACGCCTTCAGCCGCAGGACGCCCTCTGCGCGGTCGCTCTTCAGGTCGGCCCGGCCCACGAGCCGGTCGCGCCGGAGCAAGGGGAGGACGTAGTAGCCGTAGACACGCTCCTGCTCCCGCTTGTAGACCTCGATCACATGCCGGAAGCCGAAGAGCCGCTCGAGGTACCCCCGGTCCCAGAGGAGGTTGTCGAACGGTGAGAGCAAGACGGTGGCCGTCGCGCCGCCCTGCTCGCTCTCGCCGGCAACGAGCACCGGCGCCCCGCCGTCCTCGACTGCGACCCGCTCGAGCCCGCCCTCCATGACCAGGGCGTCAACATGGGGCCGGATCCGCCCCGTGCCGCCGCGCAGGCGCCACATCTCCACGATTGCGGCTTCGGTCAATGCGCCCCGCGCCTCGACGGCGCGCGCGGTCGCCCAGCGGAGGAACTCGGCCTCGGAGGGCGCGGGCCGCCCGAAGTGCTCCGCCGGGATCACACGCTCCGGCAGGTCGTACAGCCGCTGGAACCCGTCGCGGCCCGCGGCGACGAGCTCCCCGGCTGCGAAGAGCGTCTCGAGCATCTCCTTCGCCGGCTTCCAGTTCCACATGCCCCCGCCGCCGCCGCCGTCGAAGTGGCGGGAGCCGAGCGCGCCGCGCTCGCGGATCGCGCCGAGTACCTGTGCCGCCAACTCGGGCCGCTCGCCGATCGTGCCGCGGCCCCAGAGTCCGCTCTCGCGCATCCGCTCCATTCGCCAGCGGTGCATCGGGAAGTCCTCGATCGGGAGCAGACACGCCTCGTGGGCCCAGAACTCGAAGATTCTTCCCTGCCCGAGCAGGCGAGAGACGGTCGCCGGCGGATAGAAGCCGACGCGGGAGCTCAGCGCGATCCGGTGGCTCCGGTCGACCGTCGAGATCGAGTCGAGCTGGACGCAGGCCAGCCTGCGGACGGCGCCGACGACCTCGCCGGCGCGGGCGTGGCGGAAGCGCGGTGCGTAGCCCTGGGCCGAGACGACGCGGCTGCGTAGCTCTGCGAGAGTGACCGTGCGCATGACCCCGTTCAACGAGTTCGTACTCTCCCAGCTTCCACCGCCCCCCGCGCGGGTGCTCGAGGTCGGCTGCGGTCGCGAAGGCGGGATCGCCCCCGACCTCGCGGGCTCAGGCTTCGAGGTTTTGGCGATCGATCCCCACGCACCCGAGGGCCCTCTGTACCGACAGGTAACCCTGGAGGAATTCGACGACCCGGGTTCCTTCGCCGCGGTCGTCGCCTCGCGCGTCCTCCACCACGTCCACCCGCTCGGCCCGGCGCTCGACAAGCTGGCCCGGCTCGCGCCGCTGCTCCTGCTCGACGAGTTCGCCTGGGAGCGACTCGACCCCCCGACGCGGCAGTGGTACGAGCGCCAGCACCGGGCCCTCGCCGCCGCCGGGCAGGAGCCCGCGGGCCCGCGGGAGCTCGCCCGCTGGCGCGAGGAGCACGACGACCTCCACCCCTCCGGCGTGCTGCTGCGGGAGCTGCGCGAGCGCTACGTCGAGACCCACTACGAGGAGCGGCCGTATCTCTACCGCTGGCTCGGCGGCGTCGCCAGCGAGCGGCTGGAGCAGAGCCTGATCGCGGCCGGCGCGATCCGCCCAATCGGGCTCCGGTGGACCGGAGCAGTTCGGTAGCCTTGACCGTGTGGCTGCCTGGCTCGCGTGGCTGATCGCCGCGGTCGCCCTGACTGCCGGAGAGATCTTCACGCCGGGGCTGTTCTTTCTCGGCCCGGTCGCGCTCGCGGCAGTCGCCTCGGCGCTCGTCGCGGCGCTCGGCGGCGGCGTCCTCCCGCAGTTGATCGCCTTCGTGGTCGGCTCCGTGCTCGCGCTCGGGCTGCTGCGGCCCGCCGCTCGGCGGCACATCCGCATTCCCGCCCAGCTTCGAACCGGCACCGCCGCACTCGAGGGGAGTTCGTGCCTCGTCGTCGAGCGCGTCAGCGCCGCCGGCGGCCGCGTCCGCATCGGTGGCGAGGTCTGGAGTGCCCGCACCTACCTCGACGACGAGGTCTTCGAGGCGGGTACGAGTGTCGACGTCCTGAAGATCGACGGCGCAACCGCGCTCGTCCACTAGAGAGAAAGGTCGCAGTCACATGGTCGCGCTCATCGTCATCGGCATCGTCGTCGTCTTCGTGCTCTTCACGCTCGCACGGACCGTCCGCATCGTCCCGCAGGCACGCGCGGGCGTGATCGAGCGGCTCGGGCGCTACCAACGCACGCTGTCGCCGGGCCTCGCCCTCGTCGTGCCGTTTGTCGATCGGCTCAGGCCGCTGATCGACCTGCGCGAGCAGGTCGTCAGCTTCGCGCCGCAGCCCGTGATCACCGAGGACAACCTCGTCGTCGGCATCGACACCGTCCTCTACTTCCAGGTCACGGACGCGAAGGCGGCCACCTACGAGATCGCCAACTACATCCAGGGGATCGAGCAGCTGACGGTGACGACGCTTCGCAACGTCATCGGCGGGCTCGCGCTCGAGCGGACACTCACCTCCCGCGACGAGATCAACAACCAGCTTCGCGGCGTGCTCGACGAGGCCACCGGCAAGTGGGGCATCCGGGTGAACCGGGTCGAGCTCAAGG
>JBHEMK010000112.1:0-5910 GCA_046262635.1 Gaiellaceae bacterium
GCGCCAGATGGTGCTCCTGCTCGAGCACCTCGACCGGACCCGCTTCGCGCCGACCCTGTGCCTGCTGCAGGCCGACGGCGAGTTTCGCGGCGACGTCCCCGCCGATGTGTCGGTCATCGACCTGGACAAGCGCTCCGCCGCCGACGCGCCCCGCCTCGTCGCGCGGCTGGGCGCCGTCCTGCGGCGGCGCACGCCGGACGTCGTCCTGGCCAAGGTCGACTACGCGAACATCATCGCCGCGCTGGCCGACCGCCTCTCGGGGACGACCACGCCGCTCGTACTCGGCGAGGAATCGGTGCAGTCGGCGGCGCTCGCTGACGCGAGTCACGCGGGCCTGCGCCGCGCCAGCCTGCGCTGGGCCTACGGTCGGGCGACCGTGGTGACCGCGCCCACGCCGGGCGTGGTCAGCGACCTCGTCGGCGAGCTGGCCGTCGTCGGCGCGACCTTCGCGGTCATTCCCAACATGTTCGACCTCGAGGCGATCGAGCTGGCCGCAGCCGAGCCCGCGCCCCATGCGTTCACCGCAAGCCGTCTCCCACTCCTCGTCGCCGCCGGACGCCTTACGCCGGCTAAGGGGCAGGACGATCTCCTGATAGCGCTCGAGCGGCTCAACCGGGCGCGGCCGACGAACCTGCTCGTGCTTGGATCGGGACCTGATCTGGAGCGTCTCGAGCGCCTGGCGGCGGCGCTGGGCATCGCGGCGCGGGTCTCCTTCACCGGCTTCGTGACCAACCCCTACGCGCTCATGCGCCAGGCGGACGCCTTCGTCTCGCCCTCCCACGTCGAGAGCTTCGGCAACGTGATCGTCGAGGCGATTGCCGCGGGCGCACCGGTGGTCGCCACGCGGGTACCGTGCGGGCCGGAGACGATCATCGCCGATCGGGAGACGGGCGTCTTCGCGAGGGCCCGCGACCCGGCCGATCTCGCGGCGAGGATCGAATCGGTCCTCGCGGACCCGGCGGGCGCCAGGGCGATGGCCGCGCGGGCGAGGGCAACAGTGGGCCGCTACGACGTGTCCGTCGTCGTCGGTGAGTATGAGGCGTTACTCGAGGGCACGGCGGGCGGTGGGTCGCCGGGGAACCGCAAGTATCCTTCCCTCGGTGCCCACCGAAGCTGAGGTCTTCGAGTACTGGCAGGCGGGCTCCTGTGGAACCGTTCACGCCAAGTCCGACGCCGGTACACGGTTGTATTACGACGAGATCGAGGCGGCTCGTTACCGGCTCGAGCCGTTCATCCACGACTTCGCCGACTTCCGCCGCTGGGAAGGCCAGCGCGTGCTCGAGATCGGGGTGGGGGCTGGAACGGACTTCCTCAACTTCGCTCGGGCGGGGGCGATCCTGACCGGCATCGACCTCACTCCGGCAGCGATCGATCACGCCGTGCGCCGCCTCGCCCTCGAGGGGCTCCACGCCGAACTGGCCGTCACCAGCGCCGAGGCGCTCCCCTACCCGGACCGGAGCTTCGACCTAGTCTACTCGTGGGGGGTCATCCACCACGCCGAACACCCGCACAGGATCGTTCGCGAGGTGCGCCGGCTGCTGGCGCCGGGCGGCGAGGCGCGGGTGATGCTCTACGGGCGCCACTCCTGGGCTGCCTACAAGCTGTGGGCGCGCCACGCGCTGCTCGTCGGGCGGCCCCGTCACACGCTCTCGACGGTGATCGCCCGCCACCTCGAGAGTCCCGGGACGCAGGCCTACACCCGGCGCGAGATCGAGCTCCTCTTCGCCGGAGCTGGGTTCGAGGACGTCCGCGTCGAGGGCTTCCCGACGCCCTATGACCGGCGGGCCGCGGGTGCGCTCGCGGCGCTGATCCGACTCGACTGGTTCCTGGGCGTGACCGCTAGTTGATGGCTACGAGCCGCCGGGCCGACGCTCGTCGGACGCCGCGGGCATGAAGGTCTGGATAGACCTGCACAACTCGCCGCACCCGCTGCTCTTCGCGCCGATCGTCCGCCGCCTCGAAGCGCTCGGCCACGAGGTCGCGCTGACCGCGCGCGACAACGCCCAGACGATCGAGCTTGCCCGGGCCCGCTGGCCGGCCGTGACCGTCGTCGGGGGCTCGAGCCCGCCCCAGCGCCTCACCAAGGGGGCGGCGGTGGCGGGACGAGTGGCCGCGCTCGCGCGATGGGCCGCCCGCCAGCGACCGCACGTCGCCCTCTCGCACAACTCCTACGCGCAGCTCTCGGCGGCACGCGTCCTGGGCATCCCGAGCGTGACGGCGATGGACTACGAGCACCAGCCGGCCAACCATCTTGCCTTCCGCCTCGCTGATCGCATCCTCATCCCGGCGGCGCTCGCACCGGCCCTGGTGCGTCAGCAGGGTGCCTCTCCGGGCAAGACGACCTCCTACCCGGGCCTTAAGGAGGAGATCTACCTCGGGGACTTCAGCTTCGATCCGTCAGCGCTCCGCCGGGTGGGCGTGGACAGAGCCCGAACGTCGACGATCGTCGTCACGCGCCCCCCGCCGAACGGCGCATCCTACCACCGGTTCGCGAACCCCATGTACACCGCCTCGCTGGAGGTTCTCGCCCGGCAGCCGGATGTGTGCTGCCTGGTCCTGGCGCGGACGCCGGCGCAGCGCGAGGCGCTGTCGCGCCTCGGCCTGCGCAACTTCCTCTTTCCCAGCCACGCGGTGGACGCCCGGTCGCTGATGTACTCGGCCGACCTCGTAGTCGGAGCTGGCGGGACGATGACCCGCGAGGCGGCCCTGCTCGGCGTTCCGACCTACAGCGTGTTCGCCGGCCGGTCCTCGGCAGTCGACGAGAAGCTCGTCGGGGATGGCTTGCTCCGCCGTCTGCATAGGCCCGAGGACCTCGAGCAGGTGTTGCCTCGAACCCGCTTGCCGGCGGTCCTCGATGACCTCCGGGATCGGAGCCGACCGATCATCGACGCCTTCGTCGATGCGACGGTGGAGGCGGCTCTGCGACCGCGCCGCCGACGCGGGAGCGCGGGCTAGCGCCCGCGGAGGGCGATGTGCGGGATCGCTGGCATCTTCACGCCGGGAGTCGGGGTCGACCGCGAAATCCTGCTGGCGATGGTGTCGGCGATGGTCCACCGTGGCCCGGACGGGCGCGGCCTGTGGATCGAAGCCGATGTCGGCCTCGGCATGCGTCGCCTGGCGATCGTCGATGTGGCCGCGGGCGATCAGCCACTGACCAGCGAGGACGGAAGCGTTCGGGTCGTCTTCAACGGCGAGATCTACAATCACCAAGAGCTGCGCGGCTGGCTCGCCGGCCGAGGGCACGCCCTCTCCTCACACTCCGACGGCGAGGTCATCGCCCATCTCTACGAGGAGCTCGGCGAGCGGTGCGTCGAGCGACTCGACGGCATCTTCGCGCTCGCCCTCTGGGACACTGCGGCTCGACGGCTCGTCCTCGCCCGCGACCGGTTCGGCGTCAAGCCTCTCTACTTCCACCGTGGCGCGGGAGGCATCCGCTTCGCCTCTGAGCTGAAGGCCCTCCTCCGCGACCCGCATGTCCCTCGCCGGCTCGATCTCCGGGCGCTCGACGAGCACCTGACCTTCCGCTTCACCCCGGCGCCCCGGACCCTCCTCGGGGACGTAGAGAAGCTCGAACCAGCGACCGTGCTCGTCGCCTGCGACGGCCTGGTCACGCGGCGCCGCTACGAGGAGGCCACAGCGCTCCCGCCCCGGGAGATCGGGTTCGACGCTGCGGCCGAGGAGCTGCGCGAGCGCTTCGGTGTAGCGGTCCGCCGGCAGATGATGAGCGATCGTCCGATCGGCGCGATGCTCAGCGGCGGCATTGACTCGGCGGCCGTAGTGGCCATGATGGCCCGCTCGAGCAGTCAGGTGAAGACGTTCACCGTCGGCTTCGAGGGCGGCGGCGACACCGACGAAACCGGACTGGCCCGGGAGACGGCGAGGCTGTTCGGGACCGACCACGCCGACCTCGTCCTGCCGGCGAGCGATTTCGCGCGTGAGCTCGAGGAGATCGTCGAGCTGCTCGAGGAGCCGGTGGCCACCTCCTCGGCGATCGGCTTCCGCGCGGTGTCCCGCCTCGCCGGCACATCGGTGCCCGTCCTCCTGAGCGGCCAGGGCGCCGACGAGCTGCTGGCCGGCTACTGGCGCTACGTCGGCGAATGGCTCGCCTCCTACGCGCTCGGAGGCATCGCCGCGCTGCGCCTCGAAGGCCCATTGACTGTGATGGCCGAACGGACGACCTCGGCACGGTTGGAGCGCGGCCTGCGTGCGGTCCGCCACCCCGACACCCTCGAGCGCTTCATGAACATCTACGCCGTGTTCACCGAGGAGCAGAAGGATCAGCTCTACCGGCCAGACCTCCGCGGGTACCTGAAGCAGGCGGGGCACCGTCCGTCCGACTGCGTGGAGCGTCATCGCCAGCGAGCGCTCGAGCGGGATCCGCTCGGGCAGATGCTCTACGTCGACACCCGGCTCTGGTTGCCTGACGATCTCCTGCTCGTCGGCGACAAGATGTCGATGGCAGAATCGGTCGAGATGCGCGTCCCCTTCCTCGACCGAGAGCTCGTCGAGTACGTGGAGTCCCTCCCGACTCGGCACAAGCTCCGCCTCGGCCAGCGCAAGGCCGTGTTCAAGCGCGCGATGCGAGGAGTGCTCCCGGCAAACATCATCCACCGCAAGGAGCGGGGCTTCGCCACTCCCGCGGGGCGGTGGCTGATGAGCGACCTCCGCGACGAGGCGAGAAGAGTGCTGCTCGACTCGCCCGTCATCGGGAGCGACCTCTTCGAGCTCGACTACGTCGAGCGCCTGATCGAGGAGCATCGCACGGGGCTCGACGACCACACGCGCAAGCTGTTCTGCCTGATCTCGCTCGAGCTCTGGGCCCGGTGCTTCCTCGGGCGTCAGGCTCTCTCCCGGGCGACCTGATGAGGCGCGTCCGCCGACTCGTCGCCCTCGTGTCCTACTACGCCCTCCTCAGCCGGCTGCCGGGCCGGGAATTCCCCCTCGGCGAGCTCTGGCGCCGACTGCGCGGCGCCGCCTGCCGCGAGCTGTTCGCATCGGCCGGAAGGTGGATCAACGTCGAACCCGGGGTCTATCTGGCCGACGGGCGCCACATCTCCCTCGGTGACGGCTCCGGACTCGGGCGTGACTCGAAGGTCTACGGTGCCACCGTCGGCCGCGACGTGATGATGGCGCCCGACGTCGTCATTCTCTGCCGCAACCATCGCCACGGCGATCCGAGCCTGCCGCTCAACCGCCAGGGCGACGGTCCGCTCGAGATCCCGGTCATCGAAGACGGCGCATGGATTGGCCACGGCGCGATCATCCTTCCGGGACGGAAGATTGGCCGCGGCGCGATCGTCGGCGCCGGGTCCGTCGTCACGCGGGACGTCGCCCCGCTGGAGATAGTCGGAGGCAACCCGGCGAGGGTCATCGGCTCGCGACGGCGCGGCGACTAGAGCCTTGGCCGCCCCCGCCCCGAGCCATCGCCTGCGCATCAGCCGACTCAGGCAGGTCGGCTTCGTGCGCGACGCCGCCTTCACCGGGGGCACGCAGATCCTCCACGCGCTCGGGGCGATGGTCGCCGGGATCATGGTTGCCCGGTCGCTCGGTCCCACGGGAACGGGCACAATCTCCGTCGTCGTAACGCTTGGGTCGATGGCCATCCTGCTCGCGAGCCTGGGCGTCCACCAGTCGAGCATCTACTTCCTCGGCCGGCCGGGCGTGGACCGCGACGCGGTGATGGCCAACGCCGCCGTGTTCGGCCTTGCCGGCGGAGTCGCGGCCGCCGGCGGACTCGCCGTGGTCGGCGTCCTCTTCCACCGGCAGCTGCTCGACCAGATCAGCATCGGCATCTTCCTGCTCTACGTGGTCGCCGTCCCCTTCTCCTACTTCACCCAGTTCGCGCAGCGGATCGCGCTCGGGAACGGGCGCATCGGCATGTATGCAGCACCCGACCTCGTCGAGGGAGTC
>JBHEMK010000113.1:0-13914 GCA_046262635.1 Gaiellaceae bacterium
CCCGCCACGGCGGCGCCCGCAGCGCCGCGAGCGCGGCGGTGCAGAGCAGCACGAGCGCGATGCCGCAGCCGGCCGCCCACTTCTCGTAGGCATGGCCGTAGGAGCCGAAGTCGCGCGGCCGGGCCGTCAGCTCCGGGGCGAGAAAGGCCGGCAGCGCCCCCGGCGGGTACTCGAGCTTGAAGTCGCGGTAGGGAACCTCGCCGCCCCGCATCGCATCGCCGTAGCGCTGATAGACCACGGTGTCGACGATCTGGTAACGACCCCACCAGGCCCGGTGCAGGAGCGTCCACGAGCCGAGGAAGACCACGGCAGCCGCAAGGCCGAGAGCGGCGGTCGTTCGCGTCAGAACGGCCCCCGGGGCTCGTAGCTCCCCGGGCGTGCGCCGACCGCGATCATCGTCAGGCCCTCCGGCCCGGCGACCGGCATGCGCCTCGTCCCCGCGTCGAAGCGGAGAAACGTGCCGACCGCGACCGGGACCTCCTCGCCGTCGATCCGGTAGAGGCCCGAGCCGCGGATGATCACGTTGACCTCCTCCTGGCCGGATTCCCCCTCGTCGTGCTCGTGCCCACCGGCGTTCGGCGGCAGCTCGAACCAGTTGATGCCGAAGGCCTCGACGCCGAGCTCGCGCCGCACGAACTTGGCGCCACCGCCCGGGCCCGAGCCCTCGATGTCATCCACCTTCACGATGCTGTAGCCCATCTAGTCCTCCTGTTCGCGCTTGTGCAGCCGTTCGAGGAACGCCTTGCGCAGCAGCTCGCCGTGCGCGAGCACGTCCGGGTCGCGCGGCCGCCGCGGGGGCAGCTTGACGATCTTGATCTCCTGCTCGGGCAGCGTCCGCTCGTAGGCCTCCGCCTCGTCGAGCTCCTTCAGTGCACGCTTGCGCAGCCAGCCGAACACGCGCGCAGTTTCGCAGACACGGCGTGCGGTGCCCGGCCCTCCGGTTCGGCGATCGAGCGACGCCGCCCGCCGACGGCCGGTCTCCGTTCACATCCGGAAGATCCCGAACTCCGTCTTCGGGATCGGGGCGTTGAGCGCCGCCGAGATGCCCAGCGCGAGGACGCGGCGCGTGTCCAGCGGGTCGATGATGCCGTCGTCCCAGAGACGGGCGGTCGAGTAGTAGGGATTGCCCTCGGCCTCGTAGGTCGCCCGGATCTCCTCCGGGTCGGCGTCGCCGACCATCGTCAGGACGGTCGCGGCCTGCTCGCCGCCCATCACGGAGATGCGCGCGTTCGGCCACATCCAAAGCTGCCGCGGCTCGAAGGCGCGGCCGCACATCGCGTAGTTGCCGGCACCGAACGACCCGCCGACGATGACGGTGAACTTCGGTACGGCCGCGTTCGCGACGGCCATGACGAGCTTGGCGCCGTCTCGTGCGATTCCGCCCGCCTCGTACTCGGCGCCGACCATGAAGCCGGTGATGTTCTGAAGGAAGACCAGCGGGATCCGACGCTTGCAGCAGAGCTCGATGAAGTGCGCCCCTTTTTGCGACGACTCCGCCAGGAGGACGCCGTTCGAGGCGAGGATCCCGACCGGGTACCCCTCGAGCCGCGCAAACCCGGTCACGAGGGTCTCGCCGTAGAGCTCCTTGAACTCGTGGAAGCGCGAGCCGTCGACGAGCCGGGCGATCAGTTCGCGCGCGTCGAGGTGGTGACGGAAATCCTCGGGGACGAGCCCGTAGAGCTCGGCCGGGTCGGCCGCGGGCGGCTCGGGCTCCGCGATGTCCCACTGCGGCTCGGGCCTCGCCGCGTGGAGGTTGCGGACGATCCCGCGCGCGAGGGCGAGGGCGTGCTCGTCCGAGGCGGCGTCGTAGTCGGCGACGCCGGAGCGGCGGGTGTGGACGTCGGCCCCCCCGAGTTCCTCGGCCGTGACGTCCTGTCCGGTTGCGGCCTTGACGAGGGGCGGCCCGCCGATGAAGATCGTGCCCGTCCCGCGGACGATGATCGTCTCGTCGCTCATCGCCGGCACGTAGGCGCCACCCGCCGTGCAGGAGCCCATCACCACCGCGATCTGCGGGATCCCCGCCGCCGACATCTGTGCCTGGTTGAAGAAGATCCGGCCGAAGTGCTCGCGGTCGGGGAAGACGTCGGCCTGCAGCGGCAGGAACGCACCGCCCGAGTCGACGAGGTAGACGCAGGGGAGGTGGTTCTGCGCGCCGACCTGCTGGGCCCGCAGGTGCTTCTTCACCGTCAACGGGAAATAGGAGCCGCCCTTGACCGTGGCGTCGTTCGCGACGATCACGCACTCGCGCCCCTCGACGATCCCGACGCCGGTGACGATCCCTGCGCCCGGCGCGGCGCCGTCGTAGAGCTTCCAGGCCGCCAGTGCGTTCAGCTCCAGGAAGGCCGTGTCCGGGTCGAGGAGACGGTCGATCCGCTCCCGCGCCGTCAGCTTCCCACGCCTGCGATGGCGCTCCAGGGCCCTGTCGCCGCCGCCCCGGGCGACGAGCGCCGTCCGTGCCCGCAGTTCGGCGACGAGCGACGCCATCCGGTCGTGGCGACGCTGGAACGTCTCGGAGGCACGCTCGACCTGCGACGTCAGGATCGCCACCGGGCCAGCCTATCGCGCACTCGACGGCGGGCTGCTCGCCGTGCCGACGGGGCCGGGGCAGAGAAGGAAGGAGCGGTTCCGCCGCGGCCTTGGAGAGGGGCGCCCGCGCGAACCCGGGCCGCAGATGCCGCAGCAGGAACCCCTCACGGCGAGATCTTCCGGGCAGCGGTTTGCCCTAAACATCAAGGCGCTCAGCAGCGCTCACCGTTTCCGTTCGGGCGGCCACGCTCCCCGCAGCGGCAGGCTCGCCCCTGGTAGGGCCTTTCCTGCGGAGTAGACTCGGGACAGGCGCGTCGCACCCCTTCCTGCGGCGACGCGCTGAGGGGGCCCTGCTGCGGGGCCGCACCCGGCTGGGCTCCCGCCTTCATCTCCCGCGCGATCAAGCGGCCGCCGCCCACTTCCAGCCGTCACCGGCACGCCCGACCGTCGCTGAACCTCGAGCGCGACCTGGGTGACGCCGCCCGACGAGATCGAGCCGGAGGCGACTGGGTGTGCAGGAGCGCTCTCTTCCCGTCCGACCCCGTGGCCTCCCTCGAAGATGAACCCCTGCACACGGCGGTTCCGCCCGCGGGGAAGCCGCCCGTGATCGTCTTCACCCAGGCCTCCGCTGCACCGCTCTACCTGCGACACGCGCCGCAGAACGGCTCGGACGAGGGATCCAAGCCGACGCCGCGGATGCCGATCACGGGTCGAGGCCAGTCGCCGACACAGCCTCGCGATGCCGCGTGCCTCTGCAGGATCCCTCGGTTCAGGGATGCCGCGTCCCCCGGAAGCGGGATGCGCTCCCCCGCAGACGGGGGACGATGCGACGGAGACGACGCGCACGATCACGAGCCGCACAATGACGAGCCGCACCCTCACGCCGCCCCGAGCCCTGCCGCCGACCGCCACGGCCGGCCTCGGCTCGCGCATCCGCGAGCTGCGCGTCGAACACGGCCTGACGCAGACCGAGCTGGCCGGAGCGCGCTTCACGAAGGAATACCTCAGCCAGATCGAGCGGGGCCGCACCCGGCCCACCTCCGAGACGGTCGCCTGGATCGCCGACCAGCTCGATGTCGAGGCAGGCTTCCTCGTCACCGGCCAGATCTGGAGCGACTACGAGAGCGTTGCCATCGTGCTCGTCGAGGCCGAGCATGCCGTCGAGGCGCAGGAGTACGAGCGCGCGGTCGAGCTCCTCTCGGCCCTGCCGCACTCGGTGCACGCCCCGGAGCTCGAGCTGCGCTCGTGCTGGGCGCTGAGCTGGGCGCTCATGTACCTGGGCGAGCTCGACCGCGCAGTGGCGCTGCTCGACCGGGCCCGCGCACTCGCAGAGCTCGAGGCGTTTTCGGATGTCGAGCGCGCCGAGGTTCTCTACCGGCTCGGCGTCTGCCGCTACAAGCTCTCCTCCGTCGACACGGCCCTGGCCTCGTTCACGGAGGCGCTCGCCCTCGCCGAGGGGTCCGGATACCCGTGCGACCGGCTCCGCGCCCATGTCTTCGAGTGGCGCTCGCGCTGCTGGCGCCGGCAGCGCGACCTCGAGGCCGCGCGCGAGGACATCGAGCGTGCGCTCGAGCTCGCTCGCGAGCTGGAGGACGAGCTGACCGTGGCGCACGTGACGTTCCAGGCCTCGATCGTCGCCGAGCGCAGCGGCAACTGGCGTCGGGCGCGCGCGCTGGCCGAGCAGGCCCGGGTGATCTACGAGTCGCACGACGACCACATCAACGTCGGCCGGCTCCGCAACAACCTCGGCGGCCTCGAGTTCCTGCTCGAGCGGCCCGAGCAGGCGGTCGAGCACCTGAAGAACGCGTTCGCGATCGCGCTGGAGCACGGCAGCGACGGCGACGCGGGCCAGGCCGAGTCCTCCCTCGCGCAGATCCACCTGCGCAGCGGCGCCGTCGAGCTGGCGGAGCGCCAGGCCCGACACGCGCTCGAGCTGCTCGCAGGCCGTGAAGACTTTCTCGACGAGATCGGCAACGCCCAGATTGTGGTCGGGCGCGCTCTGATCGCCCAGGGCAGGCTCGACGAGGCCGCGGAAGTCCTCGCCCAGGCCGAGGACAGCCTCTCCCGCCTCTCGTCCGCAAGCCATCGCGCCCTCGCCTGGCAGGCGCGGGCCGAGCTCGCAGCGGCACGCGGCGACGACCGCGGGACCGCCGTTCTGTATCGCAGGGCCGCCGAGGCCCTGCAGGACGTCGAGTTCTAGGAAGGAGGTGAACAGAATGCGGAAGCTGCTCACCCTCGTGGCCCTCGCCGGCTTCGCCGCCGTGCTCGGCGCGTACCAGCCGGCCGGCCCCAAGACGGGGAATGCGGGCCACCATGTCGGGAACACTCTGGGCTTCTCGGACGGCCGCTAGGCCTTTCGATGAACGCCGGCGGCCGCCTCCGGGCGGCCGCCGGCGTGGTCCGGGACGTTCTCTACGGTTAGGGCATGATCGTCGCCCACCTCGACCTCGACGCCTTCTTCGCCGCGGTGGAGGAGCTCGAGGACCCGAGCCTCCGCTCGAAGCCGCTCGTCGTCGGGGGCGACCCGCACGGGCGTGGCGTCGTCGCGACCGCGAACTACGAGGCCCGCGCATACGGGATCCAGTCGGCGATGAGCTCCGCGGAGGCGCTGCGACGCTGTCCGCACGTCGTCTTCATCCGCTCCCGCCACTCGCTCTACCGCGACTACTCGCAGGCCGTCTGGTCGACCGTGCGGGAGGTGGTGCCGACGGTCGAGCGGACCGGGCTCGACGAAGGCTACCTCGACCTCGGCGGGGTCGCGGCCGACTTCCTGGCGGCGCGCGCGATCGCCGAAGCCGTGCAGACGGCGGTCCGGGCCGCGACGAGCCTCAGGTGCTCGCTCGGGGTCGCCTCGTGCAAGGTGGTGGCCAAGGTGGCGAGCGACCGGCGCAAGCCGGGCGGGATCGTCGTCGTCCCCGCCGGGTCCGAGCGGCGGTTTCTCGCACCGTTCGCCGTGCGCAAGCTGCCGGGGGTCGGGCCGAAGGCCGAGGAGCGCCTGCTCTCCGCCGGCGTCGAGACGATCGGCGCGCTCGCTGCGCTCGACGACGGGTCGCTGAGGCGCCTCCTGCCGGGCAGTGTCGGGCGGATGCTCCAAGACCGGGCCCGCGGGATCGACGCGCGCGGTCTCGAGCTCGCGACCGAGCGAATCTCGATCAGCGTGGAGAACACCTTCGCCCGCGACCTGACCGACCGGCAGCGGCTGCACGAGGAGCTGCGCGGACTGGCTGCCGAGGTGGCGAAGAGGCTCCAGGCCACCCGCCAGAGCGCCCACACGGTGACGGCGAAGCTGCGCTACGCGGACTTCTCGATCCGCAGCCGCTCGACCTCGCTGAGAGCGGGGATCGACGGCGCGGACGAAATCGGCGAGCTGGCGTGCCGGCTGCTCGACCGTGGCCTGGAGGATCGCCCGGGAGCCTTGCGGCTCGTCGGTGTCGGCGTCTCAGGTCTCGCCCAGTACCGCCAGCTCATGCTCGTGCCGGCCTAGCAACGACTCCACCCGCGCGGCGACGTGCGGATCGGCCTTCCCGCGCAGCGCCAGCGTCGTCCGGCGCCGGAGGACATCCTCCGCGTTCAACGCCCATTCGCTGCGCGCCGCGTAGAGCACCTGCGCGGCCACGTCGGGGGCGCCGGCCGCGAGCGGCTCGAGCAGCAGCGGATCCTCGCTCGCGGGCGCCAGCACCTCTGCCACGAGCGAGCCGTAGAGGTGGAGCAGGTGCGAGCGCGTGGCCGGATCGAGCTCGACCGGAAACGAGACCCGGTCGAGGCCGGTCGCCCCCGGCAGCGGCCTCGGTCGCCGGTCGAGCCGGTGAAGACCGAGGTCCTCCCTGAGCTCCTCGAGCGCCTCGAGCGCGATCCGCCGGTAGGTCGTCAGCTTGCCGCCGGCGACGCTCAGCATTCCGCCCGCGCCGCGTGTGTACACCGTCTCGCGGCGTGCGCTCGCGGTCGTGCCGCCACCACCGGGCAGCACGCGCAGGCCCGCGAACGCCGCCCGCACGCGTTCGCGCTGCAGGAGCCCTGGATCGACTGCGACGCCGGCCTCGGCGATGACCTGCTCGACGTCGGCCTCGTCGACTGAGACGCCGTCGGGTTCCCCCTCGTAGAGCGTGTCGGTCGTGCCGAGCAGCAGCATCCCCTCCCACGGCACGGCAAAGCTGACCCGCACCCGGTCGTGCGGGATCGTCATCGCCGCGGACCAGCTTCGTTCGGGTTCGAGCAGGAGGTGGACGCCCTTGCTGAGCCGCACCGAGCGCCCGGCGCGAGGATCCTCGAGCCTGCGCAGCGAATCGAGCCACGGCCCGGCGGCGTTGACGACGACCCGGGCCCGCACCGGCACCGTGCGGCCGTCCACCGCGATCTCGGCGCCGGTGACGCGACCGCCCTGGAGCCGGAGCTCCTGCACCTCGGCGTAGTTGACGACGGTCGCGCCTGCCTCGGCTGCGGCCCTGACGTTCGCGAGCGTCAGCCTGCTGTCGTGGGTCCAGCAGTCGACGTAGAGGCCGCACTTCCGCAGCCGCTCGACGTTGAGGTCGGGCACCATCCTCCGCGCCCGCTCCGGCTCGACGAGCCCGTTCAGCCTCGCGCGGGCGAGTGTCGAGTAGACGGCGATTCCGGTCTGGAGGACCCAGGGCCGGTACGGCCCGCCGTCGTAGAGCGGGAAGAGGAACGGCAGCTGCTGGACGAGGTGGGGCGCAACCACCTGCATCAGGATCCGCCGCTCCTCGTGGGCCTCGCGGACGAGTCCGACGTCACCCAGCCGGAGGTAGCGGAGGCCGCCGTGGATCAGCTTCGACGAGGCGCTGGAGGTGCCGCCGCCGAAGTCGCCGCGGTCGACGAGCGCGACGGCGAGCCCCTCGTGCGCGGCGGCCGAGGCGATGCCGGCGCCGACGATCCCCGCGCCGACCACGAGCAGGTCGAAGCGGCGCTCGCCGAGCTGGGAGAGTGCGTCCCCGCGACTCACGAGATCCAGAGCGGATTCGTCCACGCGCGCCGGCCCTCCGGATCCGCCAGCTCGACCCGCCCGTACGGGGTGCGCCCCGGCCGCTCGAGCCGTGCGGCGGTGATCAGGCCGGCGTCGTTTCGCCCGAGGATCTCCGAGGCATGCGGATAGCCGAGCCGTCCGGCGTTGGCGCGTGCGCCGCGGCGCCGGCCGGCCAGGAGCGTCACGCTCGCGGCTGGGCTGCAGCGCACGACGACGTGGTCCTCGGCCAGCTCGAGCTCGTGGATCACCGGCCCGGTCGAGCTGTAGAACCGGCCCTCGCGCAGGGCCCTGAGCACCGCCTCCTGCGAGCGCTCCCCGGCCCGCACCCAGGTCCACCCGAGCGCGCTGTCGTAGCCCGGGTGGTGCGAGTCGTCCGATGCGATCCCGTACAGGAGCCTGCCACGCTCGAGCGCCTCGTCCCACTGGAGCGTCGCGTCGCCGCGGCCGACCTCGAGCTCGCAGCCGGCGTTCCAGATCTCGATCCCGACGAGCCCCGCGCACTGCTCGAACTGCTCGGTGCGCAGCCCGCTCCAGTAGGTGTGCGCGAGATACGGAACGCCCAGCTGCTCGTGGATCCACGCGACCGTCTCGGCCAGGCTCGCGAACTCACCCGCCGGCAGCTCGGGGTCGGCCGCGAGCCCGAGCGCGAGCACGTGCGCATCCTGCTCGGGGCCGCCGGCCTGGGCGTTCAGCTCCGTGCTCGGGAGCACGAGCAGCCGCTCGGTCGAGGGCTCGGCCGTCCGGACCCAGTGGTCTGTGATCGCGAGCACGTCGAAGCCGGCCCACTCGTAGTGGCGGACGAGCTTCTCGGGCGGCAGCTCACCGTCGGAATTCGTGCTGTGGGCGTGCAGCGCGCACCGCAGCCACACGCCGTCGCCCTCGAACGGTGTCACGGCAGGAGCCTACTCCACCCCTGGTGACGGAGGGTGAACCTGAGGCACGTACGGTGACCGCCGGCGGACCCTATTGAAACCCGGACGCCGCCGCCCTAAGCTCGTTCACAATTCGTTCCGACCGGGAGGGTACATGGAGGATTACGAAGCCCAGGAACTCGAGTTCTGGGCCAAGCTCGACGAGGAGGGGATGAGCCGCTCGCAGATGCTGCGGCGCAGCGCCGCGGCGGCTGTCGGCCTTACCGTCCTCGGGGCGCCGGCGGCGGCGTTCGCCTCGCGCGGGCGCGCGGAAGCGGGCCCGCTCAAGGGCGCGGGGCACCTCAAGCAGATCATCGCGAACGCGAAAAAGGAAGGCCACCTCAACACGATCGCCCTGCCCCCCGACTGGGCGAACTACGGCGAGATCATGAGCACTTTCCAGAAGAAGTACGGGATCCCGATCACGAACGACAACCCGAACGGGAGCTCGGCGGAGGAGAACCAGGCGGTCCGCTCGCTCAAGGGCGACTCGCGCGCGCCGGATGTCGTCGACGACGGCCCTCCATTCGCGATCTCCGGCACGGCGGAGGGTCTGTTCGCCCGCTACTTCAACTCGCACTTCGGGACGATCCCTCGCAAGATGAAGGACACCCGCGGCTACTGGGCGGGCGACTACTGGGGTGCGATCTCGATCGGCTACAACCAGAGCATCGTCAAGACCCCGCCGAGGACGTTCAAGGACCTGCTGAAGCCCGACTACCGAGGCAAGGTGGCGCTGAACGGGAGCCCGCTGACGTCGGGCTCCGCCGTCGCAGGCGTGATCGCGGCGGCGATTGCCAACGGCGGCTCGGCCGGCGACGTCGGTCCCGGGATCGAGTTCTTCTCCCAGCTGAAGAAGAGCGGGAACTGGCTGCCCGTCCAGGGCACGCCGCAGACGGTCGCCTCGGGACAGACGCCGATCGTGATCGACTGGGACTACCTCAACCTCGCGTACGTGGCCGAGTTCCCGGCGGCGAGATGGAAGGTGACGGTCCCCGCCGACGGCGTCTACGGCGCGTACTACTGCCAGGCGATCAACGCGAGCGCCCCGCACCCGTGGGCGGCAAGGCTGTGGCAGGAGTTCGTCTACTCCGACCAGGGCCAGATCCTCTGGCTGAAGGGCTTCTCGCATCCCGCGCGGTTCCAGGACCTCGCGAGGCGGAAGAAGATCCCCGCGAGCCTGCTCAAGGCGCTGCCCTCGGCCGCGCTCTACGCCAGGGTGCGGTTCGCGACGAGCGCCCAGCAGTCCGCCGCCAAGGCGAAGATCGCGAGCGACTGGCCGAGCAAGGTCGGGGCCTAGCTGGCCAGCCAGGCAGCACCGGAAGCGCTCCGGCCGGGTGTCGCCTCCGGCCGGAGGCGCTTCTCCCTCGCGTGGATCGGGACGTTGCCGTTCTTCGTCTACGCCCTCCTGTTTCTGTTCCTGCCCGCGGGCGACGTCCTCGTTGGCGCGTTCAAGGGCCTCCACGGCGGCTGGACGACGGGCAACCTCACCCAGCTCTTCAAGCATCCGTACATCGACGCCTACAAGACGAGCATCGAGATCAGCGCCGTGACCGCGCTGATCGGCGGCGCCCTCGGCATCGGGATCGCGTACGCGGCGATCCGGGAGGGGACGCCCCGTTGGATCCGCTCCGGGCTGACGACGTTCTCCGGCGTGGCCGCGAACTTCGGCGGGATCCCGCTCGCATTCGCATTCATCGCCACGCTCGGCACGATCGGGATCGTCACCTCGTTCCTGCGTGACCAGCTCCACCTCGACCTCTACGCCCACGGCTTCAACCTCTTCACGAAGACCGGGGTCGAGATCGTCTACCTCTACTTCCAGATCCCGCTGATGATCCTCGTGATCGCGCCCGCGATCGACGGCCTCAAGCGCGAGTGGCGCGAGGCGGCCTCGAACCTCGGCGCGAGCTCGTGGCAGTTCTGGCGCCACATCGGGGTGCCGGTGCTGATGCCGTCGATCCTCGGGACGATGATCCTGCTCTTCGGCAACTCGTTCGCGGCCTACGCCACGGCCTACAGCCTCACCTCCGGGGCGGTGAACATCGTGCCGATCCTGATCGGGGCCTACTACCAGGGGAACGTGCTCGACAACCCGCACCTGGCGCAGGCGCTCGCCTTCGGCATGTTCGTCGTGCTCGCGGTGATGATGCTCGTCTACATCCCGCTGCAGCGGCGCGCGGCGCGGTGGGCCCGATGAAGAAGCCCAGGGTGGCCCCGAGTGCCGTGATCTGGCTGCTGATCGGGGCGGCCTACTTCGTCATCCCGCTCGTCGCGACCCTGCTCTTCAGCCTCAAGGCCCAGCAGACGGGCACGTGCTGCTCGCTCGGCTCCTACGGCACGATCGTGCACGACCAGGAGTTCTGGCGGAGTCTACGCGTCTCGTTCCTGCTCTCGCTCGAGACGATCTCGATCAGCCTGATCCTCTTCGTGCCGACGATCTACCTGGTGCACCTGAAGGTCCCGAAACTGCGGCCGGTGATCGCCTTTCTCGCGCTGATCCCGTTCGTCGTGCCGCCGATCGTGATGGTCGTCGGGCTGCTGAGCTTCTACAAGGGCAGCCCGAGCTGGTTCTACGCCCAGCCCTGGGGCTTCCTGGTCGCCGCGTACGTGATCCTCGCATTCCCGTACATGTTCTTTGCGCTCGACGCGGGGTTCCGGGCGATCGACGTCCATACGCTGAGCGAGGCGTCGCAGAGCCTCGGGGCGAGCTGGCTGACGACGCTCGCCAGGGTGATCCTGCCGAACATCCGCTCGGCGGCGCTCGGCGGCTCGTTCCTCGCGCTCGCGATCGTGATGGGCGAGTTCACGATCGCGAACCTCTCGGCCTTCCACACGTTTCCGATCTACATCCAGTACGTCAACGAGACGAAGGCCTACCCGGCCGCGGCGGTCACGCTGATGAGCTTCGGGATCACCTGGCTCGCGATGCTGGCCCTCCTCTTTGTCGGCCGAGGCCGAACTGCCCGCCCGGTCCAGATCGCGGCGACGCGCTGATGGCGTTCCTCGAGCTCCAGGGGGTACGGCGGACCTTCGGGCCGGTTGTCGCCCTCGACTCGATCGACATCGGGCTCGAGCAGGGCGAGTTCCTCTCGCTGCTCGGGCCGTCGGGCTGCGGGAAGACGACGGCGCTGAGGCTCGTGGCCGGATTCGACCGGCCCGACCTGGGCTCGATCGTCGTCGACGGCAAGGATCTGACGCGCACGCCGCCGAACCGCCGCGACATGGGCATGGTCTTCCAGGCGTACAGCCTCTTCCCGAACATGACGGCGCGGAACAACGTCGAGTTCGGCCTTCGGATCCGCGGCAAGAAAAAGGGCGAGCGGCACGGCCGCGTCGGCGAGCTGCTCGAGCTGGTCGGGCTCGGGCACGCGGCCGACCGGTACCCGCACCAGCTCTCGGGCGGCATGCAGCAGCGGGTCGCGCTCGCCCGGGCCCTGGCGATCGAGCCGCGCGTCCTGCTCCTCGACGAGCCGCTCTCGGCGCTCGACGCGAAGGTGCGCGTGCAGCTGCGGGAGGAGATCCGCCGCATCCAGCTCGAGCTCGGGATCACGACGCTCTACGTCACTCACGATCAGGAGGAGGCACTGGCCGTCTCCGATCACGTCGCCGTCATGTACGCCGGGCGCATCGAGCAGATGGGGAAGCCCGCGGAGATGTACACCGCTCCGGCGACGCCGTTCGTCGCCGAGTTCATCGGCACGATGAACCGGCTCGAGGGCACGGTCGCCGATCCTGCGAGCGGACACGTCGATCACGGCGGCATCAGGCTCCAGGTCGACGCGGCGCGCGGGCGTGAGCGGGGGGAGCGCGTGCTCGTCCTGATCCGCCCCGAGACGCTCGAACTGACCGCGGCGGGAAACGGCACCGGCGGCGGAGACAACCTGATCGTCGGCGAGGTCGTGACGCACACCTTCCTCGGGCCGGTGACGCGCGTGAAGGTGATCGGGCGCGACAGCGAGCTGATCGCCGACCTCTCGACGGCCCGGGCGGCGGCGCTGCCGCCCGGCAGCCGGGTGGTCGCCCACGTGCCCGCCGAGGGGGCGAGGCTGCTCAGCCTCGCAGTTGAGCCAGCGTCAGACGGGCAAGCTCGGGCCGGTCCGTGAAGATCCCGGTGACGCCGAGCCCGGCGAGCTCGAGCATCCTGGTCGGCTCGTTGACCGTGTAGACGGCCGTCTCGAGCCCGAGCGCCTGCGCGTGGCGGATCGCGCGCGGAGTCGCGCGGGAGTTCTCGAAGCCCGCCGCCCAGGCCGCCGCGGCGCGGCGGACGGAGACGCCGTAGCCGACGTGCTGAACCGTGCGCAGGCCGGGGCGGAGCCGGCGCACCTCCTCGAGCGCGCCTGGCTGGAAGCAGACGACGACGGCCTCGTCGTCGAGGATCGCCAGCGTGCGGGTGATGACGTCGTGGCGCCGGTAGCGGTAGGGCGTCTTGAGCTCGACCATCACGCCGATCCGGCCACGGCAGAGCGCGAGCACCTGCTCGAGCATCGGCAGGCCTGCGCGGTCGCGCGGCGGGCCGTGCGTGACGACGAGCGCGCCGTCCCGCCGCGCGTGGACGTCGAACTCGACGTAGTCGGCGCCGAGCTCGATCGCGCGCTCGAAGGCCGGCAGGGTGTTCTCCGGCAGGTCCCAGGAGGCCCCCCGGTGCGCGATCACGAGGGTTCTCGCGCAGCGAGCACGGCGGGCCCGCTCCCCGGGGGGGTCACCCGAGGACACGGCGCATCAGGGCAGGCGTGATGGCTTCGACCAGTTCGTCGGCCTCGACGAGCCGGGCGGGTGCCAGGGTGCCGCCGACCGCGAAGACGCGCATGCCCGCGGCCTTCGCCGAGGCGACGCCGGCCTCCGTGTCCTCGAAGACGAGCACGTCTGCCGCCGCGACCCCCTCCAGCAGGCCCAGGGCCTTCAGGTAGCCCTCCGGATCCGGCTTGCCTTCGATCACGTCATCCGAGGAGACGATCCCGCGGAAGAGCGGGGCCAGTCCCGCCGCCTCCAGGACCTGCTCGATCTCGGCCCGAGCCGCGCCCGAGACGATCGCCACCGGCACCCGTTCGGCGGCGTAGCGAACCGCCTCCCGGACCGGCTCGTGGATCGTCGAGCCGTCCGACACGGCCGCACGGTAGCGCCGCACCCGCTCCTCGATCACCGCCTCGGCGTCCGGATGGTCCCGCCCGAGCCAGCGGTAGACGATCTCGGGGTCGGACTGCCCGGCCAGGTGGTCGAAGTACTGCTGCGCCGCAAGCGGCTTGCCGTGCTCGGCGAAGAGCTCGCTGAAGATCTGGCAGAGGATCGGCTCGTCGGCGGAGAGCGTTCCGTTGAAGTCGAAGACGATCGCGCGGGCGGCGCTCACGGCCCCTCGATCCTCAGCTCGGATTCCCAGACGACGCGGGTGCGGTCGCCGCGGAAGAGGTCGTGCGAGAGCTCGAGCGCCCGACCGGACGCGCTGTAGGCCGTCCGCTCGACGAGCATCACCGGCTCGCCGGTCGCGATCCCGAGCGCGTC
>JBHEMK010000114.1:0-6956 GCA_046262635.1 Gaiellaceae bacterium
CCCGCGAAGCCGCGAATCGCGCGCCGGACCTGGGCCGCGAGCGAACCCCGCGCACCCACGACTTCGATCCGGCGAACGGCGAAGATCGAGGTCTCGCGCGCGCCCGCATAGGCGCCCGCCCCGAGCGCGAGCAGCGCGAAGCCGACCAGCAAGGATTGCCCCGAGGGCAGCAGGCGGGACAGCCGGGCCTGCCCCGCGACGGGCCCACCCCGGGCCGGAAGCGCCGCTGCGCGCGCACGCTCCTGCCCTCGTCGCTTGCGAGCCACGCGACCAAGTTCGCCGTGCCGACGCAGGCTCCTACCTCGTCCGCCGCGTTGATGTGTCAGCGTCTCGCCGTCCCGGCCCCCGCCGGCTTCACTCTGCCCGATCGAGACGCTCGGAGGCGGGGCCGTACTCCCTCTCGAGGCGGTGACGAGAGCCGGCAACCGCGGAGCCTGCACCCGCCTCAGAGGAGCGGCAGCTCGAGTGGCCCGAGCAACTCGACCTCGTGGCGGAGCGCGACGCCGAACCTCTCGCTCGCGCGACGGCGGGCCTCTGCCATCAGCGCCAGTGCCTCCCCCGAGCGGGCCCCGCCGGCGTTCTCGATGAAGTTCGCGTGCTTCGGCGAGATCAGCGCGCCGCCGATCCGGTGCCCCTTGAGTCCGCATGCCTCGAGCATCAGGCCCGCCGTCAGCTCGTGCTCGGGGTTCTTGAAAACGCTCCCGAAGGTCCGCTTATTCGTCGGCTGGGCCGCCTTCCGCTGCGCCTGCAGTTGCGCGACCCGCGCCTTGATCTCGGCGGCGGGTCGAGGCGCCAAGCGGAACTCCACCTGCGCGATCACCTGGCTGTGACTGAGGTCGGAGTGCCGGTACCTCATGCCGAGTTCTTCCGGCCCCAGCCAGCCGGCTCCCTCTGCCGTCACGACGAGCGCCCTCACCATGATCCCGGCCCAGTCGCTCCCGTACGCGCCCGCGTTCATCCAGACGCCTCCGCCCGCCGTGCCAGGAATCGCGCACGCAAACTCGAGCCCGCCGAGCCCGGCGGCACGCGCCCGATGGAGGGCGACCGCGTTCGGCGCGCCGCCGCCGGCGACGAGCAGCTCCCCGTGCACCTCCGCAGCAGCCAGCTCGCCCGCGAGCCGCACCACGAGCAGCTCCACCCCCTCGTCCGCGGCGAGCAGGTTGGAGCCGAGGCCGACCGTCGCCACGCCGAGGTCGCGCTCCGAGGCCCAGCGGAGCGCCGCTCCGAGCTCCGCCAGGGTCTCCGGACGCACGAGGGCGCGGGCAGGGCCGCCGGTCCCGAGCGTCGTCAACCGCGCCAGCGGGACGCCCTCCTCGATCTTCACGCCACCGCCGCCAGCACGAGCGGCACCGCACGGCCGACGTCGCCCGCCCCGAGGATCAGCACGACATCGCCCGGCCGGGCCCAGCTCGCGACGATGGGCGCCGCATCCTCGACGGCCGGTGCCCAGCCGATCCGCATGCCGGGTCGAATGCGCGCGAGCTCGTCGACGACGAGCCTGCCGGTCACGCCGTCGAGCGGCTGCTCCCGGGCGGCGTAGACGTCCGTGACGACGACCGCGTCAGCGGCGGCGAGCGCCACAGCGAACCCGTGCGCCAGGTGGAGCGTCCGCGAGTAGAGATGCGGCTGGAACACGACGAGGAGCCCGGCAGAGCCGCCCTCCCGCACCGCCGCAAGGTCGGCGGCGATCTCTGCCGGATGGTGCGCGTAGCTGTCGAGCACGGCGACGCCGCCCGCCTTGCCCTTCGGCTCGAGACGCCGGCCGGCACCTTCGAACTCGACGAGCACGCGCTCTGCGTCCGTTCGCCGGACGCCCGCGAGCTCGAGCGCAGCCAGGGCCGCCGCCGCGTTGCGCCGGTTGTGCTCCCCCGGCACCCGCAGTTCGAGCGCGACCGGCTCGAGCGACTCGGCGCGCACGACGTGCGGCACCTCGGCGAGCCAGGCGTCGAACAGCGCGGCCACCTCCGCGCGCGAGCCGAAGGTCGTGTGATGGTCGAGATCGACGTTGAGCAGAACGGCGACCTCGGGCCGGAGGGACGCGACTGAGCGGTCCGACTCGTCCCCCTCGACTACGAGCCAGCCCTCGCCGGTGCCCGCATTGCCGCCCAGCTGCGGCAGCTCACCGCCGACCAGGAAGGCAGGATCGAGCCCGAGCCGCTCGAGACAGAACGCGATCATGCCGGCGGTGGTCGTCTTGCCATGCGCGCCGGCGACGACGATCGAACGCCGAAGAGAGACGAGCTCGGCGAGCAGCTCGGCACGCGGAGCACCCTCGACCCGGTCCACGTACGCCGTCGAAACGACGATCTCCCAACCCGCCGCCGGAGCTGACGGCTCCGGCGAGATCTCGATCGCGATGTCTGCGAGCTGCGAGAGGTACGGCGTCACGATCCGATCCCAGCCGCCGACCTCGGCGCCCCAGGCCCGGGCGAGCTGCGCGTACGCGGAGAGCCCGGCGCCGCCGATTCCGACGAACCAGATCCGACGACCGTCAAGTGGATGCAAGTTCGATCAGCTCCTGGGCAATCTCCTCGGCGGCCTCCGGCCTCGCCGCCCTGCGCATCGCCTCACCCATGGCGGCCAGCCGCTCCGGATGGCCGAGCAGCTCCTCCACCTCTCGGCGCAGGTCGAGCTCGCCCTCCCGAACAAGTACGGCGCCGCCGGCCTCGACGAAGTAGCGGGCGTTCTTCGCCTGATGGTCGGCCGTCGCGTGCGGGAACGGAACGAGAATCGCCGCTTTGCCCGCGGCGGCCACCTCCCACACCGAGCCGCCCGACCGCGCCACCACGAGATCCGCCGCCGCGAGCGCGTCGCCGAAGTCGTCGACGTAGGGGACGAGCACGTAGCCCACCCGCCGCCGCCGGCGCTCGAGCTGCGGGTAGTCCCGCCGGCCGCAGACGTGAAGGACAGTCGGGCCTTGGCACGCGAACGCGTCGTAGGCGAGCTCGTTGAGGCGCTTCGCCCCCTGCGAGCCGCCGAAGACGAGCACGACCGGGCCCGGCAGCTCGCGGAGCAGCCGTCGGCGCGCCGCTTCGGGATCGCCGGCGCGGGAGGAGGACGGGATCGGGCGGCCGACGACGCTGTACTTGGCGCCGTTCCGACCATCGAGGCGATACGCCAGAAACACGCGCCGGGCCGCCGGCGCCGCGAGCCGGTTTGCCAACCCGAGATGCGCATCAGCCTCCATCAGCGCGGCCGGAATCCGCAGCAGCCCGGCCGCGAGCACCACCGGTCCCGCGACGTAGCCGCCGCCTCCGAGCACGACGTCGGGCCGGCGGTGTCGCAGGATCCGGACTGCCGCAAGCTGGGCCGCGACAGCGCGGGAGAGCGCCCGCACGAGGCCCGGGCCGACCGCCCGAGGAATGCCCTCGACGCGGAACGGATCGAAGGGGAAGCCCGCCTCAGGAACGAGCTGTGCTTCGACGCGGTCCGGCGACCCGGCGAAGGTCACCGCCACTCCGCGCCTGCGCAGAGCTTCGGCCACCGCTAGCGACGGCGCGACGTGGCCGACCGTCCCCCCGGCTGCGATCACGCACTTCAGCTCGTGCTTCTGCTCCATGGCTACGGGCGATGTTAAGGAGGATCCCGACGGAGAGGAGGTCGACGACGAGCGAGGAGCCGCCGTAGGAGACGAACGGGAGCGGGATTCCGGTCAGGGGGGCGAGCCCGAGCACCGCCGCGACGTTGATCACGGCCTGCCCGCAGATCAGTGCGGTCAAGCCCGCGGCCAGGCGCTTCCCGAACGGATCCTTGCAGCGCAACGCGAGGCGCAGCCCAGCGTAGGCGAACGAGCAGTAGGCGGCGAGCAGCGCGGCGACGCCCACGAGGCCGAGCTCCTCTCCGATCACTGCCAGAATCATGTCGGTGTGGGCCTCCGGCAGATAGTGGATCTTTTCGATCCCCTGGCCGAGGCCACGTCCGAAGACGCCGCCCGAGCCCAGGCTGATCAACGCCTGGACATTTTGCAGACCGGCGCCGCGTGGGTCCTTCCACGGGTCGAGGAACGTGAAAAAGCGCGCCCGCCGGTACGTGGAGATTGCGACCGACGCAAGTCCGAGCCCGACGACGATCCCGGACGCCGACCCGAGTGTCGGCAGCCGCGTACCCGAGATCAGCAGGACCGCGGCGACCATGACGACGATCGTGATTGCCGTCCCGAGGTCCGGCTCGGCCACGATCAGCAGGCAGAAGACGCCGACGAGCAGGCCCGTCGGACGGGCAAGCTCCTTCAGCGAGTGCGGCGCCGGCCTGCGGGCGAAGTAGGCGGCCGCCCAGACTGCGAGCGCGAGCTTCGCCACCTCCGACGGCTGAAACGCCACCGGCCCGAAGGCGATCCAGCGGCGCGCGCCGTTGATCCTGACGCCGACGACCAGCGCGGCCGCGCAGAGGACGAGCGCCGTGACCACGAGTCCCGGGGCGACCCGCTTCCAGCTGCGGAAGTCAGTGCGCGCGAACACGATCATCAGCACGAGACCGAGCGCCGCGTAGATCCCCTGCCGCTCGAGGTAGCCGGTCGGGCTGCGCCCGCCGAGCGCGGCGGACGCCGAGGTGGCGCTGTAGACCATCACAAGTCCGAACGCAACGAGTGCGAGGGTGACGAGGATCAGCAGGTGCGACTCGAGGTTGCCCTCCTGCCTCTTGCTCACTCGAGTTCCCCGACGAGCCGGCGGAATGCGTCCCCACGCTGCTCGAAACCGTCGAACTGGTCAAAGCTGGCACACGCCGGCGAGAGAAGCACGACGTCTCCTGGCTCGGCCTCGGCCGCCGCGCCGCGCACGGCGGTCGCGAGGTTGCCGTCCCGCTGATACGGACGCCCCGCGCGGTCGAGCGCGGCCGCGAGCTCGTCCGCCGCGTCGCCGATCAGATGGACGGAGCGGACCGCCGGCGGCAGGTCGCGCGCGAAGCGCTCGAGGTTCTCACCCTTGAGCGAGCCGCCGAGGATCAGGCGCAGCGGCGCAGCGAAGGATGCGACCCCGCGCCTGGCCGCCGCCGTGTTGGTGGCCTTTGAGTCGTTGATGTAGCGCACGCCGCGCAGCTCGCGCACGAGCTCGAGACGGTGCGGAACGCCGGGGAACGTCCGCAGTGCCTCTGCGATCGCGGCGTCGTCGATGCCCGCGACGCGAGCGGCTGCCGTTGCAGCGGCGGCATTCTCCCGGTTGTGCACGCCCGGGATCAGCGGCTCTGCCGGGAGCGGGTCCGCCGCCTCGAACGCGATCCCGGGCAGGCCGAGCCCGCGCGGGACGATCGCGGCGCCGGAGCGCTCGAAAATCCGAAGCTTCGCGTCGCGGTACGTCTCGAAGCTCCCGTAGCGGTCGAGGTGGTCCGGCTCAAGGTTGAGCAGAACGGCGATCTCGCACGCGAGCTCGTGGACGTCCTCCAGCTGGAAACTCGAGAGCTCGCAGACGACCCACGCGTCCGGCGCGATCGCCTCGGCTACTTGGACGAGCGGCCGTCCGATGTTTCCCGCGACCTCGACCGGCCGCCCGGCGGCGCGGAAGATGGCGCCGAGCAGCTCGGAGGTCGTGGTCTTCCCGTTCGTCCCGGTCACGCCGACGAGCGGGTTGGCCGGCAGCAAGCGGAAGCCGAGCTCAATCTCGCTCCAGACCGGGATCCTCCGCGCACGCGCGGCCGCCGGCAGAGGCGACTCTCCCGGCACCCCCGGGCTCTTGACCACCAGCTCGACACCCTGCAACAGCGAATCCTCCTCGATCCCGAGGTGGACTTCGACGCCTGCCTCTGCAAGCCTGCCCGGGTCGGCGGCGGCGGAGCGGTCGGCGGCGATGACCTGCACGCCGCGGCGCGCCAGCGCGAGCGCTGCCGCGCGGCCGGAGCGGGCGATCCCGACGACGAGCACACGCCGGGGGAGATCGAGCGGAGGGCCGTTCATCGTTTGCAGGATTCCAGCGCGCCGGGCCTACCCCTGCCGCGCGTATGCAGCCAGACGACCTCTCGGCGGCCGCCAGGCGGCGCGCGCCGCGCCTTGCCTCGACAACGACAACCGAACGGGATGATCCCGCGCGAATGATCCCGCGCGAACGCTCCCGCAAGCCGCACGGGCCGCACACGGCCACGCTGGCCCTAACGCCTCGACGCGCGTCAACGGCTGATCCGGCGCAGTTCGGGATCGTCTCCGTCGGCGCCGACGATCCCGTCGACCCAGGCATCGGGAAGCGGCAATACCGGCAGCTCTCCCAGCAGATACGAGAAACGTGGATCGCCGACCTCTCGCAGCAGCCGCACCAGCGCATTAGCGTCAGGATCAAGCACGACGATCTCGTCCGCCTCCGGCAGGGCGTCGCGGGCGTGAGCCGCTCCGAGGACGGCGATCCGCATCACCTGCGGAAGTAGTAGCGGTAGTAGAGGGCGAACGCCCCGGCACAGAGGATCCCGGCGAGGATCCAGAAGCGCACCATGATCTTCGTCTCGGACCAGGCTTTCATCTCGAAGTGATGGTGGATCGGCGTCATCAGGAAAACGCGGCGGCCCAAGCACTTGAACGTGAAGACTTGGATCATCACCGAGAGTGCCTCGAGCACCGGGATGCCCGCGATCAGCAAGAGCAGCAGCTCCGTCTTCGTCATGATCGCGAACGCGGCGAGCGCACCGCCAATCGCCATCGAGCCCGTGTCGCCCATGAAGACCTCCGCAGGGAAGGCGTTGTACCAGAGGAAGCCGATCGCGCCGCCGATCAGCGCCGCACCGATGATCGCGAGATCCAGCCGCGTGAGGTTGCGGTTTCCGGGCGTGCCCGAGCGGATGTACGACACGGTCATCATCGCGGTGAACGTGAAGAGCGAGATGATCCCCGTGCCCGCCGCGAGCCCATCGAGCCCGTCCGTGAGGTTGGCCCCGTTCGCGGCTCCGGCGATGATCAGGAACAGCAAGCCGTACCAAAGCCAGGAGAGCGGTACCCGCCCGTCGACGACCGGGATGTAGACCTTCGTCGAGAACTCCCT
>JBHEMK010000115.1:0-15191 GCA_046262635.1 Gaiellaceae bacterium
GCTCCGCGCATGGTGATAGTGCAAGCGGAACGTTGCGGCTCGGCCGCGGGCCAGTCAGCCTCGCCCGGCGTCGACCTCCGGAGTGCTTTCAACCGGACGCGCTCGCTCTCAGCGACTCTCTCACAGCCGACAGGCAGAGCCTGGCCGCCTCAGGTCACCGGTCGACGGCTCGCCGGCCGCGAAATCCGTTTCCCTCCCCCAGCCTCTCGACCGTCGCGTTGCATTCTCGGCGTGCACTCTCGGCGCAATAGCCAGGCTGTACGTACATCGTGACTTTCTGAGAGTCGAACCACGCGACGCGCTCGTAGCACCCGCGCGCGTTCCCAGAAGGCTGCGAGCGCGCTCACGGCTCCAGGCTCACGGCTCCAGGTTGTACGGGTAGTCGGTCAGATTCTCGCGGCCGTCCTCGGTCACGAGCACGATGTCCTCGAGCCGGACCCCGCCGTAGTTGTGACGGTACAGGCCGGGCTCGAGAGTGATCACATCGCCGGGAACGAGGTCGTCGCCGATCCGGCTGACCCAGGGCCGCTCGTGCACCTCCAGTCCGACGCCGTGGCCGAGCCCGTGGAAGAAACCATCCTCCAGCACCTCGCCCGGCTCCTTGTGGAGGGGCGTCTTGTAGCCGGCCTCGTGAAAGTAGTCGCAGGCCTCCTCCATCAGCCTTCGCCCGTTGACGCCGGGCCGCGTCGAGGCAAGCGCGCGGTCGAGTGCCCCCTTGGCGAGCCGGTGGTATTCGAGGATCTCGTCGGGGGGGTCGCCGACGACGTAGGTGCGGGTCATGTCCGAGTAGCAACCAGTCTCGCGGTCGCGCGGGAAGAGGTCGAAGACGATGGGCTCGTTCGGCGCGATCCGGCCGTGCCCCATCTCGTGGCCGATCGCGGTCTGGGCGCCGTGCGAAACGATGAACTCCTCGGCTGCGACGCCGTGCTCGCCGAACACGTTCTCGACGACGCGCTTGATCCACTCGCAGGTGAGCGGCTCGCCGTCGACCATGAGCGTCCCGTTGGACGGCGTGGCGCCGCGGAGCAGCTCGCGCGCGGCATCGAGCGCGGCCTCGCAGGCCCGTTGCGCATGTCGGATCCCTGCAACTTCTGTCGCGCTTTTGCGGCGGCGGCGGCCCTCGAACAGCTCACGGTCAACCTGAATGTGGACACCGTTCGCGCGCAGGTGGTCGGCGAGCTCCAGCGGGAAGGTCGGCGGCACCGCGGCTCGCTGGATCCCCAGTTCGCGGCAGGCGCGGACGGCGATCTCGCGGCCGAGCTCGTGGTACACGAGGCCCTGTGCGATCAGCTCGTCCTGGCCGAAGCGCTCCAAAGTCAGTACCTCGACCTCGGGCGCCGCAACGCGGACGCGCACGGCCTCGAGGGACGAGACGACGGCGACGCGGCGGCCGTCGCGCTCGAGGTAGAGGAATGCGTCCGGCACGGGAAGCGGCACCTCGTGCCGCAGCTCCGGCGATCGGATCGAGTCGGCGTGGATCAGCACGTCGGACACGGCGCGGATCCTATCCGCCTCGGATGACGATCTTCCGCCCTGCCGAGGAAGCATGCCTGCGGGAGCTCTTCGCCGGCCTCGAACGGCCGGTCGAGCTCCTGCTCGCGCTGGGGCCGGACTCGACGCCGATGCCGGGGACCAGGGACATCGACTTCGGCGGGCAGGCGACGCGCTTGTGCAGGCCCTCGCGGCCTCTCGGAGGCGGTCTCGACGCGGATCGAGGAGGAGCCGTCGGGGTTCGAGCGCTTCCCCTCGGTCGACGTGCGGCCCGAAGGCGAGGACACGGGCATCCGCTCTGGCGGTCTGCCGTTTGGATACGAGCTCTCGTCGCTCGTTGGCGCCGTCGTGGCGGCGGGGCACCGTGCGTCGGGCCTCGCTCCGGAGTCGGTCAAGGCGCGGCGCGCGCTCGAACGGGACCTCGCGATCGATGTCTTCGTCACGCCGAACTGACCGCATTGCCCGCCGGCCGTGCTGCTGGCGTACCGCTGTGCCCTCGCCTCGCCCCGCGTGCGAGCGACGGCGATCGAGGCGACCGCGTTCCCCGGCGCGATGGGTGTCTGGTCGACGGCGTCACGCAGGACGAGGGAGCGGTGCCGGAGCGGGTCTTCCTCCAGCGCCTGCTCCCGCCTTCGTTCCAGTGAGCGATCGCCTTGTGGCTTGGCGGGGGCACGCGGGCGTCCGACGCATGGCCGAAGGGCGTCACTAGACTCCGAGCGTGGAGGACGCGCTCGAGCGAGCCCAGCAACTCGTCGACGACTGGGACGGACGGCTGCAGCAGGAGCTGCCGAAGGGCGTTGAGATCTTCGACGCCCACGTTCACCTCGGCCACGACATCGACGGGATGAGCGGCGTCTTCGAGGATCTCGAGCGCATCCAGACCCGCTATGGCATCACGAAGGCCTTCATGTTCTGCCTGGACGAGCCCGACCGTGAGCCCGCCTTCCGGGCGGGGAACGACCGCTCGCTCGCCTTCGCCGAGCGCTCGGGCGGCCGCCTCATCCCGTTCGTGCGTCTCGACCTGACCGAGTCGCCGATCGAGGAGGCGAGGCGCTGCCTCGCCCTCGGCGCGCGCGGGATCAAGCTCCACCCGCGCGCACAGCGATTCCTGCTGAACGACGACCGGCTCGCGCCGATCTTCGAGCTCGCGGCGGCCGAACGGGTGCCGATCCTGATCCACGGCGGCCGCGGCCTGCCGCCGATCGCCGACGACCTCGCACGACTCGTCGAGCAGTTCCCCGAGGCGCAGCTGATCATCGCGCACGCGGGGATTGCCGACCTGGAGGCCCTCGCGACCCGGCTCGCCGGCAAGCCGGGCGTCTTCTGGGACACGTCGGTCTGGAGTCCGATCGACCTGCTCGACTTCTACCGGCGGGTTCCGCCCGAGCAGGTCGTGTGGGCATCCGACTACCCCTACGGCCAACAGCCGGCCTCCCTCCTGATCGGAATCCGCACCGCCCGCATGGCCGGTTTCGACGGGGAGCAGCTGCGGGAGATGCTCTCGGGCAACGCGTGCCGGATCGCCGCCGGAGACGCCCCGCTCGAGCCGAGCAAGCCGATCGGCGGCGACACCTTCAGCCAGCCGATGCAACTCGCGCGGATCCACCAGTATCTCTCGATGGCCACGCCGCTCCTCTGGACGCGGCAACCCGACTCGGTCGGCGTCCTCGGGCTGGCGCTGAACGCGTGCCAGGAGACGGACGGCATCGCCCACGAGGTCGAGCAGATCCGCGACCTGCTCGAGACCGCGCGCGACCTCTGGCGCTCGCTGCCCGAGGAGGAGGAGCCCGACCGGATCGCCGCCGCTCGCGCCACCTTCAGGCTGATCCACCTCGCCGACATCCTCGCGGTGACGACGAGTGCCTGAGCTGCGCGTGAACGGTGGCGCCTACACCTTCGAGGCGCCGGTCGGCGAAAGCCTCGCCGCGGTCCTGCGCGAGCGCCTCGGCCTGACGGGGACGAAGATCGCCTGCAACGAGGGTCACTGCGGCGCCTGCACCGTGCAGGTGGACGGCGTCCCAACGCTCTCGTGCATCACGCTCGTGCATACGGTCGAGGGCGAGGTGACGACGATCGAGGGCCTGCGCGACCACCCGCTCGTCCAGTCGTTCGCCCGCGCCGACGCGGTCCAGTGCGGTTTTTGCACGCCGGGCCAGATCGTCTCGGCCGCCGCGCTCGTCGAGGGGGTGCCGGAGCCGACGCCCGAGCAGATCCGGCACCGAATGGCTGGCAACCTCTGCCGCTGCGGCACCTATCCGAAGATCGAGGAGGCGATTCGCACGTGGCGCGACTGATCCGGACCGAGAAGGAGGTCGAGGGCAGGTACGAGGAGGTTTGGCTCGTCGTCGAGGAGGACCCGCTCGAGCAGTGGCCCGCGGGGCCGCTGACGACCGTCGGCCGGCCCGCCCCGCGACAGGACGCGCTCGAGCGCGGCCGTGGCGAGGCCCGCTTCACCGCCGACCTCCACTTCCCGGGGATGCTTCACACCGCCGTTCTGCGCAGCCCACACGCCCATGCCCGCGTGAGGGAGCTCGACCTTGCGCCGGCGCTCGGGGAGCCCGGCGTGCGCGGCGCGCTGGGGCCGGGCGAGCTCGAGCAGCTGACGCACGAGTGCGGCTACGTCGGCGCACCGGTCGCGGCGGTCGCCGCCGACCCCTTCGGACAGGCGCGGCGGGCGCTCGAGCTGATCGACGTCGAGTGGGAGATCCTCGAGCCGCTGATCGATCCCGACGAGGCGGTCGCGCGCGACCAGGTCCTGCAGGAGGCCCGCAGCTCCGAGCGCGGCGACTTCGAGCGTGCTCTCGCCGGCTCGGACCTCGTCATCGAGGCCGAGTACCGCACGCAGACCGTCCTCCACAACTCGATGGAGACCCACCAGGCCGTCTGCCGCTGGGAGGGCGAAACGCTCGAGGTCTACATCTCGACGCAGTACATCTGGGGGATCCGGGAAGCGGTCGCCTCGCAGCTCGGGCTCCCGCCCGACCGGGTCCGGGTCATCTGCGAGTACATGGGCGGCGGTTTCGGCTCGAAGAACGACCCGGGCGAATACACCTTCGTCGCTGCCGAGCTCGCCAAGCGCACGGGCCGCGCCGTGCGCTGCGCGCTGACCCGGCGCGAGGAGCACCTCGCCGCCGGCAACCGCAACGCGACGATCCAGCGGCTGAAGGTGGGCGCCCGCTCGGACGGGGCGATCGTCGCGCTCGGGGGCGACTTCGTCAACGCCGTCGGCTGGTCGGGCTGGGTGGCCGGCACCGACGGCCCGATGCAGATGCTGTACGACTGCGACAACGTGCGGACGACGCTTCACGGCGCAAAGCTGAACACGGCACCGATGAAGGCATTTCGCGCTCCGGGCTACGTCGAGGGCACGTTCGGGCTCGAGTGCCTGCTCGACGAACTCGCAGCCGGGCTCGGCGTCGACCCGCTCGAGCTGCGCCGTCAGAACTACGCACACGCGACCGACTCGCGACCGTACTCCTCGAAGAACCTGATGGAGTGCTATGCGCGCGCCGAGCCGCACTGGGAGCGCCGCCGCGAGGTGCGTGCCCGCTCGGACGAGACCTGGAAGTACGGCGTCGGCCTCGCCAGCCAGGTCTGGTACGGCGGCGGCGGCCCGCCCTCGTATGCCTGGATCCGCGTCGGCTCCGACGGCCGGGCGACCGTCGTCACCGCGATGCAGGACATCGGCACCGGCTCGCGGACGGCGATGGCGCAGATCGCCGCGGAGGAGCTCGGTGTCCCGCTCGACCGCGTCCGCGTCGAACTCGGCGACTCCGCGCGCGGGCCGTTCGCATCGATCTCGGCCGGCTCGTCGACCACGCCCTCGATGGGCCCTGCCGTCCGTGCTGCGGCGGCGGACGCCAGACGGCAGATCCTCGAGATCGCGGCGCAGCGCTACGACCTCGAGGAGCGCGTGCTGGAGATCAGAGGCGGCATCGTCGTCTCCGCCGACGGCAATCTCTCGACCCCTCTCGAGGAGGTGGTCGGTCTCCTCGATGCCGCACAGGTCCTCGGCAAGGGCGCGCGCGGCCCCAACCCAACCGGGATGCAGGTGCTGACCTTCGGTTGCCAGGTCGCCGAGGTCGCCGTCGACGTCGAGACCGGCGAGGTGCGCGTGCTCCGCGTCGCCGCGATCCACGACGTCGGCCGGGTGATCAACCCGCTCGGCGCCTCGAGCCAGGTCGAGGGCGGGATCATCCAGGGGATCGGCCACACGCTCAGCGAGGAGCGCCTGCTCGATGCCGAGACGGGAATCCCGCTGACCCAGTCGCTCGATGCGTACCGAATGCCGACGATCGCCGATGTCCCCGAGATCATCACCGAGCTGATCGACGCGCCGGACCAGCACCTGACGAACCTCGGCGCCAAGGGGCTCGGCGAACCGCCGATCGTCCCGACCGCCGCGGCGATCGCCAACGCGATCCGCGACGCGACAGGGGCTGACATCCGCTCGCTCCCGATCACCCGCGACGAGATGCTGAAGGCGCTGAAGGCCGCGAAGAGCAAGCAGCGTGGAGCTCCGGCAGCCGTCTAGCGCCGAGGAAGCGGTCGGCCTCCTCGGGAACGGCTCGGTTGCGCTCGCCGGCGGCACCGAGCTCGTGCCCCTGCTCCGGGAGGGCCTCGCGAGCGCCGAGCGGCTCGTCCACGTCCGCCGCGCCGTGCCCCGCGGCATCCAAGGCACGCGCATCGGAGCGGGCACGACCCTCGCCGAGCTCGAGGCCGACACGCGGGTCCCAGCAGCACTGCGGGAGGCGTGCGCGCAGGCCGCCTCGCCGCAGCTCCGTGCAATGGGCACCGTCGGCGGCAACCTGCTCCAGGCGACGCGCTGCTGGTACTGGCGGCTCGACTTCCCCTGCTTCCTCCACGGCGGTGACCGCTGCCATGCGAGGCAGGGCCAGCACCGCGAGCACGCGATCTTCGGCAACGAGCTCTGCGCCTCGGCCCATCCTTCCGACGTTGCCGCCGCCCTGCTCGCGCTGGGGACGACGCTGCGTACGACGGCACGGGAGCTGCCGCTCGCCGGCCTCTACCGGCTGCCGACGGAGGAGGATCGAACGACGACGACCCTCGCCGCCGACGAGCTCATCCTCGAGCTGGACGTGCCGGCCCCAGCGGCGAGTGTGTACCTCAAGGCCGCGGACCGCCGGAAATGGTCGTTCCCGCTCGTCGGCGTTGCCGCCGCGCGCTCCGAGGGGGAGACTCGGATTGCCTGCGCCGGGATAGCTCCCATCCCCTGGCCGCTTGCCACGAGCGACGATCTCGACAGCGCAACGCCGCTCCCCGGCAACGCTTACAAGGCGCAGATCGCACGCGCCCTGGTTCGCCGCGCGGTCGCCGAAATTTCCACCCGCTAGCATCCCGTGCTCCGCGTGCACCTCCGGCTCCTGGCACTCCTGCTCCTCGCCGCCCCCGCGGGCGTCGGCGCAGCTGCGGCCTCGAAGGACGCGCGGGCCGCACACGTGCGCTCCCGGTTTCCGGCCCTGCCTGGCCGCGGCCGCCGCGGTGCCGAGGCCTGCCGGATCCCGCACCGGTTCCGTTCTGCGTTCGAGCGGGCGGCGAGGAAGACCGGGTTCCAGCTCTCGATGCTCGTCGCCGTCGCGCAGGAGTCGCAGTTCCAGCCAAAAGCCGGCTCATCGGCCGACGCGCGCGGGCCGCTGCAGGTGCTGCCCTCGACAGCGGCATCGCTGAGGCTCGATCCGAACGAGCCTGCCTCGAACGTCCTGGCCAGGGCCCGCTATCTGAAGATTCTGCTCGATCGCCGTCAGTCGACCGGCGGCGCCCTCGCGGCCTACAACGCGGGCGCGAAGGCGATCGACCGCGCCGGCCGGCCGTCCGCCGACGAGACGCTCACCTCCGTCGCCAACGTCCGGACGCGGTGGCGCGCGCTCGCCGGCTGCTTCTAGCGGCCGCGGCACTGGCGCCAGTCGCGGCCGCGGCGAGCGCCGGCACCGCGTCGCCGGCGGTGGCGTGCAAGGGGATCGCCTCGCCGCCGCCGAGGCCCGCCGCGCACTGGGGCCGCCCCACCGACGCCTCGACCCGGCCAAACGCTGGCTCGCGACGGTGACGACGAACTGCGGCTCCTTCTCGATCCTGCTCGACGTGCGCCACTCGCCCAAAACCACCGCCTCGTTTGCAGCGCTGGCCCGCCGCGGCTATTTCGATCGGACGGTCTTTCACCGGATCGTGCCCGATTTCGTAATCCAGGGGGGCGATCCAACCCAGAGCGGCGCCGGCGGCCCCGGTTACACAACCGTCGAGAGGCCGCCGCCGACCCTCCGCTACGTGCGCGGCATCGTCGCGATGGCGAAGACCCCGACGGAGGCGGCCGGGACAGCCGGCAGCCAGTTCTTCGTCGTCACCGCGGCCGACGCCCGGTTGCCGCCGGTCTACGCCGTCCTCGGCCGTGTCGTGAAGGGCGATGCCGTCGCCGCGGCGATCGGTCGGCTGGGCAACCCTGCAACCGAGCAGCCGACTGAGCCGATCGTGATCTCGCGCCTCCGCGTCGCGGCGGGATGATCGCCGCCGTCGTGCTGGCGGCCGGTGCCGCGACCCGCTTCGGCTCGCCGAAGCAGCGGCTCCTGCTGCCCGAGGTGCTGCGGCGCGTGCGGGCCTCGAGCGTCGACGAGATCGTTGTCGTCGCAGGCGCCCACGAGGTGGAGGCCAACGCGCGGGTCGTCGGCTGTCCCGGCTGGGAGCGTGGGCCCGGCGCCTCGCTCCGCTGCGGGCTCGCCGCGCTCGGCCCCGAGGCGGAGGCGGCCGTCGTCGTCCTCGCCGACGGGCCAGAGCTCGACCCGCGAGCGATCGACCGCGTCCTCGCCGCCTGGGGCGGCGAGCCCGTGGTGGCGGCCACCTACCGGGGCGTTCGCCTGCACCCGGTGCTGCTCGCACGGGAGGCCTGGAGCCGGATCCCGGACGACGGTGCTCGCTCGCTCGAGGCGCTCGAGGTAGCCTGCGACGACCTGACCCCTCCTGGAGATGTCGATTTTGCCGATGACCTGCCTGAGAGGTTGACCCCCCCGCACGACGAATCCTGAAGGTTCGATGGCAGCTGCATCCTCGCTCGAGCGCCCGCACCCTCCCAAGGCCGATGAGTCTCCCCTCGCCCGCGCGCGTGTGCACCGGCAGCTGACAACCGAGGAGGCCGCCCGCCGAGCCGGCATCTCCGAGGACGAGGCACGCTGGCTCGAGGAGGGTCGTGTCTATCGCTTCCCCTCGTCTGACCATGCGCTGCTCGCGGTGCTCCTGTATGCGAGCGGCCTCGGGATCGACCACCGCGAAGCCCTCGGCCTCGCCGGCCGGCCGGTGCCGCCGAGGCTTTTCCGCGGGAACGTGTGGGCCCGACTCGCAGTCCTCGTCGCCCTCGCTGCCGCGCTCGCCTCTCTCGCTGCGGCCGTGACCCTCGGCCGCGGTCACGAGGGGCAGCCCCTCGCCTCCCCGCCCGCCCGGTCACTTCCCGCGCGGTGGACGGTCAAGATCGTCGTCCTCAACGGCAGCGGCGACATCAACTACACGCGCCGGCTCGCGAGCCGGATCGGAGCACTCGGCTACGAGATCGTCCACGTCGGCCGCGCGAGCCGCTTCGACTACGCGGCGACGATCGTCTACTTCCCGCCCGGAGGCGGCACGCTGGCGGCGCGGCTCGCCAAGACCCTCGGGGCCAGCACCGCGCCACTTCCTGGTGGAGACGACCCCCGCCGACTCGTCGTCATCGCCGGGCCTGCCCGCGGCCCCGGTTAGTGCAGGGGGGTGCGCAGCGCTGCCAGCTTCTGCCTGAGGTCGGAGGGCATGGGCTCGCTGACCGCGACCCGAACGTACTGCCGGAGCTCCTCCTCGAAGCGGTAGCGCCTGGCGCACCATTCGCACCCGGCGAGATGCTCCTCCGCCTCGAACCGCTCCTCGATCGAGAGGACGCGGTCCAGGAACGGCTGCATCATTCGCTCACAGTGCTCGCAGGGGGTTTCTGCGTCCATCATGTCCCTTCTCCCACCGCCGATTCGGCGAGTTCCTGCTTCAGGATCCGGCGCCCGCGGTGCAGCCGGGACATCACCGTCCCGATCGGGATGTCGAGGATATTCGCCGCGTCCTGGTAGCTGAAGTCGCCGATGTCGACGAGTACGATCACGTCGCGGAAGTCGTGGGGCACCGCCGAGAGTGCCGAGACGATGTCGTCCTGGGAGAGCCGCTCGATCACCCGCTCCTCGGCGGTGGTCGCGTCGCCCGAGGATTCCTCGAGCTTGTTGTAGAGGAAGTAGTCCCCCTCCTCCAGCGGCTGCATCTCCGGGGTACGCTGGCGGCGCCGTCCGCGGTCGATGTTGAGGTTCGTGAGGATGCGCAGGAGCCACGCGCGCATGTTGGTGCCCGGTGCGAACGAGCGCCAGCTACGGAACGCCCGAGCGTACGTTTCCTGGACGAGCTCCTCGGCGTCCTCGCGCGATCCCGCGAGATGGCGCGCAACCCGGTAGACCTGGTCGGATAGAACGAGCGCGTCCTCCTCGAATCGGACGCGATCGCGGGCTTCCGTCGCGAGCCGAAGCGGGGTCGTATCGTGTTCGGGCTCGCTCATCGCGGCCACACTACCAGCCATCTCTCTCCGTACGAACGCCGCAGAATCCCTGGATATTCCAGGCTTCGAGGCAGTTTCTAGGGGAGCCGGAGCTCGGGGAAACCGGCCTTCGCAAGCGCCTCGACCACGGCCTCGCGGCTGGTCTGGTCGTCGTCCCAGGAGAGGGTGACCCGGCCCATCAGATTGGCGTTCGCAGCGACGATGCCCTCGTGGGGACGCAGCACGCCGGCCAGCCGTCCGATGCACTTCTCGCAGCGGACGCCGTTGACCTGGAGCGTGTCCGACTGGATCGCCACGCGTTCAGCCTACCGTCCGCTCCGCGAGGTCGGCCGCAGCCGATGTGACGCCCACCTCGAGCTGCTGCGCCGCCTCCGGCTCCGGCGGCTCCTCGCCGAGCAGTTCGGCCGCGAGCTCGCGCGCGGTGGCGGAGTGGTCACCCTCGGGGTGGATCAACTCGGCGTCGAGCCCGAACCGAGCCGCAGCCCAGCGGTTCTGCGCGTAGTCGCCGCGGCGCCCAGGATCCGGCTCGCGCACCGGCGCCGTCTCGACGAGCTCGCGGATCAGCCCGACGAGCAGGGCCGTGCGTTCAATCGAGGTCGGCTGGTCGGGCATCCGCACCTCGAGCGTGCCGAGCCGGGGATGCGGCCGGACGTCCCACCAGAGGCGGGTGTAGTCCGGCAGAAGGCCGACGCCGGAGAGCCGCTCGACCCACGCCTCCCAGCCGGTGTAGGAGCCGAATGCCGGCGGCGCCCCCGAGCGGGGCAGCTCCGCGAGCACGCCGGGTCGGTTCGACCACATTCCGGTCGCCTCCCCCTCGAGGAAGGGCGAGTTCGCCGACAACGCGAGCACGACGGGCAGCCACGGCAGCAGCGCCTCGAGCGCCGCGTAGCACCGGTCGCCGCTCGGCATCCCGACGTGGACGTGGAGTCCGCAGACGCCCTGGCGCCGGGCCGGATAGCCGACGACGCGGATCATCTCGGTGTACCGCTCCTCCTGGACGACCGGCAGCGTGTCGAGGGCAGCGGTCGGGTGCGCCCCCGCCGCCGCGATCCGCAGGCCGTTCGCGCGGGCGACGCTGTCGGCGGCCGCGCGGAGCTCGGCGAGGGCTGCGACGGCATCGCCGACGGTCGCGCAGATCCCGGTGGTCAGCTCCACGACCGAGGCGTGCAGCTCGGTCTTGAGCGAACCGGGCAGCGTCTTCCCCTCGATGCCGCGCAGGAGGACGCCGACCCCGGCGACCGGCTCGAATGTCGCCGCGTCGAGGATCATGATCTCCTCCTCGACACCGATCGAAAACGGCGTCGACTCCCCGAAGTGCGCCTCGATCACCTGCGGACGCCGTGCACCGGCCGTCCCGCCGCCTCCCAGGCGTAGTACGAGGCGCTGGGGCCGTAGCCCAGCTCGTAGCCGACGACGCGCGGGTTGCGCCCGACCTCCTTCGCCCGCTGCGCGTGCCAGAGCAGGTTCGGGTCGTCGCGCACCTCCCAGACGAGGATCAGGTGCGCGGCCGTCATGAACTCGGCGATGAAGGTGCAGCCGGAGGCCGGGCACGGGAACGGGTCCGTGCGGACGCAGTACCAGCCGGCGTGGTCGCCGCCTTCCTCGGCCCAGAGCTCATCCTCTTCCTCCTCGGGGAGCTCCTCGCCGAGAAGCTCGACCCGTCCCGGCTCAAATCGCTCGGCCACGGCCTGAGGGTAACGACCGCGGGCCGCCCGTCGGCGGGCGCGGTCGGCCGGATCAGCTCAGGGCTCGTTCAGTGATCGGGGGTGCCGGGCAGGCGGTCGGCACCCCCGATCGACGCTTCCGTGCTCCGCGCTGGCCAGCGGGTCACACGGAAGCAGGCCCCTAGGGGTACGGGGCCAACCAGGGCGGTCAGCATCGGGGAGAGAGCGGCTGCCGCCCAAGCTTGACGTCCAGGGTCAGTTTCTTCGTGGCGCGGTAGAGCTCGAGCTTGATCTGATCGCCCGGCCGCTTCGCCGCGATGATCGAGCGGAGCCGATCGACGGAGTTCACCGGCGCGCCGTCTGCCCCGACGATCAGGTCGCCGCCGAGCGGCCAGCTCTCGCCGGCGACGACGACGTTCGTGGTCGACCGTCGCACGCCGGCCTGCGCGGCCCCGCCCGAGCTGCACACCCGGCTGACGAGCAGGCCGTGCGAGACAGGCAGATGGAAGAGCTTCGCGATCGACGCGGTCACCGGCTTGGCAGCGATGCCGAGGAACGGGTGCTCGACGCGGCCGTTCTCGATCAGCTGGGCCGCGACCTGCTTGACCGTGTTGATCGGGATCGCGAAGCCGATGCCGACGTTTCCCTCGCCGCCGGCGGTTTGGATCTGCGAGTTGACGCCGACCACGCGGCCCCGGGCATCGAGCAGCGGGCCGCCGGAGTTGCCGTGGTTCAGCGCGGCGTCGGTCTGGATCACGTGGTCGATCGTGAAGCCGTTCGGCGCCGTGATCGGCCGCTGCAAGGCACTGACGATGCCCGCAGTGATCGAGCGGTCGAGCCCGAACGGGTTCCCGATCGCGACAACCGGGTCGCCGACCTGCACGGAGTCGGAGTTGCCGAGCGGAAGCGGCGCGAGCGCGCGCGAGCGCGCGGCGACCTTCAGGACGGCGATGTCGGTCGACGGGTCGACCCCGACGATGGTCGCCTTCAGGCTCTCGTTGTCCGAGAAGCTGACCTGCGCCGAATGGGCGCCGGCGATGACGTGGTCGTTCGTGACGATGTCGCCGGCTTTGTCGATCACGAATCCGGAGCCGAGCGCCCTCTGCGTCTGCTGGGCGGGCGGACCGAACGGGCCGAAGAAGGGGTCCGTCATCTGCCGGACGACCGATGTCGAGGTCACCTGGACGACGCCGGGAGCTGCCCGCGCATAGATCTGGTGGATCGTGAGCGGCACCCGGGTCGAGCGGAAGCTCGCATTCGCACTCCGCTCGACCGGCGGGCTGACGAGCTCACGAACCGTGGTGGTCGAGCCGGAAAGCCCACCCAGCCCGGCGGTGATGCCGAGCGCGAGACCGGCCCCGAGCAGGGACGCAGCGAGGATCCCGAGCAGGCCCGGGCGAGAAAACCCCATAACTCCTTGTACCAACCTCGTGTTGCACGGCGATTGTGGGGCATTAACGCGGCGTTAAGCCAGCGCCCCCTTTCCGCGCCCGACGCCCGACGATCGTCATAGACTCGCCGGATCACCGTCGTGGCCGCAGCCCTCGCCTCCCTCAGCCTGGTCGTGCCGGTCAAAACGACGCTGACCGCGCCGGGCCACTCCCCGAAGGTGAGGGTGCGCTGGGCCTACGTCGTCCGGGCGACGCAGGGCGGCAGGCCCGCCGCGGCCCGGATCACGGTCCAGACGGTCGATCCGCTCGGGAACGTTCACCCCGTCCAGTTCGGCTCGACCACGAAGCCGATCGTGCGGCGGCCGTTCTCGGGCGTCTTCCGTGACTACATCCGCTGGCCGGCGGCAGCCCGCGGCATCCCCCTCACCCTCCGCGTCACCGTCGTCGTCGCGCACACGAGGAGGATCATCAGGTACGCGGTGACACCGCGCTGAGTCCCGGTGCGTCGGTCGTCGTCGAGGGCCTGCGCAAGTCATTCGAGGACGGGCGCGTGCGGGCGCTCGTGGATGTCTCGCTCGCGGTCGCGCCCGGCGAGCTCGTTGCGCTCACCGGTCCGTCGGGGTGCGGGAAGAGCACGCTGCTGAACCTGATCGGGACACTCGACCGCCCGGATGCCGGCTCGATCGTCGTCGACGGGCAACCGCTTGGGCGTCTGAGCGATGCGGCCCGCTACCGCGCGAGGACGATCGGCTTCGTCTTCCAGTTCCACAACCTGATCCCGACCCTGACCGCCGCGGAGAACGTGCAGGTCGCGCTGCTCGGCGGCAGCCGCCCACGGCGCGATCGCGAGGCGCGCGCGACCGAGCTGCTGGTCGAGGTCGGACTCGCCGGTCGCGCCTTGGCGCGCCCGACCGTGCTCTCGGGCGGCGAGCGCCAGCGGGTCGCGATCGCGCGGGCGCTCGCGAACGCGCCCCGGCTCCTGCTCGCGGACGAGCCGACGGGCGCGCTCGACTGGGAGACCGCGGCCCAGGTGCTGGCGCTGCTCCAGCGCCTGCGCGCGAGGCACGGGATGACGATTCTGCTCGTGACGAACGACGGGCGCGTCGCCGAGCGGACCGACCGGGTTCTGCGACTCCGAGACGGCGTCATTCGTGCCGAAGCGCTTCGATCGGCGCCAGCCTGACCGCACGCCACGTCGGGTAGACCGCGCCGATCAACCCGACGCCGAGCGCGAAGCCCAGCCCCCAGGCGAAGGTCCCGGCCGTGAAGTCAGGGGCGATCAAGCTCGAGAGCCCGCTCCGACCGACGAACAGTTCGGCGGCGAGCACGCCGAGGCCGCAGCCGACGAGGAGCGCGAGCAGGCAGATCCCGAGCGCCTCGCAGACGATCATCCCACCGATCCTCCACGTCGACCAGCCGACGGCGCGCAGGATCCCGATCTCGCGGGTGCGCTCGAAGACCGACATCGCCATCGTGTTCGCCACCTCGATGCCGCCGACGATCAGAGCGAGCAGCGAGACGATCCAGCCGGTGGAGACGATCAGCCGCGACGAGGTGTCCACCTTGACCGCCTGGCCCGGCTCCGTGATCGCGACGACTCCCGGGTAGCGGCGCTCGAGCCGGTGCGCGACCGCCTTCGCGTCGGAGCCGAGCTTGACGACCACACCGATCGACGTCAGCTCGTCCGGGGTGCGAGCCAGACGCTGCACGACGACAAGCGGCAGCACGATCCCGAGGTCTTCGAACCGGTCGCCGGAGTGGTAGATCCCCGAGATCCGGAACGACCGGTTGCCGACGGCAACGGTCTCGCCCGCGCGCTTGCCGGAGTGATCGCCTGCCATCGCCAGGCCGCGCACGCCTGCGACGACGACGGACCGGCGGTAGGCGAACTCGCCGCGGTCGAGGCCGAAGACGAGGGTGCCACGGTCGACCAGCAGCTTGATCCCTGCGGTCCGGGCGATCTCGGGGTCGCGGGCGACCGCGGCGGCGAGCGACCCCGGCAGCTCGGAGCGAGTGAAGTCCGAGACGTCCTGCTGGAACAACCCCAAATCGGCCCGGCCGACGTGGATCAGGTCAGCGGCG
>JBHEMK010000116.1:0-32507 GCA_046262635.1 Gaiellaceae bacterium
CGGTTCTTGTCCCAGACCCACACGTCCTCGAGCTTGATGTGGAAGAACGGGTAGCTCTGCTGCGGCACGTAAGTCCGTTCGAGCTTGTTGCAGAGATACGTGGCGTCCTGGGTGAGGACGCAATATCGGAACAGGCCGAAAACGGCTTGATACTCACGTTTGAGGCTGAGCTCTAGCTCGGCCTCATACTCATCCAGATCATCCAGGTGCGACATAGGCGTCAGTCTAGCTCCGCCAGGAGCCCTTCAACCGACCCCCGGCCGGGAATCTCCAGACCGGGCGCGATCTCGGCCAGGGGCTCGAGCACGAAGCGACGCTCGTGGAGACGCGGATGGGGCACGTGGAGCCCGGCCTCGACGATCGCCTCGTCCTCGTAGACAAGCAGATCGAGATCGAGCGTCCGGGGGCCGAGCCGTGGGCCGTCCCGTGTCCGGCCAAGCGTGCGCTCCACCTCGAGCATGCGCGCGAGCAGGTCGCGCGGGCCGAGCTCGGTCGCGAGGATGGCCACGGCGTTGAGGAAGCTCGGCTGCTCGAGGTAGCCGACCGGCTCCGTCTCACGAAACGACGAGACCGCGACGACGCCGACCCCCGGCGTCGCCTCGAGCTCGGCGAGCCCCCGCAGCATCGTCGCCTCGCGGTCGCCGAGGTTCGACCCGAGGCCGACGTAGGCTTGCACGGCGGGAGGGTAGCGCTAGGCTGAGACCCGTGCGGACACCGCTCGCGCTCGCCCTGGTCTGCGTCTTCGGCACGTGGACCGGGGCACTGGCCGCCGCCGCGAGCGCTACCACTCGAGCCGCCGGCTCCCCCACTCCTTTCGCGGCAAGCGAATGGTGGCTGACCGCCATCGGCGCCGCGGGTCTCGACCCACCCGGGCCGGGCAAGCCTGTGACGGTGATCGACAGCGGCGTCGACGTCACGCACCCCGAGTTCGCCGGACGTGCCAATCTCGAGATCCTGAACACGCAGAGCACCGACGCCCGGAACGAGGATCACGGCACCGAGGTCGCATCGATCATCGGCGCTCCGGGAGCGGGCATGATCGGCGTCTACCCGCAGGCGGTTCTGCGCGTCTGGGATGCCAGCCCGGGACAATCGATCATCACCTCGGAGGCGATCCTGGGGCTTCAGAGCGCGGCGGCGGCCGGGCCCGGTGTGATCAACCTGAGCTGGGGAAGCACCGGGCGCGATCCGGGCCTCGAGCAGGCGATCGACGGGGATGTGCGAGCGGGTCTCGTGGTCGTGGCAGCGGCCGGCAACGACCGCGCGAACGGCAGCCCGGTCGTCTATCCCGCCTCGCTCCCGCACGTCCTGACCGTCGGAGGGACCGACGAGCAAGGGCGGATCACCGACTTCTCCAGCGCCTCGCCGGGAATGGACCTCCTCGCGCCAGGCCAGGACATCGCCGTGGCCGACCCGGTCTCGTTCGGGGGCTACACACTCGCCGACGGCACGAGCTTCTCCGCCCCGATCGTCGCGGGAGCGGCGGCCTGGCTCTGGACGGCGCGGCCCGATCTCGACGCGAGCCAGATCACCGAGCTGCTCCGTCGCACTGCGACGGACGTCGCACCGCCCGGGTGGGATCCGGACAGCGGCTTCGGCCGCCTGGACCTGCAGGCTGCCCTGGCGGCGCCCGCGCCGCAGCCGGACCCCCAAGAGCCGAACGAGGACATCCGGTTTGTCAGGCCGAACGCCGTCTTCCAGGCGGGCGAGCCGACCCTGACCTCGCCCGTGAGCAGCCACACGATGCTCGCGGGCAGGCTCGACGGCGTCGACGACCCCCGTGACGTCTACCGGCTCTGGATCCCGGCCCGCGGCACTGTCCGCGTCGCCGCCCGAGCCGACGACGGCGCGCCGCTCGCCACCTCGCTCTGGGGCCCGCGGACGAGCAGCGTCGGCGAGACCGGAGCGTCGCGCAGGCGCGACCTGCTCGCGCGCGGCCCCGGCACGGCCACGACCAGGGGCGGCAAGGCCGGCTCGATCGGCTATGTCGCGCTCGAAGTCGTGCCGGGCCGGCGGATCTCCTACACGCTCTCGGTCAAGACTGCCGCAGCACCGTGACCCCACTGTGTTCGGCGTCCAGGCCGCCCGGCCTCACGCCGGGCTTCCGAATCCGGACGGCCACGCTCGCCGGCCTGAACCGGCGGAGGAGCTCGTCGGCGATCGCGCTCGCGAGCGCCTCGAGCAGCTGGTAGGCACGAGCGTCAGAGACCTCCTTGACGCAGCGTGCAACCTCGTCATAGTCGACCGCCTCCTCAAGTCGGTCAGACACTCCGCGTTCGCCGACGTCGAGCTCGACGTCGTACAGGAAGTCCTGCCCCTTCTCGCGCTCCTGCGGAAAGACGCCGTGGCGGCCGAAGATCCGCAAGCCGCTCAGCTCGACGATCACACGCCACCCACGGCCCGGGCGACGGCCAGGGCCTCGACGTGCTCAGGGACGTCGTGGACGCGGAGGATCGTGGCGCCGCGCCCGTACGCGGCAACTGCGGCGGCGACGCTGGCGAAGGCCGACCCCGTCGTGGCCTCGGGGTCGCCGAGGATCCGGCCGAGCGAGCTCTTGCGCGAGAATCCGACGAGCACCGGTCGGCCGAGCGCGGTCAGCACATCGAGTCGGCGCACCAGCTCGAAGTTCTGCTCGACGGTCTTGCCGAAGCCGATGCCAGGGTCGAGGCAGATCCGCTCCTCGGGAATGCCCTCACCCACCGCGAAGCGGAGCCGCTCCTCGAGGAAGGCAGCGACCTCCGCGGCGACGTCCGTGTAGGCCGGGTCGAGCTGCATTGTCCGCGGCTCGCCCCGCATGTGCATCAGGCAGAGATAGGCGCCGGAGCCGGCGACGGCACCCGCCAGTTCTGGGTCGCCGCGCAGCGCGGTGACGTCATTGACGAGCTCGGCACCGAGCTCGAGCGCCCGCCGTGCCACCTCCGCCTTCGCGGTGTCGATCGAGACCGGCAGGCCCGCGAGGCCCTCAAGCACCGGCAGAACCCGCCGCAGCTCTTCGTCGAGGGGCACGCCGTCCGAGCCGGGGCGGGTGGACTCGCCGCCGACGTCCACGATCGCGGCGCCCTCGTCGAGCATCCGCCGCGCGGCCGCGACGGCAACCTCCGGGTCGAGGCGAGTCCCCCCGTCCGAGAAGGAGTCCGGCGTCACGTTCACGACACCCATCACCGAGGGGCGGGGAAAGCGCTGCTCGATCGGCGGAAGCACGGAGGAACCTTAAAGGGAGGGAGGATTCCGGCAGCCCACAAGACTTGATCTCGGGGCCGGCAGTCGACAGAGGCGCCGCGGGGGCGGCCACCCTCGGCGCCGGTACGACCGGCCGGGTGAAGCTCGCGCAGAGAGGGCGGCTGATTCGAGAGCCGACTCACTGCGGTGCCCGAGGTAGACGGGCAGCGCAGCGTCGTTTCCTAGCCCTTGGCTCCTTCGGGCGGCGGCGGCTGCATGGTCGCGCCGGGCAGCGGGAAGGGCCGCGGCTTGGGCGTCGGCTGCCGTTTCGGCTGGTCAGCCGGATGCTGCTGTACGTCGCGTACGGGGCGCTCCTCCGGGAAGACCGAGTCCTCCTCCTCGCCAGCCAGCAAGCGCTCGAACTGATCCTTGTCGATCGTCTCCCGCTCGATCAGGATCCCGGAGATCCGGTGTAGCACGTCCATGTGCTCGCGCAGGACGCGGAGCGCCGTCTCGTGAGCCTCCTCGATCACGCGGCGGATCTCGTCGTCGATCTCGCGGGCGATCTCCTCGGAGTAGTCGGGCTCGTTGCCCATCTCACGGCCGAGGAACGGCATGTCGTGGTTGCGTCCGAGCACGCGCGGGCCGAGCTTCTCGCTCATGCCGAAGCGCATGATCATCTGCTTCGCGGTCGAGGTGACCTTCTCGAGATCGTTCGCGGCGCCGGTGGTGACCTCGTGAAACACGAGCTCCTCCGCCGCGCGGCCGCCAAGGGTCATCGCCATCTGCTCCATCAGCGAGGACTTCGTCGTCAGGTAGCGGTCCTCGCGCGGCAGTGAGATCGTGTAGCCCAGGGCCTGTCCGCGGCTGATGATCGAGATCTTGTGGACGTCGTCGGTGTGCTCGAGGTAATGGCCGACAAGCGCGTGGCCCATCTCGTGGTAGGCGGTGATCTTGCGCTCCTCCTCCGAGAACAGCCGCGTGCGCTTTTCCGGGCCGGCGATCACCCGCATGATCCCCTCCTCGAGCTCCTCCTGGTCGATCACCTTCTTGCCTCGGCGGGCCGCCAGGAGCGCCGCCTCGTTGACGAGGTTCGCGAGATCGGCGCCCGTGAAGCCGGGAGTCCCCGCCGCGAGCGTGTCGAGATCGATCTCAGGCGCCAGCGGCTTGCCCTTGGAATGCACCTCGAGGATCTTTCGACGGCCGATCCGGTCGGGGCGATCAACGACGATCTGGCGGTCGAAGCGGCCGGGCCGAAGCAGCGCGGGATCGAGGATGTCCGGCCGGTTCGTGGCCGCGATCAGGATGATGTTGTCCTTCAACTCGAAGCCGTCCATCTCGACGAGCAGCTGGTTCAGGGTCTGCTCGCGCTCATCGTGGCCGCCGCCGAGGCCGGCCCCGCGATGGCGGCCGACGGCGTCGATCTCGTCCATGAAGATGATGCACGGGCTCGACTGCTTTGCCTGCTCGAACAGGTCTCGGACGCGCGAGGCGCCGACGCCGACGAACATCTCGACGAAGTCTGACCCTGAGATCGAGAAGAACGGCACGCCCGCCTCGCCGGCCACCGCGCGTGCGAGCAGTGTCTTGCCGGTTCCGGGCGGCCCGTACAGCAGCACGCCTTTGGGGATGCGCGCGCCGAGCGCCTGGAACTTCTTCGGGTTCTCGAGGAACTCTTTGATCTCGTGCAACTCCTCGACGGCCTCCTCGACGCCGGCGACGTCCTTGAAGCCGATCTTCGGCGAGTCGGGCGTCATCCGCTTCGCGCGCGACTTGCCGAAGCTCATCACCTTCGAGCCGCCGCCCTGCACCTGGTTCATCAGGAAGATCCAGAAGCCGAACAGGAGCACGAAGGGGAGCAGCGAGGTGAGGATCGACCACCAGGGGGACGACCCGATGCCCTTGGAGTCGAACTTCACGTTCTCCTTCTGCAGCAGCTGCTGGAAGCCGTACTGCGACTGGTCGGTCGGATAGTGGACGACGACCTTGCGCGTGGCGTTGCCGTCCTGGACCGTCGCGGCGATCTCGTGCTTGTTCGGGTTGAAGACCACGTCCGTGATCGCGGTCGGATCCCCTTTGACCGTCTGGATCAGCTGCGAATAGGTCTGCTTCTCGACCTTTGGCCCGTGGCTTCCGAGCGTCTGCAGCGCCAGCCAGACGAGGGCGGCGATGATGATCAGCGGGAAGAGCGCGCTACGGAAGAAGCGATTCACGAAATCCTCTGGTCAGAGGGTACCAGCAGGCCTAGATTCAACCCCGTTTCGCCCCTCGTGCCTACGCTCCTTCGGAGATGAGCGGAGCGTCGAGCACGCCTACATAGGGCAGGTTTCGGTAGCGCTCGGCGAAATCGAGGCCGTAGCCGATCACGAAGCGGTTCGGGATCTCGAATCCGACGTAGCGGACCGGGACGTCGATCTCGCGCCGCTCCGGTTTCGTCATCAGCGCACAGACCTCGAGGGTGGCAGGCTCCCGGGCCTCGAGGTTGCGCATGAGGTACGAGAGCGTCAGACCCGAGTCGATGATGTCCTCGACGACGAGGACGTCGCGGCCCTCGATGTTGATGTCGAGGTCCTTCAGGATCCGGACGACGCCCGAGGAGTCGGTCGCAGCACCGTAGCTCGAAATCGCCATGAAGTCGATCTCGCAGGGAACGGTCAGCCGCCGCATCAGGTCGGCCATGAAGAAGACTGCGCCCTTGAGCACGCCGACAAGCAACAGATCGCGGCCGGCGTAGTCGGTCGAGATCTCCTCACCGAGCTCCGCGATGCGCCGCTGCAGCTCGTCCTGGTCGATCAGGATCTCCTTGACGGCGCCCTCGAGCTCAGCCTGGCTCACTCGCGGACCGCCGTGATTCCCTGAGCGCTGACGATCCCGGGCACCGCCACGACCTCCTCCCCGCGCACGACGAGCGGCCACGACTCGCGGTCAGACCGGGGGACCTTGGCGTCGACGAACACGTCCTGGATCTTCTTCCTCCGTCCGGCCAGGCGGTCGCCGGGCCTCCAGCCCCGTACCCTAAGGCCCGGGAGCTCGGAGTGGATGCGCCACCCTCCCCAGCGCACCTCGCCCCGCAGCTCGACGGGGCCCGGCTCGAGCCAGAGCCGGTCATACTCGCGCACGGCCTGCACGCCGCCGCGGAGATCGACCCGCCTCGAGCCAAGCGGGGACGCGAGCAGTTCCGCGAGCGCTGCCGGCAGCTCCGGCCGCGTCCGCAGGGCCCTGAGCATGTTCTCGTCGGCTGCGGGATGGAGGCGGCGCAGCAGGGGCATGACCTCCGCCCGGATCAGCCCCCGCTTGGTCTCCCGGTTCGAGCTGTCGACGCGGAACTCGAGCCCCGCGGCGCGGCAGGAGGCCTCGGTCTCGGCGCGCCAAACCGGCAGCAGCGGACGGACGATCGAGTCCTCACGCCGGACGCGGATCCCGGTCGGCCGGCCGCTCGAGACGAGCCGGTAGAGGATCGTCTCGACCTGGTCGGATGCCGTGTGGCCGGTGGCACGAAGCCGGTTCGCCGCGACGCCGTAGCGCTGGTCGCGCAGCTCGGACTCGCTCAGCCCGGACCCGTCCAGTTCCACGACCTCTGCGCCGAGTGCGCGCGCGCACCAGCGCGCGTCAGCCTCCGACTCCTCGCCCCGGAGCTTGTGGTTCACGTGCAGCGCCGAAACACGGTAGCCGAGCGTCCGCAGCACGTGCCAGAGGCAGGTGGAGTCGGCGCCGCCCGAGACGAGGCAGAGGATGTCGCCGCCGGGCGGGATCAGCTTGTGCCGGCGGAGGTGCTCCTCGACGCGCTCCGCGACCTCCACCCTGCCATTACAGCAAGGACGGGATACGCAGCCCTTGAACGAGGGCGCGGGCCGGCCCAGGAGGTCGTGCGCAACCTCGGCGAGGCTGCAGGCGCGGATCATCGTGGAGCGCCGCTGCAGCGTCTCGGCGATCATCTCGCCCGGCAGGCGCGCCCCCGGGCCCTGGGGACCACCGATCCAGCAGGTCGGTGTTCAGGCTGGCTCTCTGGATCAATGCCGCGTCCGTCACAGAGCAGGTAGACGCGAGCCGGCAACGCGGCCCAGGACGATCGGGACGACGCCTGACGAGGCCGCCAACACTGAGACGCTTGACCTGCGCTCGGCGTATCAGCTCGGCCGAGCGGTCTGGACGGACACCCGTTCACAGCAGGCCGTCGCGCGGCTCGAGGTCAACCTCCCTCCTTCGTGGCATGCGCCCCGGGATGCGCGGCGCCTCGAGCGGCGGCGGACCCGTGGGCCGCCTCCTTCCGAGCCAGGATCCGACCTCGAGGGTGGCCCACCGGCCCACCCAGAGCACGGCCGCTACCAGGAGGGCGCGGCGCACCAGTCCCCCAGACGGTCGATCCCCCGCTCGACTTCGGCTGCGCCGAGGGTATGGGGCTCCGCATAGGCGAGCAGGGGCAACCGCCGCAGCGGGCCTTCGAGCAGGTAGCTGATCGGCAGCGAGTGCAGGATGGCGAGGATCGTTTCCTCGGGACGTGCCAGCAGAATCGTGAAGCCGGCGACAAAGCGGCGACCGACCTCGACGCGGGACTCGGCGGCGCCCGGGATCCGGTCGGCTGCGGCGTGATCGTCCGCCCACGCGAGGTACTCGGCCAGCGGCCGCCCCTCGTAGTCTCCCGCCGGATGATCGCCCAGCTCGGGGACGACGAGCCGCGACACCTGACGGCCCTCGAGGGCCAGGTCGGCGGTCTCCCGCGTCCGTTCGAACGGGCTGACAGCGCAGAGGTCGATCGGCTCCCCGGCGAGCAGCTCCCTCAGTCTGCGGGCCTGCCTTCGCCCCTCTCCGGTCAGCGGGCACGCGAGCGACGGATCGCCGTTGAGCGCACCGCGGACGCTGTACTCGCTCTCTCCGTGCCGCGCCACGATCAGCCGCCTCACGCACCGCAGCGTACGCGGTCCGCGCGGAGGTCTGTGATCGCCCGGCGCGACGAGGCGACTGGCGTCTCGTCGCCCTTCGAGTTTGGCTTCGGGAGCCCTCGTCTCGCCGGCCAGCACCACCGGGCTGCGAGCGCGGGGACCGGAGAACAGCCGTCAACAGCGATCGCGGGCAGGATCGCCGCCGTTGGTCGAGCGGAAGGCGGCTCCCGTTCGAATGGGGATCGGCCCTCCGAGCCCGGCGCGGATCGCTCAGAAGATCAGGCTGCGGTACCCGATCGTCCGGCGCATGCCGATGCCCTCGTAGACCCGGATCGCCGGCGCATTCTCCGGGCGGACGAACAGGCAGACCGACGGCACCTGCTCGAGCAGCAGGCGGCAGAGGTCCCGCATCGCCCGCTGGGCGTAGCCGCGGTTGCGCGCCTCCGGCTCGACCCAGACCTGCTGCAGCTGGACGGCCGACGGCGTCCAGGCCGAGGCCTCGGCCTTGAAGCGGATCACTCCGTCCTCGAGCCAGATCCACGAGCGCCCCTCCTCGATCTGGGCCCGGGTTCGCCAGCGGAAGCCCTGCGGGTCGCGCCGCAGGGGGTCGATTCCGATCTCCTCGAAATGCGCCGCCGCACACGCCGGGACGAGTTGCTCGTAATCGCCGACCGTCGCCTGCCTCAGGCCCGTATCACCCCCCTCTGGTGGCTCGCCCAGCTCGTACACCGGCTGGCCGGGGCGATCGTCGCGTGGCTCTGGCATTCGCGGCCCAATGGTCGCCCAGAGCTCATTCACCGACGCCTCCTCGCCGATGATCATCCGGACCTGGCCGTGGACGACAACCTCGGCAAACGCAGCGCACCCCTGCCCCGAGGGCACGACGTTCGCGCCCACGTGGCAGAGCGCTTCCAGCCCTCCGCGTCTGTCCTCGAGCGCGTGAAAGCGGCCGAGCCCGCGGCGCGCGATGTCCTCGAGAAAGACGCGCTCGATCGGCTCCCCGGCGCAAAACGTGAGGATCTGCTCAACGGATGGTTCCACGAGACGGGTCATGCCACCCCCGATCATTCCACCGTTTAGGGTTCGGCCCGTGCCGATTCACGTCAGAGCGAATCCCGGCGACTACGCGGAGGCGTGCCTCCTGCCCGGCGACCCGCTCCGCGCCAAGTACATCGCGGAGACCTACCTCGAGAACGTCGTCCAGGGGAACTCCGAGCGCGGGATGCTCGGCTACACGGGGGAGTTCGAGGGCAAGCCGGTGTCCGTCCAGGCGACCGGGATGGGCTGCCCGTCAGCGGCGATCGTGATCGAGGAGCTCGTCCAGCTCGGCGCCACCAAGCTGATGCGCGTCGGCACCTGCGGCGGCCTGCAACCACACCACCAGCTCGGCGACCTGATCGTGGCGCTGACGTCGGTGCCGCAGGACGGCACGGTCAACACCTACGTCCGCGAGCCGCATTGCCCAACGGCGGACTGGGAGCTGATCCACGGATCGGTGCACGCAGCGAAGGAGCTCGGCCAGGCGATGCACGTCGGTCCGATCGTCTCGAGCGATGTCTTCTACAACCCGGACCCGGGCCAATACGACCGCTGGTCCGACCGCGGGATCCTCGCGGTCGAGATGGAGGCCGCGGTTCTCTTCACGATCGGCGCGCTGCGGAAGGTGCAGACGGGCTGCCTCCTCACGGTCTCCGACATCGTCGTCGAGGGGGAGTTCAGGCGGATCAGCGACGAAGAGCTGCGGGCGGCGGTCGACCGGATGACGCGGGTCGCACTCCACACGGTCACGGCCGACGCGAAGCATTAGCCCCAAGAAGGTCGTCTTTCTCGTCAACCCTGCCTCCGACAACGGGGCGACCGGCCGCCGTTGGGCCGAGACAGCCCATGCGGCCGCGGCAGCCGGGCTGACCGGGGACACCCTCTTCTCCGAGGGACCGGGTGAGCTCGGGCCGCTCGCCCGCGGGGCGGCTGAGAACGGGGCGAACCTGCTCGTCGTGGTCGGCGGAGACGGCTCGGTCAACGAGGTGGCGAACGGGGTCGCGGGCCGCGAGGACGTCGAGGTGGCCGTGATCGCGCGCGGCACGGGCAGGGATTTCGTCCGCACCTACGGCATCCCCCGCGACGTCGCCGGCGCGGTCGCAATCGCGCTGCGGGGACAGACGCGCGCGATTGACCTCGGCCGAGTCGCCTATCGGGCCTGGGCGGGCGGCGAGGCGGAGGCCTGGTTCGCGAACATCGCCTCGACCGGGATGAGCGGCGCGATTGCGCAGCGCGCGAACGAGACGACGAAGGCGCTCGGTGGCAGAGTCTCGTACCTGTGGGCCACCCTCGCCGTCTTCGCCGGCTGGCAGGCGGACGAGCTGCGCGTCTCGGTCGACCACGAGATCCGCAGCGGCAGGATGCACGACGTCGTGGTGGCGAACGGCCGCTACTTCGGCGGCGGGATGATGATCTGCCCCGAGGCGAGTCCGGACGACGGTCAGTTCGACGTGCTGCTGCTCGGAAACCTGACCAAGCGCGACCTATTGCTGACGCTGCCGAAGACCTACCGAGGGACGCACCTGCCGCATCCGAAGGCAGAGCTCCTGCGCGGCTCGACGGTAACCGTGGACGCCGACGAGCCCGTTCCGATCGAGCTCGACGGCGAGCAGCCGGGGACGACCCCGGTCCGTTTTGACCTCGTCCGGCGAGCCCTGCGAGTGCGGGTGCCTCTCCCGAGCCGCTAGCTCGGTCCCGTCTTCCGGGCCGCGCCGCCGGTGCTCTTGGTCTCGGTCGTCCTCGGCCCCGACGTGGTGCTCCGGGCCGGCACGCTGGACGACGCCGTGGAGAGCCCGTCGACCTTCCGCTCGAGCTCGGCGACCCGCTGCTCGAGGCCCTCGAGCCCGCGGACGCGCTTCTGCAGCTCGTCCACGCGATCCCTCATCGCGTTGGCGGCGCCCAGGAAGCGGTCGGCTCCGGGCACATCCGAGAGCTGGCGTATTGCCGCCTCGCCTGCGTCGGCCAGGCGGGAGAGCAAGTCCTTCTGGGATCCACGAGCCATTGCGTCCTCCTCGGGTGGGTGGTCCTGACGATACTCCGTTCCGCACTGGAGCTCACGGCCGGGCGCGCTGCCGCGCGTCGCGGACGATGACGACCGTGTACTCCAGCCGGTAGCAGCCGCCCTGGTTCGAGCGCGGGCAGGTCGACGGCGGGTCGAGCCCGCCCTCGCTGCGGTGGAAGCCCGGCGCGGGGTTGCGCACGACGATGAGGCCAGGCATGTCATCGCCGGAGACGTTCCCGAACTCGCCGCTCGCCGGGCAGGGAGCCATCGGCACCCTCGGGTCGTCGAACGTGACCAGGCCAAAGTCGCACTCGTGCGGCCAGATGAGCAGTCGCCACACCACGCCGGCCCGCACGTAGAGGTTCTCCTCCCGTCGCAGCGCGAAGGAGCTGGCGTCGCGTGCACGGAAGAGCTCTGGCCAGAGACTCCACCGTTCGGCGACGTCGGCGTAGATCCGCCACTCGCCGGGTGACTTCGCGATCTGGCCGGCCAGCGTCGACTCCGCGCCGCCGCTCGGATCCATCGCCCGCTGCACGACTAGCCGGTCGAAGCGGACACGCAGGTGGACGGGGAGCGCCTCCGGCCGGACCGGGCTCCAGCCAAGGAAGATCTGTTCCGCGAGCACGAGCCGCCGCCCCGCCCTGGCAACGAGGTGGAAGCGCAGCCGCGCATGCCCGGGCTCGAGGGTGGGCTGCTCAACCGCGATTGTCGAACCCCGGTTCACCACCCTGGCCACGAGCCGCTTCGCGCCGGCCGGCCTTGGCGGCGCAGGCAGGATCAGGTCATAGTCGCCGCTGACGTCGAGCCACCGGGGCGGCTCGGTCGTCAGGCACGCTTTAAAGGCGACGCGATCCCCCTTCGTCAAGTGGCCGCACTCGGCGAGCACCCCTGCGGGCGTCGCGTCCGTCGAAATGTAGAGATCGCCCTCCGACTCGCCCCATGGGCTGACAGAGGAGTCGGTCCGAGCGAGCCAGATCGCGCGGTAGGGGTGCAGCTCGGTGCGTTCGCCGCCCGGGTCCCAATGACCGCAGTCCCAGACCCACGAGCCGAGCACCTTGATCCGATCGCCGGGCTGTCCCCACGCGAACACGGGCAGCGACTCGGTCTCACGCTCGATGTGCACGCGGTTCGTCTCCTGCCCCACGCCCTCGAAGTTGCCGCTCTTCGACGCGGGATCACCGCCGAGCAGGCCGCTGTAGGCGGGGCCGGGGAGAACGTTGACGTTCACGTCGAACGAATGGTGCGTCGTCGGGTCGTCGCCACCTGAGGGGTGCGCGGCCTCGGCGGAGTTGCCGTTCGCGTTCACAGTCCCCAGGAGCCACTGGGGCGGCGGCGCCGGACCGGAGGCCCGGTAGTCGCGGTCGTCGACGTAGGCCCATCCGGGAGCCTCGCGCGCGAACTGCGCCTGACGGCTCCGCGCGCAGCCGTCCGCCAGCGCCTCCGTGTGCGGGTCGGGGCGCACCACGGCCCAGGCGAGCGCCCCCGCGCCCGCGAGCGCGACGACTGCTGCACTCAGGAGCAGGCGACGCCTCACGCGTCGATGATGACAGGGTGCCCCCGCACGCCGACGCAAATCGGTGCGGAGCGCCGGGTCGCCACGCGGATGCAGCGATTCGATCACGCGTTGACGATCGACCACGTCTTGTGCGTCCTGCCGATCGGCGATCGAGCCGCACGCGACGCAGACAAACGGCGAGAGTTCGTTCACGCTGCTGCGGCCGAGGCGGCAAAAAGCGGCGGCTGGCGCCGAAGGCGCCCGTCGGCCAGTGTGCGGAGGCCGGGGGTGGAGGCCGCGAGGCGACCCTGGGTCAGGCCGACAGGCCCAACGACAACTACACCGGATGTCAACGAAATCGTAATCAGGTTCGGAACTTTCCGCTCGAGTCTCCGTCTTACTACGGTGAGACACCGATGACAGATCAGATCAAGCATCGCGACAAGATCCATCGACACCGGCCCGTCGTCACCCGTGTGCTCGGTCAGCGGGCCGGCGTGCCCTACGAGCTCGAGAAACGCCTCTGCGTGTTGTGCGGCCGTGAGCTCGAGCTACGGCCGCTGAGACGCGCGTCAGCCGCCTAGCGCCGCGGGCTCCTCCGGCACCGCGGGACTTCGCGGTGACATCGGCCCGAGCCTGAAGGGGCTGGCCCGAGACCGCGAGCCGAGATGCGCGTTTGGCACGCCGAGCCCGCGACGACGGCCGTCGGTTCGCCGAGGACACGACGCTGCGATCGGCCCGCCCTGCGGCGCGCCCGTCGACGCAGGCGGCGCCGAGAATGTGCGCAGTCGTCGGCACGCCGACAGCCAAGGCCCCCGGGGCGCAGCCGATCAGTGCGTCCGTGCGCCGGTACCCTTGGCGTGGCGTGGTGCTCCGGGTCCTCCTCGTCCTCGCTCTCTCCGCCGCGCTCGCGGACCCGGCGGCAGCGGCGACAATCCGAGGCAGCGCCCGCGCCGAACTGCTGCTCGGCACCGACTCGGCCGACCGGCTCCTGGCCGGCGGCGGCAACGACCGGATCATGGCGGCGTTTGGCGGGATCGACCGGCTGACCTGCGGTGGCGGGCGCGACCTCGCCGTCGCGGACCTCGCCGACGTGGTGCCGCCGGACTGCGAGACCGTTGTGCGCCGTCTCTCCCTCGACGGGTTCACGAACCCGCAGGCCCAGCACGAGACGGCAGTCGAACCCGACAGCGCGGCGTGGGGGAGCTCGGTGGTCGCGGTCTTCCAGGTCGGTCGCTTCGTCAACGGCGCGTCCGTTGCGACCGCCTTTGCGGTCTCGCGCGACGCAGGTCGCACCTGGAGGCGAGGTCTGCTCCCGCAGCTCAGCTCGGGAACCTCGCCGCCCGGCCCGGCCGACCGCGTGTCGGACCCGAGCATCGCCTACGACGCGGTCCACGGCGTGTGGATCTCGACCTCGCTCGCAGTCACGGGGTCGACCGTTGCGATCGCCGCGAGCCGCTCAACCGACGGGCTCGAATGGGACGCTCCGGTCGAGATCACACCAGGGCCCGCGGTCGACAAGGAGTGGGTCGCCTGCGACAACGGCCGGGCCAGCCCGTTCCGCGGCCACTGTTACGCCGTCTACAGCGATGACGCGGGGCAACGGCTGCTGAGCCAGGTCTCCACGGACGGCGGGCTGACATGGGCGCCGCCGGTACGGGTGACTGCAGACCTGATCGGGGCGCAACCCGTGATCCGACCGGACGGGACACTCGTCGTGATCGCCGCCGATCTCGGCGACCGGACGGGCACGATGATCGCCGTGCCCTCGACCGACGGCGGCGCGAGCTTCGGCCAGGCCATACGCGTCGGCGACATCCGCTGGAACCGCCCCGAGCGGATGCGCGCGGCACCGCTGCCGTCTGCCGCGGTCGATCCCGCCGGAACGATCACCGTCGCGTGGCAGGACTGCCGCTTTCGAGCCAACTGCGCGGTGAACGACATTGTCGTCTCGAGCTCGTCAGACGTGGCGACCTGGTCGGCGCCGGTACGCGTGGCGGTGGACGGGGTCGGGTCCGTCGTTGATCATTTCATCCCCGGCCTCGATGCCGATCCACGCGTGCCCGGACGGCTTGGGCTCGTCTACGCCTTCTTCGAGCCGGGCTCATGCGGACGCGGGACGTGCCGGCTGGAGACGGGGTTCACGATGTCCCGCGACAGCGGCGCTACCTGGAGCCCGCACACTCGCCTCGACGCGGAATCGTTCCCGACCGCATGGATTCCGCGCACCGACAGCGGCCAGATGATCGGCGACTACTCCTCGACCTCGTTCGCCGGCAGCCGCGTCGTCCCGGTCTTCGCGCTCGCCGCAGCGCCGCTGGGCGGGCGCTTCCGCGAGGGGATCTTCGCCGCCTCGCTACCCGCCGGCCGCTAGCGCGTCGGCGACTGCCCGGAGCGTTGCGCCTGCGTTCGCGTCGATCCTCATGTCGGCGCGCCGGTCGTAGGGCGTTGGGTCCCGGTTGACGATCGCGAGCCGGCTGCCGCCGGCGAGCGTCGCCTCCGGCAGCCCCGCGACGGGATAGACCTCGAGGGAGGAGCCGACGACGAGCAGCAGCCCGGCCGACTCGGCGAGCACGAAGGCTCGCTCGAGTGCCCGCTCCGGCAAGAGCTCACCGAAGAAGACGACATCCGGCCTGACCACTGCACCGCAGAGAGGGCAGGCCGGGATCGGCAGCAGCTCGAGCACCTGGGCAAGCTCGTAGCGGGCGCCGCACCCCGGGCAGCTCGACGTGCGAATCGACCCATGCACCTCCAAGATCTCGCGGGAGCCTGCCCGCGTGTGCAGCAGATCGATGTTCTGCGTCACCACCGCTTCGACGAGCCCACGCTCCTCGAGCTCGGCGAGGGCGCGGTGCCCGTCGTTTGGCTCCGCCTCCGTGAGGGAATGGAGGCGCGGCCCGTAGAACTCCCAGACGCGGGCGGGGTCGGCTCGGAACGATTCGATCGAGCCGTAGTCGAGCGGGTCGAACTGTGCCCAAAGCCCGGCCGGCGAGCGGAAGTCGGGGATGCCGCTCTCGGTCGAGATGCCCGCGCCGGTCAGCACGACGCACGGCTGGCTCCCACGGAGCAGCTCTGAGAGCCCGGCAATGCTCACACGCGGGGCAGCGCGACCTCTCGCACGGGCACGAGCGCCGCCGGCCCGACGGCGAAAGCCGCCCGCACATCGCACATGGCGAACGTCGCGTCCGGGCGCCGGCCTCCCAGGCCGGCTTTCTCGGGACCGAGCCCGGCGCGGGCGTGACAAGCGTGGCTCGGCGCCGGCACGCGGCCACCGTACAGGACCACAGCGACCCCTCCTCGTCGAGCGCCACCGTGGCCGGGCGAGCGCCATGACCGCAGAGCTGATCGTCCCGCCTTCGCACCGAGGAGGCGCCTGCCGCGCCTCTGCCGGGAGTCCTCGGAGCGGGCAGCCGCGGACGATGCGGCTGGCCGTGCACCGCGTCTCGGTGCCGCCCCGCGGCAGGGCTTCGGGGGAGGTGACGAACCCGTGGGCTCAGAGCAGATGCCCTTCACGTGAAGCTGCCAAAGTAGCGCCGTGCAGGGATACTCCTTTTCGACCCCGGTTCGCGTCCGTTTCGCGGAGACCGATGCGCAGGGCGTCGCCCACAATTCCTCCTACCTCGTCTGGTTCGAGGTCGCGCGCGTGGAGTATCTCCGCGTCTTCGCCGGCGGGTACCAGGCGCTTCGGGACCAGGGCCTGGAGGCGCTCGTGCTCGAGACGCATCTCCGGTACCTGCAGCCTGCCCGCTTCGACGACGCGCTCGTCGTGCACGCGCGCTGCGGCGACCTGCGCGGCGCGCGGTTTCGCTTCGACTATGCGATTGATCGCGAGGGCGAGTTGATCGCGGTCGGATGGACCGCGCATGCGTGCGTCGCCCAGGACACCTTTCGGCCGACGCGAGTACCGGGGTGGCTGGCCGCCGCGATCACTACGGCAGAGTCGTCGTCGCAGGTGTCGTCATCGCCGGCGTTGTCGTTGCAGGCGTCGTCATCGCCGGCGTCGTCGCAGGTGCCGTCGTCGCAGGTGTCGTCGTCGTCAGGGTCGTCGTCGTAGTCGAGGTCGTTCCGGCCGGCTTTCCCTTCTTCACCGGCGACTTCGGGGGACCGACCCGAAGCTTCTCGGGCTGGGCCCGGTACGACGAGTACCACGTGGTGTCGTAGAGCAGGCGCCCCGCGGCGTCGTAGACCTTCCGGCGGACGCTCGTCGAGAGAGCCGGTGAGCCGTAGTCGTCGATCACCGTCGCTCCTGGCCGGAGCGTCGGGTCGACAGTTTTCACAACGGCCGGGGCCGCGGTGGTAACAAGCGGCGAGGTCTCACTCACGACGCGGCGGCGCACCGGCGTACCGAAGAGACTGACGGTCAGCTCGGAGGAGCCGACGAACGTCCTCAACAGCAGCCAGTGGCCCGTGTGGTTGACGAACTTCAGGTCGACGTCGGGGTAGTTGACCGTCGCGTCACGGCCCTGCGGGTAGTGGCTGATGTAGAGAGCGTGATTCGTCCGCTCGGTGATCTTCAACCCCGCCTCATACGCGGCGTTGAAGACGGTCGTCGAAACCTGGCAGACGCCACCGCCGAGGCCGGTTTGCAGCTCGCCGTTGATGATCACCGGCGCCTCCCGGAAGCCCTTGGCGGCGGTGCGGTCACCGGTCGCCTGGTTGAAGGAGAAGGTCTCCCCCGGCGCGATCAGATGGTCGTCGACGAGGTGCGACACGAGCTGGACGTTGTGGATCCGGTTGGGCTCGCCGCCGAAGAAGGTCGTGTACGAGGAAACGAGCCCGGTGATCGCCATCGACCTGGCCTCCGCAGTCGTCCGCCTCGCTCGTGTCTGCGCGACGGCGATCCGGGCGACGCGGGTAACCGGCCGCAGCGCTGCGCGCAGCAGCGCCTGCGCCGTCGCGGCCCCCTCGAGCGCCAGACCAGGCTGCGCCGGCACCACGCGAACGGCGCTGCCGTGGACGATGAAGTCGGCGTCGGCGGGTGGGCGGTTCACCTGCTTCGCGAGGCGGGTGAGCCAGCGGTTGGCGGCAGGGCCGCCGATGCGGACAGCACGGCGGCCGTCGGCCGGGAGCTGGAGCAACTCGGCGATTCGCCAGCGTGGGAGCCTGAAGCGCGTCGGCCCGACCGTCAGTCGCACAGGGGCGGCGAGCGCGCGCCGGACCTGCGCGAGCGCGGGCGCGAGCGAGGCGGGTCGAAGCCGCGGGGCCTCGACCCGCACGGGCAGGGGCACCGGACCGCCGCGCTCGAAGGCGGCGAGGGCGCGCACCAGCGTCCGCGCGGAGGCGCTCCGGTCGAGGACGCGCCCCTGCCTACCGGGCACGACGACCGGCTTCAGCCCGCGCAGGCGGATGGCAGGCTCGCGGTGGCGCCGGTCGACGGCCTTCGCGATGCGGTCGAGCTGGAGCCGGAGTGCGCCCTCGAGCACCCCGGTCGGAGGTGCCACGTCGGCTCCGAAGAAACGGACGTCGAGGCGGACAAAACCCCGCAGCGGCCCGAACCCTTCGCCCTGGCGGCGGGCGTCCGAGACAGCCGCCCGCCAATCGACCTTGACTCCCAGCGAGTCGGGCGTGACGCGCCAGGAGCGCCCGGCTGCGGTGAATACCACGGGCACGCGTACCAGCGCGGCCGATCGCTTCTCGAGCTGCGACCGGGCCTGGCCCAGCTCGAGTCCTCCGACGTCCACGCCGGCGATACGAACCCCGTCGGCGATCCGGGCCGGGGAGCCGGCGAAGGCGAGCCCGAGTACAATTCCGGCAGCGAGGAGCAGGCCCGCGACGAGCGCCAGACGACGCGGGCGCAGGCCGGACCCGGCCCTCCGGCGGGGTCGGGTGGAGCGGAATCGTGACGGCGGGGACAAGCGGCCCAGTGTAACCAGGGTAAAGGCGCGCCCCGGGTGAGCCGATTGAACCCCCGGTGAGCATCGACGCCGCCTCCCTCCGTCCCGCCCTCCGTGCCGCTCGGCTGCCCCGCATTCGGTTCGGCGCGCTCGGGTGCGCGCTCGGCCTCGGCTTCATCGTCCGTCTGGCCCTCGTGTGGGCGCGGGCGACCCCGAACTACTTCCCCGACGAGTACCTCTACGCCGCGCTCGGCCGCTCGCTTGCGGCGCTCGGCGCGCCCTCCGTGCGCGGCCACTCGGCGCACTTCCCGGCCCTCCTGCAGCCGCTGCTGACGGCGCCGGCCTGGCGGGTCGGCAGCCTCGAGGTGGGTTACCGCATCGTCCAGGCGCTCGGCGCGGCTGCGATGACACTCGCGGCGGTTCCCTCATACCTGCTCGCCCGGCGGCTCGGGATCGCCCGCGGGACTGGAGTGGTCGTCGGCGCGCTCACGCTCCTCGTTCCGGATGCCCTCTACGCAGGCCTCGTCGTCGCCGAGCCGTTCGCCTATCCGCTCGCTCTCGGTGCGGCTGCGACGGGGATCGCGGCGATCGCGCGTCCCAGCGCGCGGGCGCAGGTGCTCTTCCTCGTCTTCGCCGTGCTCGCGGCCTTCGCCCGGGCACAGTTCGCGGTATTGCCGGCCTGCTTCGTCCTCGCCGTCGTCGTGGTCGGCCTGCGCCGGCGGGCGCTGATGATCGTGCTGCGGCAGCAACGGCTTTCGCTCGCCACGATCGGCCTCGCCGCGGCGAGCACCGGCATCCTCGCCGCAGCGCGCGGCCTCGGCTACTACTCGAGCGCCGGCCACCTGCACGCAGACCCGCTCGTCGCCGGCAAAGCGATCGGCGTCAACCTGGCGATCCTCCTCTTCGCCGGCGGCTGGGTGCTCGCACCGGGCGCCGCCATCGGTCTCGCGCTGGCGGTCACGCGACCGCGCTCGCGTGAAGAGCTCGCCTTCGGCTCGTTCACCCTCGCGCTCGGGGCTGCGCTCCTCGTCGAGGCCGCACTTTGGGGGGACACGGCCATGGTTCAGGAGCGCTACCTGTTCTACGTCCTCCCGCTCTTCGCGACGGGCTTTGCCCTGTTCGCCTCACGCGGGTGGCCACACGCGCGCATCCATGCCGTGCTGGCTCTGGGGCTGGTCGTGCTGGCAGCGAGGATGCCCCTCTCCGGCTATGCCCGGCCCGGCGCGGACGACCACTCGCCGTTCCTGCTCGCCGTCCAGTGGCTTCAACCGCTGCTCGGCGGCCCGACCGGCTCCGCGGTTCTCGTGGCCTCGATCGCGACTGTGCTCGCGCTTGCGGTCGGCGCCGCCGGCTTTTGCCCGAGACTGGCAACGCCGCTCGCACTCTCGCTCGCGCTCGCGGTCAGCGCCGCGGCCTCCGCTGGCACATTCGCCTTCGACCGGGCAAACTCGGTTCAAGTTCTCCACCGCTACCTCCCGGTCGACCCCGCGTGGGTCGATCACGCAGGCCTTGGCCCGACGACGCTCGTCACGGCCTACGGCGGCCGGCCGACAGACGCCGAGGAGCAGCTGTTCTGGAACCGCTCGATCCAGCGCGTGGCGATCCTTCCGGGGGCGTCACCGCCCGACCGGCTCGCGGCCGACCCGCTGCGGATCGGCCGCAGCGGAGAGCTGCTCGCGAACGGGATGGTGCTGCGGGGGCCGCTGCTCGTGGACGGCTACGCCGGCACGATCATCCTCCGCGGCGCGAGGCGGGTCGGCGACGCTCCACACTTCCGGCTCTGGCGCCCCGCCGGCACGCCCAGGGTCGCTCTCTACGCCCCAGGTCGCTACTTCGACGGCTACCTCGGTGGCGCGGGTGCGATCCTGATCTGGCCGCAGGGGGAGACGCTGGCGGGCTGGCTGGAGCTTCACGTGTCCGCACTACCCGGAAACCAGCTCGAGCTGAAGCTCGGGGCCCGCCGCGTCGCGGCTGGGCGCGTCCGAGTCAGAGTCTGCTCGGTGGGCCGCTGGTCGGTTTCTTTTAACGCGCGGACGCAGAAAATCCTCGGCGGTCGCCCGGTCTCCGGCCGGGCGAGCGTGCCGCGCTTCGTCCCAGACCCGCGGGCGTGCCCTACCTCGGTCGTTGGCTCCAGCCGTGCTTGAGGTACGTGGCGATCACCTGGCGCTGAATCTCTGATGTCCCTTCGACGATCTGGAAGACCTTCGCGTCGCGGAACCACTTCTCGACCGGGTGGTCGCGCATGATCCCGGCGCCGCCGAGGATCTGGACCGCGTCGGTCGTCGCAGTCATCGCCGCGTCGGCGGCGAACGCCTTCGCGTAGGCGCCGAGCAATCCCGCGTCCTCGCCCGCGTCGACGGCCGCGCACGCGCGCCAGACGAGCAGGCGCGCGGCCTCGATCTCCATCGCCATCTGCGCGAGCTTGAACGAGACACCCTGCTGGTCGAGGATCGGCCGGCCGAACGCCTCCCGCTCACGCGCGTATGCGGTCGCGTGCTCGAAGGCGGCGCGCGCGATCCCGAGCGCGCCGGCCGCGACCTGCGGCCGCGACGACTCGAAGAAGTCCATCGCGACCAGGAATCCCTGGCCTGGCTGGCCGAGCAGCCGATCGGCCGGGATCCGAACGCCGTCGAGGATCATCGAGCCGGTGTAGGAGGCGCGGAGGCCGAGCTTCGCCTCCTTGCGCCCGGCCCCGGCCTCACCCCGCTCGAGGATGAATGCCGTGACCTCGCCGTCGAGCTTCGCGAAGACGACCGTGACCTCCGCGATGCCGCCGTTCGTGACGTAAACCTTCTCGCCGGCGAGAACAAGGCCGTCACCCTGCCGACGTGCAGAGGCCGTGATCGCCGCGACGTCCGAGCCCGCGTGCGGCTCGGTGAAGGCGATGGCCGCCAGGCAGCCGTCCGTCGAGGCCAGCAGCGGCAGGTAACGCTCCCGCTGGGCGTCGGTGCCGAAGCGGAGCAAGGGCCGCACCGGGAACATCGTCGCCTGTATCGTCGCCGCGAGGCCTGCGCAGCCCCACGAGAGCTCCTCTGCGATCAGCGCGGCCGTCACGGCGTCGACCCCGCCACCGCCCCACTTCCGGGGAACGGCGTAGGAGGTGAGGCCAAGGCCGGCCGCCTGCGCGAGCAACGCGGGCGGGAAGTCCTCCCGTTCATCCCAGCCTGCGGCGATCGGCCTCAGCTCCCGCTCGGCGAACTCGTGCGCGAGGCGCTGCAGCTCCCGCTGCGTCCGTGTCAGCCGGAAGGAAATTCCTGTCGCGTGGTCCTCGACATCATCCATCGGTTGCCGGTCCGCGAACCGTACGTGTCGCGCTTCCCGCCGCGCGGTGGATCAGGGGCGCCGCCGAGCCGACCATCAAAAGACGAAGAGCTCGACGCCGCCCGAAACCTGCAGCTCGATCCCGGTCACATACGAGGCGAGGTCGCTGCAGAGGAAGGCGCCGGCGTTCGCGATGTCCTGCGGCTCGCCGGGGTGCTTCAGCACGGTCCGATCGATGATCCGCTGGTTCATCTCGGGATTGGCCAGGTTGAACGCCTCGGTACCGATCACGCCCGGCACGATCGCGTTGCAGGTGATCCCGTGGCGGCCGCCCTCCAGCGCGAGCGTCTTCGTCAGGCCGAGGATCCCCGCCTTGGTCGTGGAGTAACTCGCCTGGCCGAAGCCGCGGAGCGTGCCCGCCGAGGCCATGTTCACGATCCGACCCCAGCCGCGCTCCGTCATCCGCGGCCACACCGCCTGCGCGCAGTTGAATGCCCCGGTCAGGTTGACGCACAGGTCGCGCTCCCAAAGCAGGGGGTCCTGCTTGTGGAACTGGCTGACATGATCGAGCGTGCCCGCGTTGTTGATCAGGATGTCGACTGAGCCGAACTCCTCGACCGCGCGCGCGACCGTCGCCGCGACCTGCTTCCGGTCGGACACGTCGCACTTGATCGCAGCGGCGCGCCGGCCCATCCCCTCGATCTCCTGCGCCGTCGCCTCACTGTAGACCAAGCCCTGCTGCCGCGCGACCGTGGCGAGGACGCCGTATCCGTCCGTTTCCTCCGATGCCTGTGACTCGACGAGAATGTCCGCGATCACGACATCGGCGCCCGCGCGCGCGAGCGTCAGCGCGTCCGCGCGCCCCAGCCCGCGCGAGCCGCCGGTGACAAGCGCGACCCGTCCGGAGAGGTCGATCTCCAATCCCATCAGCCGCGCGGCATGAAGATCTCTTTGGCGATCACGAGCCGCTGGATTTGTGAGGTCCCCTCGTAGATCTGGAACAGCTTCGCGTCGCGCATGAGCTTTTCGACTGGAAACTCCTTGCTGTACCCGTAGCCGCCGAAGACCTGCACCGCGTCGGTCGTGACCTTCATGGCCATGTCCGCGGCGAAGCGCTTCGCGAAGGACGACTGCAGCGTCGCACGGTGCCCCTGATCGATCAGCCACGACGCCTGCCAGACGAGCAGGCGCCCGGCCTCGATCTCGGTCGCCATGTCGGCGATCATGAAGCTGACGGCCTGGTGCATTGCGATCGGCACGTCGAAAGTGACGCGCTCCTTGGCGTACTCGACTGCGAACTCGTACGCGGCCCGTGCCACGCCGACCGCACCGCCGGCGGTCCCGGGGCGCGTGAAGTCGAGCGTCTGCATCGCGATCTTGAACCCGTCTCCCTCCTGTCCGAGCCGGTTCGCGACCGGAACGACGGCGTCCTGGAGCGAGAACGCCGAGGTATCGGTGGAGCGCTGCCCCATCTTGTCCAGGTGCTGCTCGATTGTCACCCCCTCGGTCTCCATCGGAACGATGAAGGCGGAGATGCCGCGGTGGCCCTTCGCCGGATCGGTCTTGGCGAAGACGACCGTCCACGCGGCGTGCCCAGCGTTCGTGATGAAGGTCTTCGAACCGTTGAGGACGTACTGGTCGCCGCGGCGGACGGCCGTCGACTTCAGACTTGCGACGTCGGAGCCGGCCCCCGGCTCGCTCAGGCCGAAGGAGCAGAGGCTGGGCGTCTCGAGCAGCGGCGGCAACCAGGCACGCTTCTGCTCGTCGGAGCCCGTGAGGATGACGGGGCCCGATCCGAGCCCGTTGGCGAGGATCGAGGTGCCGATGCCCGAGCAGCCACGGTTGAGCTCCTCACCGATCAGCATCCCGTCGAAGCAGGAAAGGCCAAGGCCGCCGTACTCCTGCGGCACGTGGACGTTCATCAACCCGGGCTCGTGGGCCGTGGCGATCACGTCCGCGGGGTGCGTCGAATGCGCGTCGTACGAGGCCGCCTTCGGCCGCATCTCGTTGTCGGCGAACTCCCGGGCGAGCTCGCGCAGCGCCTTCTGCTCGTCGTTCAACGCGAAGGAGATTCCGCCCGCGACACCGTGCTCGATCGTCGTCATGCTGCTCCGCCCCGGTCGATTGACTAGTCAGTCAAGAATAGGGACCGCGCTAACAGACCGTCAACATCCCTGCGGTAGAACGCAGACGTGCGACGCGCAGCCCTTGCCGCCGCCGCCTGCGCTCTCGTCGCCCCCGCGCCGGCCGCCGCGACTCCGTGGCCCGCCGGGGTCGGCTTCAGTCCTGCGAACCCGCGCAACTTCGCGCATGCGCACCGCCCGGCCTCCGCGATCAGCCTGGTCGTCGTGCACGTCGTCGAGGGGAGCTACGGCGGCGCCATCTCCTGGTTCCGCAACCCGCGTGCGCGAGCGTCCGCGAACTACGTCGTCTCCCGGGGCGGCGAGGTCATGCAGATGGTTCCCGAGTGGGACGTCGCCTGGCACGCCGGCAACGGCTGGGTCAACGCGCACTCGCTCGGGATCGAGCACGAGGGCTACACCAGTGTTCCCGCGATCTTCACGGACGCCGAGTACCGCGCGTCCGCGCGGCTCGTCGCGGCCATCGTGCAGCGCTTCCACATTCCGGTCGACCGTCGCCACCTGATCGGCCACAACCAGGTTCCCGATCCGTTTCACCGCGGCCGGCTCGGCGGCTGGGGCCACCACACCGATCCGGGCACGACCTGGAACTGGGCGCGCTATCTCGCGTACGTCCGCTCCTATGTGCAGGGCGTCGAGCCTCCCCCACTGCCGTTCGATGTGACGATCCCCGGCATCGCACTCGCCGCGAGGCTCCGCGGCACGATCGACTGGAGCGCCGATCCGGTCGGCGAGGCGGCGCAGCGCGTCGACTTCCTCGTCGACGGTGCGCTGCGGTCGACCATCGTCGCAGAGCCCTACACGATTCCCTGGGACACGACTGCCGAGGCGAACGGCCGCCACGTTCTCACCGTCCATGCGGTCGGTGCCGACGGCAGGACTTCGGACGCCGCCGTGGTCGTCAAGATCGCAAACCCGCCGCTCCCCCCGAAGGTCGTCACGCAGACGCTGGCGGACGGCCAGACCGTTTCGGGCCTGGTCGCCTGGTCGGTGACGACGAGCGGCCGGGTCGATCACGTCGAGTACTCCGTGGACGGACTCTTCCGCGACGCGGAGTTCGACCCTCCGTACACGTTTGCGTGGGACACGACGCAGGAGACGCCGGGTCTGCACACGCTCGGTGTCCGCGCCGTTACCCCGGACGGCAGGCCCGGGTTGAGGACGACGATCCAGGTCGTCGTCGCGAACCCCTGACGGGTCCGAAGCGACCGGACGTACCGGCGCGACGGTGCACGAGCCGCCTGGGTTCGCGACGCGGTCGCCCCGCAGCGGCCTGCGCCAAGGCCCGACCTTCGGGCGTGAACGGTGCCGCCACACCTCCGTGCCGGCACACCCCGAGACGCGACGAGCGGAGCCTTCCGCAGCGACCGCACCGGGCAGGGGCGCGGCAAGGCACGGCCGCGGGCGTAGCCGTATCCTGCGCGCGCCATGCCCGTTGCGGCAACCGACACCGAGGCCGTCTTCTCGTTCCCAGACCGGCGTCGCACGCTCGAGCGTGTGGAGCTTGCACATGAGCTACGCCAGCCGCGCCGCGTCCCGTTCGAGCGCCGCGGGCGGCGCTGGGAGCTGCGCCTTGAGCGGCCGGACGCAGACCGGATGGAGTACCTGCTCGAGCTCGAGCGGCGCGGAGGCGCAGTCGAGGTCGTGCCAGATCCGACCAACCCGCTGCATACACCCGGGCCGTTCGGGCTGAAATCCGTGCTCGAGTTCCCGGGCTACGAGCCCCCCAACTGGCTGGACGACGACGAGTCGGCCGCCGGGGAGGTCTGCGCGCTCGAGCTCAAGAGCTCCCGTCTTCGCGCGACGCTTGCCGGCCTCCTTTGGTCACCGTCGGACACCGATCCCCTGGAGCCGCTGCCATTGCTCCTCGTCCACGACGGACCGGAGTACGCCGAGTTCTCCGTCCTGCTCCGCCTGCTTGCGCATCTTGTCGACTTCGGCGAGGTGCCGCCTCTGCGAGCGGCGCTCCTGCCGCCCCCGCTCGACCGCAACGAGACCTACTCCGCCTCGGCTCGTTACGGCAACGCCGCCGCGGCGGAGTTGCTGCCGCTCGTGCTCGAGCGGGCGCCGTCGGACCGCGCGCCGGTGCTGCTCGGCGCGAGCCTGGGCGCCCTCGCCGCCCTGCACGCGCACTGGCTCAACCCCGGCCTCGCCGCCGGTCTCTTTCTCCAGTCCGGCAGCTTCTTCCGCCAGCGCTACGACAAGCAGGAATCGGGCTTCCGCCGGTTCCGACGTGTCGCGCGCTTCATCGGCCAAGTGCATCGCAGCCGTGGCTATCCCGTGCGCATCCCGACGGTTCTGACGTGCGGGACGGTCGAGGAGAACCTGGACAATAACCGCGCCTTGGCCCGGGCGCTGACCGAGCACCGCTGGGACGTGCGGCTCGTCGAGCACCGTGACGCCCATAATTGGACCGGCTGGCGCGACGCGCTCCACCCGCACCTGGCGGAGCTGATGCTGAAGGCCTGGAGCTGAACCGCCGAGACCTCGAGATCGGGGCCGGCGGGCTGATCGCCTACGGACGCTGGGGCAGGCCGCTGCTCGCCTTCCCCTCGCAACAGGGCCACCGACGCGGGCCGGTTCAAGGTCTACTGCGTCGACAGCTACGACTCGTGGAGCTGGCACGACGACCGGATGCCGCTGGAGGAGCGCGCGCGGCGCCACGGGCTCTATGAGGACTGGATCACGAACCACGTCGCGCCCTTGATCCACGACGACTGCGGCGGCTCCAGCTTCGGCGCCTACCACTCGACCAACTTCTCGCTCAAGCGGGCTGATCTCTTCCCGCTCGCGATCTGCCTCAGCGGCGTCTACGACGTTGCAACGCTGGGCTGGGGCGAGCGTGGTGACGCCCTCTACTTCAACCCCGCCGAGCACGCGGCGAACCTGCACGGCGACATCTCGCCTGGCTGCGCCGCCGCGTCAGGCTCGGCTCGTCGTCGGCGAGGGCTCATGGGAGATTCGACCGGCGCCCGCGAGTCGACCCTGCGCTTCGCCGAGCTCCTCGCCAGCAAGGGGATCACGCACGAGCTGGACGTCTGGGGCCATGATGTGCTGCACGGCTGGCCGTCATGGCGCGCACAGATAGCCCATCATCTGGCCAGATTTGTCTGACCATCTGATCGGACTCCTGCTCGGCACGGAGGAGGACTGGCCCGGCGCCTTCGAGGCCCTCGTGCAACGACTCGGCCCCGTGCGGGTCGGCGGGCGGACGCACACCTTCGCGGTCGAGCGGATCCTGAACGAGCCGTTCGACCTCCGTTCGACGCCGCGCCACGGCGTCGTCATCGACCGACTCGGGTGGTGGTACGACCTGCCGCGCGAGTGGCTGAAGAAGGTCAGCCTGATGGACGACGTCTACCTGCTGAACAACCCGTTCACCTTCCAGGCGATGGAGAAGCACTCCGCCTACTGCGCGATGATGCGGCTCGGCCTGAAGGTGCCGGAGACGTGGATGGTGCCGCACAAGATCCCACCGGCAAACCCGCGCTTCGAGATCATGGCCGAGAAGTACAACCGGCCCTTCGACCTCGAGGCGATCGGCGCGGAGATCGGCTACCCGCTCTACATGAAACCGTTCGACGGCGGCCAATGGGTTGGCGTGACGCGGGTCCGTGGCCCCGAGGATCTGCGTGCCCGCTACGACGAGTCGGGCCAGCGGCTGATGCACCTGCAGGCGGCCGTCGAGCCGCTCGACGTGTTCGCGCGCAGCCTCTCAATCGGCGCCGAGACGATGGTGATGCACTTCGACCCCGACAAGCCGATGCACGAGCGCTACCGGGTGGAGCACGACTTCCTCACACCCGAGACGGGCCGCGAGGTCGTCACGATCTCGAGACTCGTCAACGCCTTCTTTCGCTGGGAGTTCAACTCCTGCGAGAACATCGTCCGCGGCGGCGACGTCCATCCGATCGACTACGCGAACGCGTCGCCCGATGTGGCCGTGACGAGTCTTCACTACTACTTCCCGTGGGCGATGCGGACACTCGTGAAGTGGACGGTCTTCTGCGCGGTCACCGGCCGCGGCATGCGGATCAACCAGGACACCCGCCGCTACTTCGAGATCGGCGACCGCACCGACCTCTCCTACGACGACAAGCTCGAGGCATACCGGCGGGTCGCGGACGGCTACTTCGAGCTCGACGCGTACGAGGAGCTCTCGGCCGGACCGCTCGCGCGGCTCGACGAGCTCGCTGTCGAGTACGTCGAGAGCCCGGAGTTCGACGACCTTCTCGTCACGACGGTCACGGCGACGTTCCCGCCGGACGAGCACGAGGAGATGGTCGCGCGCCACCGCGGCCTGCTCGCGGCGTGGGCCCATGACCAGCGTCTCAACGCGGGGCCGTAGAGCCGAGCAACTCCGGCAGCAGCCGGCGCGCGACGCCGATGCCGACGACCGCGGCCGCCGCGGCAATGGCATAGGCGACCGCGATCCCCTCGGCCCTCTGTCCGGCGGCCGCCCCGAGCGCCACCGCGGTCCCGCCGAGACCGGCGCCGAGGGCGACGCCGAGGTTGTCCGAGAGCTGGAGCGCCGAGGTCGCCGTGCCCTCCTGTCCGGCCGGCGCCTCCCGCAGCACGGCGAGCGAGAGGGTCGAGTAGGCGAGGCCGATCCCGAAGCCAGCCACCGCCCAGGCGGCGGCGGCGAGCTCCGCCGGTGTCGACGGCGACAGAGCCGCTGCAGCACCGGCGATGCCGGCGGCGACGATGCAGAAGCCGCCGCCCACGAGCAGCCTCGGGCTCGTCCGCCGTACGAGCCGCTGCTGGATCCACGAGGCGGCCGTCCACGCGAGCGTCGCCGCCGTCAGGGCGATTCCCGCGAGCGCCGTCGAGCGGTGCCGGACCGACACGAGCGCGAGCGGCACGAAGGTGTCGGCTCCGAAGAAGGCGAACGTGAGCAGCCCGCGCGCCAGGACCGCCGCAGGCAGACCCGGCCGGGCGGTGAGCGTGCCGCGCGGCAGCAAGCCTGCGAGCGGACGGGCGGCGACGGCCGCGGCGCACGCGGCGAGCGGCACGGCGAGCAGCGAGCGCTCGGCGAGCGCGGCGAGCGCCAGGCCTGCGCCGGTCGCGACGCGGAGTGCGGGCACGAGCCGGCTCGCGGCCACGGCGCTTTCGGGCGGCGCTCCGAGCGAGCGGAGCGCACGAAAGGGAACGATCGCCGTGATGGCGACAATCGGGACGAGGCCGAGGAAGACGGCGCGCCAGCCCGCCGCCGTGGCGACGACCGCGGCGAGGCCCGGACCGGCGAGTCCGGGCACGACCCATGCGGTCGAGAGCAGTGCGAACACTCGCGGCCGGAGCGCGTGCGGGATCGTCCGCCCGATGGTTGCGTACGAGACGGCGGGGATCGCCCCGGCGCCGACGCCCTGCAGGGCACGGCCGACCACGACCACCCACATCGCCGGCGCAAGCCCGGCCGCGAGCAGGCCCGCCGAGAAGACGACGAGCGCCGCGACGAACGGGGCAGCTGGCCCCCGTCGGTCGACCTGCTCGCCGCCGACGACTATCCCGACGAGGGTGCCGAGGAAGAAGGCGCTCGTCACCCAGCCGTAGAGCGAGAGACCCTGCAGGTCCCGGGCGACGAGTGGCAGGACCGTCGCGACGGCGAGCGCCTCGGAGGCGACGAGGGTCACGGTCAGGACGAGCCCGATCGTCAGGTGACGCCACTCGGGCGCCCACACGCTCGTGGGGGCCTCCACACCGGGAGCGTAGGGTGTCAGCTGAAGGTCGTCGCCTCGAGCGGGACGGTCGTCCCGTCGGCCGTCTGGCGGCTGAGAGCGACAGCGCCTACGAGGACGAGCAGGAACGCGCCGACGCGCGCCGCGCCCCGCCAGCCGGCCGGCAGCGACTCGGAGAAGACGACGGTGCCGGCGACGATCGGCAGCGCATTCGTCCAGAGCACCGCGAGCCCGGCGGTCGTGAGCCGGCCTCCGCGCTGGAACGCGAACTGCATACAGATGAACGCGAGCCCGTGGCAGGCGAGCAGAGCCGGCAGGAAGAGGAGGCTCCAGCCGAGGCCGACGGCGGCCTTCGTGCCGACATCTCCCGCAGCGTAGAGGACGCCGGCGGCGATCCCGAGTCCTGCGCCGGACGCGAGCTGCCGCGAACCCGGGCCGGCCACGAGGCCGGCGACGATCAGCGAGACGGCGATCCAGGCAGCGACCGCCCGCCAGTGCGCGTGGCCCCTGTCGGTGTGCGAGCCGAGCGAGAGGCCGAGCAGAGCGAGGCCGGCGAAGGCAGAGGCGACGCCGATCTTCTCGTAGCGGGCCAGCTTGCCGAGCCCGATCGCGAGCACGCCGATCCCGCCTGCAGCGCATGCCTGGACGAGCGAGAGTGGCGCCAGGGCGAGCGCGGCAACATAGAGGACCCAGCCGCCGATCCCCGCGAGGAATCCGGCCAGCCATCGCCCGCTGCGAAAGAGGAGCTGAAGCGAGTGCACCGGCCGGCGCAGGCTGAGCGGCGGCAGCGCCGAGGCGTGCTGGTGCTGCAGCACGTAGCCCCCGTTGATCACCACGGCCGAGGCCACGGCGAGCAGCAGTCCGAGCCAAATCACTGGAAGGGAAGGTACGCCTCGGCGGCGAGCGCCGCGATCCCGACGCGCGGGAGGTCGAGCCGGCGCTCGTAGACGACGAAGCGCCGCTGCCACTCCGGGAAGAACTTCCGGTTGAAGAGCAACAGGTTGTCGAGCTGGAAATGCCCCTTGAGCGAGCGGAGAACGGTCACCTGGACCCGCTGCAATCCCGACAGCTCAGCCTCGGGCGCGAGCAACGCGGCGAACGGCGCGAAGTTGAGGGAGACCCGCTCGAAGCCATGCTCCCTCGCCCACGGGACGGCCTCGCAGATCAGCCACTCGTTGAAGCCATTCGGGGTCGAGCGCAGGCGGGGCATCGAGGAGAGCGACAGCGCTGAGCAGGCGGGCGAGACCGCGAAATGGAGAAAGCCGCCCGGGCGGCCCCGTTCGTCGTAGCCGACGACGAAGACCGCGTCCTCGACACGAAAAAGGGCATCGAGCGCCATCACGAATCCACGCTCTGGCGCCTCCCCGCGCCAGGCCCGGGCGATCGCTTCCAGCTCGGCGCGCAGCTCCGTTCCGATCTCGCCGGCCTGCAACACCCGGGCCCGGTACCCGCTCCGCTCGAGCCGGTGCACCGACTGCCGGACCTTGCGGATCGCCCGGCCCTCGAGCGAGAAGGTCGCCGTGTCGAGCACGGCTTCATCACCGTGATAGAGGGCGTGCAGACCGGCGGAGCGGTAGAGCTCGAGTGAGCCCTCCGAGACGCCGAGCACGGCCACGCGCCAGCCCCGCTCGTGCGCGAAGCCGAGGAAGCGGTCGAGCAGCGCGCGCAGCTCGCCCGCCGGACCGACGGGGTCGCCGGAGACCATCGCGATCCCGCCGAGCACTCGGTAGGCGAGGAACGCGTTCTCCGACTCTGAGAAGAAGTACGACTTGTCGGCGCGTAGGGCGAACGGCGCGAGCGTGTCGGCGCCCCAGGCGGAGACGAGCGAGCGGACGAGCACGCCTTCCCGGGCCTCCTGCCGCAGCCGGTATCGCCACGGCGCCAGCCACTCGACGAGCAGGACGGCGGCGGCCCCGAGTCCGAGCAGGAACACCGATGCCGGGAACCAGCCACCGACCGCTCCGCTTAGATGCCGCTCGTGGGCCAGGCTGAGACCCGAGAGGGCGCGGCCGGTCTCGCGCACGGCGAAGGGGATCGAATACGGCTCGTCTGCCATCAGCCGGTTGACCCAAAGCGTCAGCAGGCCGTAGCCGAGGACAATTCCGGCGAGCACGGCCGCGTGGACCGCGATCCGCGGTTTCACGGCGGGGTCGCCGCGCAGGCCGAAGTCGCCGCGCCGCGCGAGCAACGCGACCGTCGCGATGCACGTGACGATCGCACCGTCATCGAAACGGTGCTCGATGTGGAGAACCGTCAGGGCGGCGAGAATCCCGAGGGCGAGCTGCCAGGCGCGATGCTGGCGCCGGGCGAGCCCTCGCGCGAGGAGGATCAGGGCGAAGCCGAGCGGTGCCACAAGCGCCTTCGAGAGCCCGTGCACGTGGGCGGCGTCGAGCGCCGTCACGAGCGACCGGCGGTGTTCCGGCAAGATGCCGTCCACCACGGCGAGCAGACCGACTGCGGCCACGAACGAGCCGTGCACGAGCGGCAGCCGCGGCCGGGCCGAGCGGGCGGCGCGCCCGAGCAGCGCGCCGCCGATCCCTGCGAGCGCGGCCGGAATCACAACCGCTTGCTCCTTCGCCGCGAGGTGGAAGGCCTGGTGCGCGGGAATCTGGCGGACGACGAGGATCGAGAGGCCGTTCACGGCATAGGTCCACGCGCCGACGCCGAGGGCGAGCAGCAGCCCGGCGGTGAGCCGTTCCGTCCGCGCCCAGCGCGCGACCGCCCCGAGCAGGCCCCCCGCGACAGCCCAGATCGCGAGGAAAATCAGGAGCGGGACCGTAGCGCGGTGCGAGAGCTCGTCGAGGGGCAGCGCGTCGTGGACGCGGGGGCCCGGCAGCGAGAGGTGGGGGCGCACAAGGTAGAGCCAGCCCGTCGCGGCCAGCAGGACCGCGAACGACAGGACCACGGCGGCGGTACTTCGAAAGAACCTACCCATGGGCGAGGCGGGTCGCGGCGGCGAGGTAGGCGGGGATGGCGTTCTTGCGCCAGAGGGCCCAGTTGTGACCGCCGGCCGCCTCGAAGT
>JBHEMK010000117.1:0-3518 GCA_046262635.1 Gaiellaceae bacterium
ATGCGAGCGTGTTCCCGTCGGCCACTACCGTCAACCCTCAACTCACGGTGATGGCCCTGGCCGACTACGCGGCCGCCGGAATCGCCGAGAGCATTGCGCCCAGTGCGTGAACCACGGGTCAAACGGAGGTGACATGCCCGACACTCCCTGGACCTTTGAGACGCTGGGGGAGGCCAGCCGGTCACAGCTCGGCTTTCCGTGGCTGACCGTCTTCTACTCCTACTTCGTGCTCGGTCGCCGCGAGCGGATCGAGCAAGGGCAGCGCTAGGCCCGCAGCTCCCGCGCGCGCGACCCGAGCGGGCCGGCTTCGGCCTCCCGGCGGGCACCCACGCGACCGGCGATCCCGGCCAGCCCCGGTGGCAGGCGGCCGTCTGTCGCGAGCCAAGAGCCGGCGAGGATCAGCAGGAGGCCCGCGACCGCGCCGGCCGTCACGTCCTCGCCCAGGACAGCCACGCCGAGCGCCAGCGCGACGATCGGGTTCACGTACGTGATCACCGTTGCGCGGCTGGGGCCGACCTCGGCGATCAGGCGAAAGAAGACCAGGAAGGCGAGCGCAGAGCAGACGAGGCCAAGCACCACCACCGAAGCCACCGCCTCGCGGGACGGTACCTCGGCTGGAAGGTCCCCGATGCCGAACGGCATCAGCATGATCGAGGCGATCGCCATCGCGGCGGTGACGGGGCCGAGCGGGTCCGCGTCGGAGAGCTTGCGCTTCACGATCAGGGGGCCCGCGGCGTAGCCGATCGTCGCGAAGAGGACGGCGCCCGCCCCGAGCAGCTCCGCGCCGCGGCCGCCGATGTCGATCCCGACGAGCGCGACCACGCCGCCGAGCCCCACCAGCATGCCGGCCAACCTGGTTGGCGTGGGGCGCTCGGCGTGGTCGAAACGGAGCGCCAGGCAGGCGACGACGAGTGGGAGGGTCGCGATCAGGATCGCCGCCAGCGACGATGAGATGCGCTGCTCCCCGAAGCCGATCAACGGGAAGGGGACGGCGATCTCGAGCGTCGCAAAGAGCGCGAGCCAGCGAAACGGCAGCCCGCGCAGCGCACCCGCCCTCCACGCGAGGGGCAGCAGCACGAGGGCGGCGAGCGTGACCCGCGACCAAGCGAGGAAGCCCGGGCTCAGCCCGTCGTCCACGGCGATCTTGATGAACAGGTACGGCATGCCCCAGATCACCGACACCGCCGCGAACAGCGCCCAGCCGCGCGGGCTCATCGGATCACGCTCCTCATGCCAGCCGCACGATAGTGCGCGCCGCCAAGCGGCTGTGGTGCGCAGTGCTCAGTCGCCGGCGGCTCGCGCCACGCGATCGACGATGCGAAGGAACTCGTCGGGGTCGAGGCTGGCTCGCGTGGCTCCGACGCCGTCAAGGATCTCCAGGGCGGCGAACTGGTCGACGTTGTCGCCGGTGACAGTACCGCCGTAGATCACCCGCGGTTCGCTCGCACCGAGCTCCTGGAGCCGGCCCTTGAGGTGCTCGGCGACTCCGCGCACGTGGTCGGCTGGAGCGGCCTCCTCGGCCCCGATCGCCCACGTCGGCTCATACACGATCAGCACGTCGTGCTTCGAGAGGTCCACGCCCGCCAGACCCGCAGTTAGGCGCTGGTCGGTGCGCTCGATGGCAGCGTTGGTCGGCTCGTCTTCTCCGACGAACAGGATCGGCGTGAGCGCCGCACCTGCTACGGCAGCCACCTTCTTCGCGATCTGCTCGTCGGTGTCGCCGGCGACTCGCCGCTCGCTATGCCCTATCAGGACATAGTCGACGAGGCCCCGAAGCATCGTCGGCGATATCTCTCCGGTGAAGGGGCCCTCGCGTTCCCAGTGGCAATCCTGAGCGCCGAGCCGCACGAGCCGTGGATCGGTCGCGGCACGCAGGGACACCAGCGAGACGAACGGCGGACAGAGGACGACCGAGACGGCGGTCGGCCCCGAAGGAAAGCGGTCCCGTAGGCGTGCCTGGACCGCGCTGAACAGCTCCTCCGCACGGCTCCGGTCGAGGTACATCTTCCAATTGGCGAGTACATGCTTCATCTCGATCTCGCGGTGCTCCCGCCGGCCCGAGTTTGGCAGGCATTGGCTCCGGGGGCATATCGTCTGCACGGTGAGGGTCCGCAAAGCGAGAACCGGGGACGCCGAGGCGTTCGCCAACGTGCTGGCGCGCGTCGCCGAGGAGGGGCTGATCGCGACTGAGCCGCCCGTCGACGTCGAGGATCGGGCCGCGAAAGCACGCGAGACGATCGAAGCCGAGGGGACCGATGTCCTATGGGTCCTCGAGGAGGGCGACGCCGTCATCGGAGCCGTTGGGGTGCACGCGACCAGAGCGAGGGGCGTCCTCTCGCTCGGAATGATGCTCCTCCCGGAGTTCCGCGCGCGCGGCGGTGGGCGGGCGCTACTGGCGGCGGCGCTCGAGCATGCTCGCAACTCAGGCGCTCACAAGGTCGAGCTCGAGGTGTGGCCGGACAATGCGCGGGCGATCGGCCTCTACGCCTCGGCCGGCTTCGCTGTCGAGGGCGTGCGCCGATCGCACTACCGGCGCCGCGATGGGAAACTGCGCTCGTCGCTGCTGATGGCGCTCCTTCTTCCTCGACCACGAGCCGAGAGCGGAAGGTCCATGGCCGAGGCGCTCGTCATCGTCGACGTGCAGAGCGACTTCACGGCGGGCGGCGCGCTGGAGGTGCCCGGAGGAGACGGGTGATCGAGCCGCTCAACCGGCTCGCTCGCAGCTATGACCACGTCTTCGCCACGCGCGATTGGCATCCACCAGATCATCCATTCGTTTCAGCCCGAGGGCGGGCCATGGGCGGCTGCGGCTTCTGGGCATCGACTCGCTGACGGTCGGCGGTCTCGCCACGAACATCTGCGTCCGCTCGACCGCGCTCGACGCGCGCAGGCTTGGCTTCGAGGTGACGCTGGCCACGGACGCCACGCGCGGAGTCGACATCGAGCAGGGCGACACCGAGCGGGCCATTGCGGAGATGCGAGCGGCGGGCGTGCAGTGCGTGACGGTAGCCGAGGTCACCCAAGGCGCGACGCGTCCAGACTGAGCGCGGGGCGACTCGCGAGGGGTGGGCTGTCAGGATGGAGGGTGTATGCCCACGAACGGGCGAACACTTGCTCGCGACCGGACGTTGCGGGTCGCGGGAGCGCAGATCCGCAACGTCGTCGGCGATCTCGCCGGCAATGCGGAGCAGATTCTCGCTGCGATGTCCGACGCCGAGGAGGCCGGAGCCGATGTCGTCGTCTTTCCCGAGCTGGCGCTGACCGGATATCCGCTCGCTGATCTCGTTCTGCGCGAGGAGTTCGTGGACGCCGCCGCCGCGACCCTCGACGAGCTCGCGCGCAGCTCGGGGCTCACGGCCTGCGTGGTCGGGACGATTGCCCGCGTCGCTCCGCGGCGCTCGTGGGACATACGCGATCGCGATGTCGCGATCAGCGCCGCGGTGCTGTTCGACGGCCAGTTGCGCGGCGTCTACCACAAGGTGATGCTGCCGAGCTACGAGGTCTTCGACGAGGTGCGG
>JBHEMK010000118.1:0-3054 GCA_046262635.1 Gaiellaceae bacterium
GCCCTGGTACCGATTGCAAGGTCCAATGCTTCCGTTTCGGCCTTGTGTGGGGACGCCCGGGACGCAGCGCGACGCAGTGCGGGCCTCCTCAGCCCGGTTCGAGTCCGGGTCTCGCCATCCAGACTCGCGCGCCGATCGTCGGGGGCTAGGTTTTGTACTCTGTCGAACGTGCGCCGCCTTGCATGCACCGTCGCTGTGAGCGTGATCGTCGTGGGAGCGGCCGATGTCGCGCAGGCTCGACGCCCGTCCTGCGCGGCGCGTGCGCGAGGCGCGAACGTCCTGGCCGCAACGAGCAAGGCGAAGCTCTTCCAGCGCGGCGGATCGGTGTATGGCTGCTGGCGCGCGACTCGTCGTACGACGCGGCTGGCCAGCGGACTCTCGGCCCGGTGCCATTACGCCACGCGACCGTCGAACATGGCCGGCGGCTATTACGAGCGTTTCTGTCATGGAGTCGAGATGCTCGGCTTCCCCCGGCTGTCTGGTCATTTCGCCGCCTGGGTGCGAGGCAGCGACAACGAGGATGCCTTTACATCCAAGGTCACCGTGGCCGATGTGCGCGCTGGTCACGGCATGTATGTGGCCGACAGCTCGACCAACTCCACCAGCCTGACCTACTTCTACGTGCGCTCGCTCGCGCTCGACGGCCGTGGCCGAACGGTGTGGGGCACCGAGTGGTGGTCTGACGGCGTATGTAGCTTCGACTGCTCCGCACCCCCTGCGAGCAGCGACAACTTCGAGGTTTGGGCGCGGGACGGCAGCACTCGACTGCTTGACAGCGGCGCCGGCGTGAATCCCCGCTCACCGACCATCCGCAGAACGAACGCGGTATGGCGCCGCGCCGGGATAGAACAGACCACACCCCTGCGCTGATCGAACCGAGCGCCCCCGTTGGGCGCCAGGCGCGGCCTGTGTCATTTCAACCTATCGCGTGCGCGGGCAGCGCCCCCGCGAAGGGGAGCTCCTTCGTCAACATCGGTGAGAGCCCGTCCGCCGGTCCCGGCCGCGCGAAGTAGAAGCCCTGGCCGATGTCGAAGCCGAGCTCGCACACCACCGCGAGCTGCTCGGCGGTCTCGATGCCCTCGGCGACGATCGCCATCCCTAGCGCACGGCCCATCGCCACGATCGCCTCGACGATCGACCGGGTCCGCTCGTCCTTGTCGATCTCGGCGATGAACGAGCGGTCGACCTTGACCACCGACGCGGGAAACCTGCGCAGGTAGGAGAGCGAGGCATAGCCGGTGCCGAAGTCGTCGATGGCGATCTCGGCGCCAAGCGACTTCAGCGCCGTGAGCACGGTCAAGCCGGCCTGGGCGTCGTCGAGGATCACGCTCTCGGTGACCTCCAGGAACAGCTTGGACGGATCGACTCCCCTGTTCGCGATCGCAGTGGAAATGCTGGGCATCAGCTCCGGGTCTGAGAGCTGACGCACCGAGAGGTTGACCGACATCCAGGGGGCCTCGGCGATCGTGGCGTCGGCCTGCCAGATGCTGGACTGGCGCAGCGCCTCGTTGAGCACCCACGCGCCGATCGGGACGATCAAGCCGGTGTCCTCGGCGAGCCGGATGAAGTCGCCGGGCATCACCAGGCCGTCCGGCCGCTGCCAGCGCAGCAGCGCCTCGACCCCGATCACCGCCCCGGTGCGCAGGTCGACCTCGGGCTGGTAGTGCAGGCACAGCTCGTCGCGCTCGGCCGCGTGGCGCAGCGCCCGCTCGATGTCGAGCCGAATCGCAATCCGCTCGCGCAGGGCGTCGGAGAAGATCTCGTAGCGCGCGCGGCCGAGCTCCTTCGAGCGGTACATCGCCGCGTCGGCCTGCTCGATCAGGCTTCCGGGCTCTTCGGGCCCTTCGGCAAGGGCGATGCCGACGCTCGCCGTGACCAGGAACTGCTCGCCGTCGAGCTCGAATGGTTCGCGCAGAGCCGCGCCGAGCCGCTCGGCGATGGTCACGATCGGGTAGTCCTGGGTCAGCGCCTCGCAGACGATCACGAACTCGTCTCCGCTGAGCCGGCCCAACGTGTCCTGGGGGCGGACCACCGTGCCCAGCCGTTGAGCGACCTGCCGCAGGACCCGGTCGCCGGCCGCATGGCCGAGTGTGTCGTTGACCGACTTGAAGCCGTCGAGGTCGACGAAGAAGACCGCGGTCTGCTCGCCTTCGCGGCGGCGCTGGCGCGCAAGCGAGCGCTCGAGGTGGTCGACGATCAGCACCCGGTTCGGCAGGCCGGTGAGCGCGTCGTGCGTGGCCTGATGCAGCAGCGTCTCGGCTGCACGCTTGCGCTCGACGACGCGCCCGAGCTGCGTGCCGACGTGGACCATGAGCGTCAGGAGCTCCTCGTCGGGCTCCATCTCGCGCTCGGAGAAGAACTCGAGCACGCCCACGACCTCGGCGCCCATGAGCACCGGAAAGCACAGCGCGGTGCGCAGGTGCGCAGCCGCGATCGCGGCGCCTCGCGGCAGCTGCGCGAGCCCTTCGGGGTCGGACATCCACACGGCCGTGCGCTCGGCGAGGACCCGCCCGGGCAGGCCCTCGCCGGGCCCGAACGTCAGCCCCCGGGAGGCTGCGTGAAACACGGCGTGGCGCTCGAGGTCGCCCGCCCAGACGTCGGTCGAGACCATGTCGCCCGTCTCGCCCAGCAGCCACAGGTGCCCGAGCCGCCAGGAGCGATGCCGGCGGATCGTCTCCAGGCTGATCGCGATCGCGTCCTCGACCCCGGTCGCCTCATTGGCCGCCTTGGCGACGGTCTCGAGCAGCACGAGCCCCTGCTGCTTGTCATACAGCTCGCGCGTGACGCGCTCGGAGATCGTCTCGGCCTCCTGGCGCGCAGCTCGCTCTCGCCTGAGCTGGCGCTCGAGGCGAGCCGCGCGCGCCTCGACCTCCGAGGGCTCGCCCGCCTCTACCGGCTGAACCTGATCTCCAGATGGCACCGCGGATCCCCCCGGTGCATGCATTTGGGCTGCTCGATCGCGACCGTCTCGCCGTAGTGGTCACCCGCGCCGAGCAGCAGCCCCTCAGCGAACGCGCACAGCTTGCGAGGCGAGTAGTAGTCCATCCCCACGGC
>JBHEMK010000119.1:0-12765 GCA_046262635.1 Gaiellaceae bacterium
CGGCGACGGCCGTTGCGGTCGCGACACCCCAGTTCGTACCGGTTGCCAGGGTATTTTGCGCGTCCATCTGTGCTGCGCTCGCTTCGGCGCTCACCCTCTGGTCGAGGGTGATCTGCTGTCCCGACCACTGCTGCGCAGCGAGGCCGGCCGTCGAGCCGGGGGCGACCTGCTGCGATGCGGCTTGCGCCGCCTCGGCCGTTGCAGTGGCGCCCGCGTCGGCGACGATTGCGTTCGACTGGACGACCGGCGCCGTTCCGTCGTAGACGTTCGAGGCGTTGCCTTGTCGCGCGGCCGCGTCAGCGCTCACTGTCTGGCCAACGGTCGCGAGCTGGCCCGCGAACGCGGAGCCGGAGCCGGTGTCCTGCGACACGGTCTGCGCGATGGAAGCATCCGCAGACGCCGACGCGTCTGCGGCCGCCGCGTTCGACTGCGTGATGGTTGGGGGCTTGCCATTGGGTCCCGCGGCCGTCGACGTCGCCTCCGGAGTCGATGTCGACTGGCCCGTCCACGTCCAGTCCCACTTCCAGACCCAGACGCAGCTGCAATCGATCGTCGCTGTTCGGCTCCAGTTCCAGTTCCAACTCGGCTGGTCCGGGCGAGTCCAGACCCAGGTCCAGACGAACGTGCCTGGCTCGAGCTGACTCGCGTCCGACTGTTGCCCGACGGCGGGCTGCGATCCCCAGGCCCAGTCCGACGAGGTGCCCCGGTTCGCCGAGACCGCACCGATCGTCGTCGAGGGCTGCCCGGCCGACGCGTCCTTCGTCCAGCCCCACGTCCAGTTCCAGATCGCCGCGTCGCCGTTGCCGGCCACCGTCTTCGGCTGTGAGAGCCCGCTGCCGGGAAGGCTCACATTGACATTGGTGTCGAGGCCCGTCGTCTCGGAGTTGACGATGGTGCCACTGGAGTCCGAAGACGTTGCCGTCGAAACCGAACCCTGCGAGACCGGCCCGTCGACGCCGTCGCTCCCGACGCGGATCGATACATTCGTATTCTGCGCCCCTGTCTGCGCGGCCCTCGCGGTCGCGGTCGATGCGCCGGCTGACCCCACGACTGACCCGGCGGCACGCGCCTCGTTCGACTGCTTGACGGCGCCGTTGTCGCCGGGCGAGAGCACGCGCACCACGACGTTCGTGTTCGTCGGATTCGCCTCGGTCGCAACGGCCGTCGCCGAGGAGGTGGCGTCGGCTACGGCCTTGCTCGCTGCTGCGAGCGCTTCGTCCCGCGCAGCGTCCGCCCGGCTCTGCGCGACTGCCCGGGCCGTGTTTGCCTGAGAGACTGCACCGACTGCACCGGGGCTGTTCACCAGCACCGAGACATTCGAGTTCGACCCGTGCACCTGCGACGCCGAGCTGGAGGCAGCGACCTGCTCACACACGGCCGGGCCGCTCGAGCCGGACGGAGCCGCAGCCGCAGTTCCCTCAGGGCAGGTCGCTCCGGGCCCCTTCGTACTCCGGCCCGACTCGTGCCCCGCCTGATCGACGGCATTGAAGACCTGGGCCGACGCGCCCGCCACGACGGCGTTGGACTGGTCGACACTGGGAGATCCTCCCGGTTTGTCAACCTGCACCGCAACGTGGTCGTTCCTCGGACTGTCCTGGGAGCCGTCCGCCGCTGCGCTCGCGCCTTGTGAGGCCTGTGCCCCTTGATCGCCAATCGGATCCGTCCTGGCCGCGGCGCTCGTCCCGCTCTCGGCGGGATTCTGGCTCGGCCTCGGCGCGACGCCGCCGCCTCCGCTCCCGGCGGCACTCGGCGTGGCATCGCTCGCGTCGGGCGTCGTTGCGGCGGGCTGGGCCGTGCTCTGGCTTGGCGCCGGAGCCGACGGGGCTGGGGGTGCGGCACTCCCGAGATCGGCCAGGCCGCCCGCAGGGAACAGAAGGACAATCGCGACGGCGACCGTCGCAACGAACGGAGCACGGAGGACGCCCATGCTTCGCAGCGGGAGCCTCATCGCCGCAGTGGTCAGAAATCAGCCCTCTGAACCACCCGTACCCTCTCATCACAAGCGCGCAACGCACCCGCAAATCTGGAAGAAGAGAAGTTAGCGTAGTTTGCCGGGGAGATCAACGCTGGAGGAGGGCGCAGCGCCCCCTTCCCGAAAGGGCGCCACCACTTCCAGCTCGATGCGCCTGCGCCTTCCGGTAGAACGCGAACCCGGTCGGTGCCCGATGCGAGGACGCAGACCGCGGTCCGGGGAGTGACGATCGCGCGGGCCTCCCGAGCCTCCGTCAGACCCGTCAGGAACCACCTTCGACGATCAACAGTGCTTCAACGCGAGTTAAACCGCATGACCTGCGGATCGCCACTCGTCCTCATCCCGGTGGCCCTCAGGTTCCGCGAGGACATTCCGCAGCGTCCGCAGCGCACGGTGGAGCGCAACCTCAACCGCATTCGTCTTCATCTCCAGCAGCTCGCCGATCTGCCGCGCTGTGAGATCACCGCCGTAGCGGAGCGCGAGTAGCTCTCGCTCGCGCTCATCGAGTGTCGATAGCGCGGCCGCGAGTTCGACCCTGCGCACCGCATCGCCCTCGACGTCGCCCGGCGCCGCAGATTCCGCGATGTCGTCGAGCGAAGCCGCGCGAGCGAGTGGTGCATCGGCGATGCACCGCCGGGCGATACCAATCAACCAGGCAGCGGCGTCGCCACGCCGCGAGTCGAAGCTGCTGCGATAACGCAGCGCGCGCTCGAACGTCTCCGAGGTTATGTCCTCGGCATCGGGACCCTCTCCCACACGGTAGGCGACGTACGCGTAGACGCGCCGGATCAACGGCTCGGGATTCGCAAACGGATCGCCCTTGAGCAGCACCACTGACAACCGTACTTCCGCCTGCCCGAGGATGCCACGGACCCACGACTGCCGCGGCTGACACCGCTGCGGCCACGCCCCGCTGACCACAAAGAAGCGGTCCCAGAGCCTCCGAGAGCCGGCACGCTGCTCACGTCCAGTATCCCTCGAACAGACCACGAGCCGGTACACGGGACGACTCGATCACTGCACCGGCCTACGCCTACGAGTGACGGCCGTTGCCGCTGTCGCCGGTGGCGCTTTACATGGGGCGCGAACTATCCTAATCTGCCACCTAGCCAAACGGCTAGCATCGGGGAGGGGACAAAATTCACCCAGGCGAGGCTCTGCGGCCAGGGGAGCAAGGCTCTTCGCTGCGGGCGTATTTGCGGGTGGTCCGTCGCCGAAAGTGGATCATCCTCCAGGCGGTCATCCTCGTTCCACTCGCCGCAGTGGCCTTCTCCTTGCGGCAGGAGCACATGTACCAGGCATCGGCCCAGGTGCTGCTCAGCAACCAGAACCTCGCGAACGCGCTGACGGGGACGCAGCAGTCCTCAGGCGTCAGCCTGCAGGCCGATCGGGTTGCGCAGACACAGGCCGACCTGGCGCGCGTGCCGGAGGTCGCGAGCAACACTCTCACGGCCGTCGGCCTCCACCGGTCGCCGAGCAATCTGATCGGCCACTCGAGTGTAACTGCAAAGCAGAACGCGGATCTGCTCCAGTTTTCGGTCACCGACCATGACCCGGCGCTTGCAGCTCGCCTCGCGACGGCGTACGCGAGGGAGTTCGTCAAGTACCGCGAGCAGCTCGACACCGCTGCGCTGCAGCGCGCTCGCCGCGAGGTGCAGCAGAAGACCGCCGCGTTGCGTGACAAGCGTGGTTCGCTCTTCCAGAGCCTCGTCGAGAAGGACCAGGAGCTCGCAACGATGGAGGCGCTGCAGACCTCCAACGCGTCGGTCGTGCAGAACGCCTCCGGCGCCGTCCAGATACAGCCGAGGCCCGTGCGAAACGGAGTCCTCGGCTTCGCGCTCGGGCTGGTGCTCGGCGTCGGGCTCGCATTCCTGTGGGAGGCGCTCGACACGCGGGTGCGGAGCGCGGAGGAGATCGGCGAGCGGCTTGGCCTCCCGTTGCTCGCCCGCCTGCCCGAGCCGCCGGGCCAGCTGCGCAAGGAGGAGCAGCTAGCGATGCTGGTCGAGCCGCACGGCGGCGGCGCCGAGGCTTTCCGGATGCTACGCACGAACCTCGAGTTCGTCCGGCTCGGCCGTGAGGCGAAGACGATCATGCTCACGAGTTCCGTCGAGCAGGAGGGGAAGTCGACAACGGTCGCGAACCTCGCAGTTGCGCTCGCGCACGCGGGGCAGCGCGTCGCGCTCGTCGATCTCGACCTGCGCCGACCGTTCCTCGACCACTTCTTCGACCTGCGCGATCGGCGCGGGCTGACACAGGTTGCGATCGGGCAGACAGCGCTGGAGGAGGCGCTGATCCCGGTCGCGATCGCCAACCCCACCGCGAGCCCGGGCCCGCGGGCGATCGTGGGAAACGGGGGCGGGCATGTAACAGTCAAGAGTCGGCCGGCCCTGCCAATGCTGAACGTCGGCAGCCTGCACGTGCTCGTCGCCGGCCCAATCCCGCCGAACGCAGGCGAGTTCGTGGGCTCGAACGCCCTCGCCGAAATCCTGCGCGAGCTTCGCAGTCGCTTCGACACGGTGCTGATCGACGCGCCCCCGTCGCTGCAGGTCGGCGACGCGATGGCGCTGTCGGCGAACGTCGACGCGCTCATGGTCGTGACGCGGATGAACATCGTCCGGCGGCCGATGCTGAACGAGCTCAGGCGCCTGCTCGACTCGACCACGGCCCAAACTCTCGGCTTCGTCGTCACCGGCGCCGAGAGCGAGGAGGGCTACGGCTACGGTGGCGGCTACTACTACGGTTCGTATCTGCGGCGGGAGGAGCAGGTGCGAGTCACGAAATGAGGCCGGCGCGGATCCTCGTTGCCGACCGGATGGCGATCTTCCGGGCCTGCGGGTTCAGGTTTCTCCTGAGCGGAAGCGAGTCCGGGGTAACACGAGCCGGGCTCGCGGGAGAGGCACGACCGGCGCGACACGCGGCCGGAGCTAGCGCTGATCGCTGCCAGCTTTCCGCCGGAGGGCACGTTCACGGTCGTGGCGTTGCTCACCTGCCGCCGCAACTGCGTGCCGATCGTTTGGTGCCAGACGCCGAGCAGCGAAGAGGTTCTCGATGCGGTACGCGCCGGCGCGCGCAGCTGCCTGCGCAAGAAGAGTTCCGGCGTCGACTCGTGTGCGCCTGGCTGGACGCGGCGCACGGCGATACGCCCTTCTCGCACGAGCTCGTGACGCTGGTGATCGACGCGCTGCACGGGCTCACGGTTTGCGCCCGCGCCTGCCGACGGCGGACGCTGCTCTCGCCGCGCGATCATCCCGTGCTTGACCTGATCGCCAGCGGCGACTCGACACGCGGCATCATGGAGCTGCTTGCGGGATCCGAGTTCACCCTCGAGCGGTACGTCCGAAACACGCTCCATGAGCTCCAGCGCGGCTTTCACGGAGCGGCGTCTTACCAAGAAATTCTCGATGGGAGCGGTGACGTCAACGCGGCGCTGATCTTCGCGAGCGACACCGACCGTCCCAGCCTGCTGCACTCGCCGCGACTGCCGCAGTCGTTGTCGAGGATGACGACTACGCTGCCCAGGCGGCAACGTTCGCGCGTGCAAGAGCCGCGCTGCTACCGCACAGCTCCTTCCATCATCGTCGGCTGCGGATCTTCGGGTGAGCTGGCTGGCGCCAAAGCAGTGCCGAGAACACATCGTGCGGGTCGATCAGACACGCGATTCGTGGAGCGTTATACAGACGAAAGGAGACACGACCATGAGTGCCGAGTCGGCCACCCTGGCTGAGATTGCGGCACTGCGGACTGCGGATGACGGGCGCACGCTCGAGATCCTCGAGCGGCGCCGAGAGTCGGGCGTGATTCGAAAGCGCGGCTGGCTCGTGCGTCGAGCTCTGCTCGGAGCGGATCTCATCGGACTGATGACGGCCTTCCTCGTCGCAGAGTTCTTCTTCGGGCCACGTTCGACGATCGGAAGCCGCGTCGACTTCCCGTGGGAAGCGATCCTTTTCGTGTTGACGCTGCCGATCTGGGTAGTGGTGGCGAAGACGTACGGCCTCTACGACCGAGACGAGGAGCGCACTGAGAACAGCACGGCTGACGATTTCGTCGGGGTCTTCCATCTCGTCACAGTCGGGGCCTGGATCGTCTTCGCCGGCTCACGGCTTGCCGGCATCGGCGATCCGGGGCTGCTCAAGATCGGGGGCTTTTGGGCGATCGCCATCGCCTCCATCTCGCTTGCCCGAGCGGCGGCTCGGATGCTGTGCCGGCGGCATGCGAGCTATCTCCAGAACGCCGTCGTCGTCGGCGCTGGCCGCGTCGGCCAGACCGTAGCTCGGAAACTGCTCCAGCATCCCGAGTACGGCATCAACCTCATGGGCTTCGTAGACGCCGGCGAGCCCCCCGAGCCCCACCCCGCCGTCGCTGGCGTTCCGGTGCTCGGGACGCCCGGGCGCCTCAACGACATCGTGCTGCTACTGGACGTCGAGCGCGTGATCTTGGCGTTCGGTCAGAGCTCGGATGACGAGCTGCTTTCCGTGCTGCGGTCACTTGCGGATCTCAACGTTCAGATCGACATCGTCCCGCGGATGTTCGAGATCGTCGGCGGCAACGTCGACATCCACTCGGTCGAGGGTCTCCCGCTCCTCGGCCTCCGTCCTGCGCGCCTATCGCGCTCCTCGCTTCTGCTCAAGAACACGATGGATTTCGCGCTATCGCTCTCTGCGCTCGTCTTGCTAGCGCCCCTCCTTTGCGTCATTGCGGTCGCGATCAAGCTGGACTCGCGAGGCCCGGTGTTCTTCCGGCAGGTCCGCGTCGGACGTGGCGATCGGCAGTTCCGCATCTGGAAGTTCCGGACGATGGTGGCAGGCGCAGACGAGCTCAAGCGCGAGGTCGCGCACCTCAACAAGCACCTCCGCAACGGAGGTGATCCGCGCATGTTCAAGATCCCGAACGACCCACGGGGAACGCGGGTCGGGCGGTGGCTTCGGCGGTACTCGCTCGACGAGCTGCCCCAGCTAGGAAATGTCCTGGTGGGCCACATGAGCCTGGTCGGGCCCCGTCCGCTGATCGTCGACGAGCACGTGCACGTCAGCGGCTGGGCGGAGCGCCGCGTCTCGCTGAAGCCCGGTATCACGGGCATCTGGCAGGTGCTCGGGCGGGATGAGATCCCGTTCGAAGAGATGGTCAAGCTCGACTACCTCTACGTGACGAACTGGTCGCTCGCGAACGACCTGCGCCTGATCCTGCGCACCCCTGGCGCCATTGCGGGCGTGCGTGCTCACGGAAGCCGTTGACGATGCACGGGCGGTCCCAGACCGGCCGCCTGGTTTGGCGTACTCATCCCAGAGTCGACGAACACATACGGCGTACGGGCCTCACGATTGTCTCCCACGCCCGGGTCGCCCCGCACGGAGCGGCGTGGCTGACTAAGAACCGGCTCGCCGAGATCTTCGGTGGGCTCTGCGACTTGGGCTGGCGGCCGCGGCTCGTCGCCCGTGAGGCGCCAGGGGCGGACTACCTGACCTCATTCGTGCCACCTGGTGTCGAGGTGATCCCGCTTCGCTCGTCGCCGCAGAACCGGACGTTCGCCCGCGAGCTCCTCGGATTCCATGCGCTGATCCGGAGAAGCAGCCACGTGCTCGCGTTCATGCCCTCTCTCGTCGGCGCCTTCGCGGTCCTCGTCGGCGGCCGGCGGGTAATCGTCTACGCAGGCAGCGCCTGGGAGCTCCAGGAGAGGAGCCGCTGGCGGACCTGGCTCGAGCGCCTGGTCGCCCGGCGGGCCGCCGGGGTCGTCGCGCACGGGGAGGCGCTCCAGGCGCTGTACCGCGCGTCCGGGGCCCAGGTGCAGGCGGCCGTCCCCCTCGTCGAGGCGGAGGTGGCGAGCCTCCTCGCCTCGCGGGAATGGGCCGAAAAGAATGCCCATGGCGAGGCGCTGCGTGTCCTGTTCGTCGGGAGCATCAGCCACTGGAAGGGCGTGCCGACGCTGCTTGCGGCGCTGGCGGCTGTCTCGGAGCCCATCGAGGCACGGTTCGTGGGCGCGGCAGGCGACGCCGAGAGCGTCGCCGCACTCGTCTCGTTTCTCGAGACCTCCGAGAGCACGAGCTGGCTCGGCTATCTCGACTGGCCCGAGCTCCGCGAGATCTATCGCTGGGCCGACGTCCTGGTCCTCCCGTCTCGCAGCGAAGGGTTCCCGCGAGTCGCCTACGAAGCGACCGCGTTCGGGGCGGCGCTGCTCGTGACGCCGGTCGGCGGCATCCCGCATCGCCTCCGCGACGGCCGGGATGCGTTCTTCGTCTCGCCGGACGACGAAGTTGTCCTCGCGGCCGCGCTGCGTCGCTTCGCCCAGGACCGAGACCTTGCTCCGTCGCTGAACCGAAGCGCACGCGCTGCAATGGCTCCGCTGTTCGCCGACGAGACGCCCGCGGAACAGTTCGACCGGCTGCTCCTCGCCTCAGAGGAGGAGCGATGACGCTCGCGCGCCAGGTCTGGCGGAGCACGGCCTGGACGGCGTTCGGGAGCCAGACCGTTGCCGCCTTCTCGTTGGCGACGAGCATCATGATCGCGCGCGCGCTAGCGCCGCACGAGCTGGGCCGCTACGCGCTCGTCGCCGCGATCGTAGCGATCACAACTTCAGCCGGATCGCTGCAGATGAACGGCTTCTGCATCATCGTCGACGAACTGACGCCCGGGCTGCTGCGCTCCTCGCTCGGGATCGAGCTGACGGCCGGGGTGACGGCGTTCGTCGTGATCAACGCCGGCGCAGCCGTCTACGGCGCGACGGCGCAAGACTTCACCTTCGCCGGGCTGCTGTCGCTCGCGAGCGTCGTCCTTCTGACGAACCCGTTCGGCGTTATCGCCTCCAAGTGCAACCGGGAGCTCGCGTACGGGATGACCACGTGTGCGCAGATCGCGGCGCAGCTCGTCGGCGCCGTCGCGAAGGTCGTGCTCGCGCTGGCGGGCTTCGGCGCCTGGGGGTTGGTGATCGGCGATGTTCTGATCAGCGCCGTCTTCGCCTCGATCATGCTCGTTCGGATTCCCGATGGTCGCGGAATCGCGCTCGACCGGACGGCGACCCGGGCTCAGCTGGCGTTCGGAATCCCCTCGCTCCTCACCGGCGTCCTCAGCACGGCCGCCCAGCGCGGACAGGACATCGTCGTCGCCGTAGCGCTCGGGACGCGCCAGCTCGGCTTCTTCTACCTCGCGGCGCGCCTGTCCGGGCAGGTTTACCAGCTCGGGCGGTCCCTGACACTGGCGCTGCTGCCGGCCTTCAGCCGCGCGCGCGACAGCGACCTCCGGCGCCGCTACGTCGCCGTCACGCGCCTGAGCGCCTTCTTCGTCGGAATCCCGCTCGCGGTCCTCCTCGTCGGCGCGTCGGACCTGGTCTCTGCGATCTTCGGCCGGCGCTGGATTCCCGCTGCCGTACCGCTCGTGCTGCTCTTCGCGGCGGTTGCCGTCCGATTCGTCTTCTGGCACGTCGGCAACCTGCTCAAGGCACGTGGCCGCGTGCGCGAGATGACTGTCCTGACCGCGATACAGCTTGTGCTCGTGCTCGGGGGATCGTACTCCGGGGCACGCGTCGGCGGTCTCGTCGGTCTCGCCGCCGTAGCCCTGACAGTCGAGCTCGTTCTGACGCTGCCGAAGCTCGCGCTGATTCGGAGTGTGATCCCGTTCTCTCCGTGGGGAGCACTCCGGGCGCCGCTTGTGACCGCGCTCGCTTGCTCGGCTGTTGGGGCCGCAATTTTCGCGGCGCTCCCGGGCACACCTGGACTTCTGGTCGCCGCGGCCGCGATCGCGGTGATCGGGCTGCTCGGCCTTTGGTTGTCGGAGGCCTCTTCGGTCCTCGTCGCTGTGAGCGCCCTCAGGAGGAATGCCGATGCCCTCTGAGGGCGGTTGCCGTGTCCTCATGGTCGCGCGATGGGCGCCGCCAAGCTACAGCGGCGCCGGGCAGCAGGCGCTCGCGCTCGCGCAGGAGCTGGCGCGCAACGACCATAGCATCACGGTCTTCACCGCGAGCGGCGGGCGTTCTCTTCTCGAGCACGAGCGGGTCGGTGGTCTGGAGGTCGTCCGTTGGCGCGCAACCTCCAGGCATCCTCGGGTCGCGAAGGCTCTGTTTCTGACCGGGCTCGCAGCGCACTTGACGTCGCGGCCGCGCCGGTACGACGTCGTGCACTTGCACGGGTCGTACTTCGTGCTCCGCCTGCTCCGTCTACTGAAGCGCCCGCTCTGCTACGCGATCGTCTACAAGCCGACGATGATTGCTCGCGACGACCCGGCTGCGATCGAGCTCGTACGCCCGAGCGTCCTCGCCTGCGTCGACAGCTGGATCTGTGTCGTGGCCGAGATCACAGCGAGCGGGCTCCGTACCGGCATTCCAGCCCGAAAGCTCGTGTCGCTCCCGAACGGGGTCGACCTCGCCCGATTCGCGCCGCCGTCCGATGCGGACAAGGCGGCGCTCCGGGCCGAGCTGCTGCTTCCCGAGCGTCGGGTTTGGGCGCTGGTTGCGTCGATGATTCCGCGCAAGAGGATCCATCTCGCGGTCGAGGCCTGGGCAATACTCCGCCGGCCTCGACCACTCCTCGTCGTAGTCGGCCCGCTCGACGGACGCGAGTCAGCCGTAGATCTCACGTACGCGGATGGGGTGCGGCAGCTCGTCGACTCGGCCGGCCTTCGGGACGACGTGTCATTCCTGGATCGGCAGGAAAATGTCGAGCGTGTACTCCACGCCGTCGACGGCTTCGTATTCACCTCGGAGCGGGAGGGGCTGCCGAACGCGGTGCTCGAGGCGCTCGCCGCCGGACTCCCCGTGGTCACGACCGCGTTTCAGGCGATCGATGACCTCCTCGTGCTCGCTGACGGCCGCATGCGGGTCGTGGATCCGGATCCGTCGGCGCTGGCCGAGGCGATCGCCGCGACGACCTACGACCGTGTCGTCCCGGCCTCGATCGCCAACGTCTCTCTGCAGAAGATCGCTGCGCGCTACGACGCCGTCTACCAGCACGCCCGAGCGAACGGTGCCCAGAGAGCAGAGGCGGTTCATGCGTAGGGCGCTCGCGAGGCGGCCGATCCCCGGCCTCGATCTCATCGGCTCGATCCTGGTGAGCCTCGCCTTCACCGCGGCCGCCATGCGCACCGGCCTCTCGACCACCCTCTTTGGCGCGCTCCTGCTTGGATCCATCCTCCTGACCCTCATCTCCCCAAAGGCGTTCGCGCTGCTCGTCGTCGTCCTTGCGCCGCTGCCGTCGCTTGGCGCCCTCGTCGGGAGGTCGATCCCGCTCGGGCTCGACCCACTGGACGCGCTCGTGTTCATCGGCCTGAGCGTCGCTGTCCTCCGAGACCGGCCGCTGGCGGTCCGCCGTGAGTCGCGGCTCGTCTGGCTCGTCGCGCTGAACCTGCTTGCATTGGCGATCGCCTGGTACCGGACGTACGGGCGCGGGGTCAACAGCTCCTCGCTTGGGCTGCTCGTCAAGCCCGTCATCGTCGTGCTGGCCGCGCTCAGCGTCCTCCAACTGCTCGAACAGAAGGATCTCGTGCCGACGGTCAGCCGCGCCATGGGCTGGGCCCTCGTCGTCATCGGGTTCTCCGTCGTGCTGCAGCGGCTCGGTCTTTACCGGACCGTGCACCAGTCCCAGTACGAGCAGATCCTCGGCGCTAAGCAATACGGCGGGCTGATGCTGAACGGGAACTCGGCGGGCGTGCTGTTTGCCGTCTTCGCCTTGCCGACATACGTGCTGCTCAGAAAATCCGGAAGCTTGTTGCTCGGTCGCGCGGTCCTCGTGCTGGCGATCGCCGTCCTCCTGATCTCGCTCTCGCGGTCGGCCATCGCGGGCGCGGCGGCCGGACTGCTCGCTCTCGCGGTGCTGAAACGACGCCGGCTCGAGGGGATCCGCGTAGCGCTTGCACTCGCTGCCGTGGCCGCCGTGGGTGCCCTGACGCTCGGGAAGGCACAGCTGGCACAGCTGAAGGCCTCCGTCTCCAGTTACCAAACAGACCCGAACGGAGCGCTCAGCGGGCGGCTCGCGATCTGGCATCAGGCGCGGGCCTTCCTCTCGAGCGGCAATCACCTGCTGTTCGGCGGCGGGCTCGACTCGTTCAAGGCGTACGCGCTCGCGAGCCCGCTCGAGCACGCCTTCGCGACGCACAACGAAGCCCTCCGCCTCCTGACGACGGGCGGTGTTGTCATGCTGGCGCTCTTCGTCGCGCTCGTGGTTGGACTGTGGCTGCTCGGGCGCACGCCAGATCCGGACCTGGGGCTCGCGCTTCGGATCGCGCTCCTCTCGCTGCTGGTGGTCGGACTCACGCTCGACGCCGACGTCTTCGACCGAGCGTTCACATGGCTCTGGCTGCTCGTGGCGCTGGCGGCCTACGAACGCACGCTCGCCGCGGAAGCGGCGGCGTCGACGGCGGCGATGATCCGCGGCGCCATAGCGTCGGCGCCCCAGGGGCGAAGCGGGGCGCGGACGGCTTCGGTCAAACGCTCGTCGGAGGAGGCGCCGACCTGAATGGCCTCAGCGATCCCGTCCGCGAGTGCGTCAGGCTCCAAGCCCACGACCCTGCAGCCCGGACCGCTGAGTATTCCCCTGGGAACGCCCGTGAACGCTGACGCCACGACGGGCAGCCCGGAGGCAAGGGCCTCGTTGATCGCGTGAGGCCAGTAATCGAACTCCGGCACGTGAACCAGGCAGTCGGCCGCGACATAGACATCGGCCATCTTGGACGGCGGCATGCGGCCGAGGTTCCGCACGAGCCGCGATCCCTGGACACCGGGCGGCGTGTCGCGTCCGACCACAACGACGGTAGCCGGCGTCCGCAGCCTCCGCACCGCCTGCTCGACGAGTTGGAGGTTCTTACCACCGACG
>JBHEMK010000120.1:0-22377 GCA_046262635.1 Gaiellaceae bacterium
CTCGTCGCAGCAGAGCTCGAGGTTGTCACGGAGCCGCTGCAGTCGACGCTTGTCTCCTTCGTTCCACGGGGGGATCCGGCCGAGGTGTCGCGCCGGGCGTTCGATGCCGGCGTCGTCATCCGCGAGCTGCCGAATACCGGCTGGTGCAGGGCCTCGTGCGGCTACTGGACAAGCGACGAGGACGTCCAGCGCCTCGTCGCCGCGGTCGCCTGAGCGGCCCGATTCGCGAGCTCCGCTTGGTCTCGCTAGCCGGGCAGCCCGAGCTCGGCCGAGATCGGGCGCAGCGCCTCGACGAGGTTCCTGATGTGGTCGTCGAGCTCGACGCCGAGCTCCTCGGCGCCGCGGTAGACCTCTTCGCGATGGACGCCGGCTGCAAACGACGGCTGCTTCAGCTTCTTCTTCACCGACTTCGGCTCCAGCCCAGCGAGACCGGTCGGCCGGACGAGCGCACACGCGTGGATGAAACCGCTCAGCTCGTCGCAGGCGAAGAGGACCTTCTTCAGGGTCGTGTCGCGCGGCAGCGCGAGATGCTCGGCGTGTGAGAGCACGGTCTCGATCACCTCGTCCGGGTACCCCTCCTCGCGCAGGATCGGCGCCCCGTCCTGCGGGTGCTGCTCGAGCGTGGGGTGCAGCTCGTAATCGAAGTCGTGGAGCAGCGCGCAGACTCGCCAGAAATTCTCGTCCTCACCGAAGCGGCCCGCGTAGGACGCGGTCGACGCCTCGACGGCGAGGGCATGCCGCAGCAGCGACTCGCTCTTCGTGTAGCGCGTCAGCGTCTCCCAGGCCTGTTCGCGAGACGGGTTCACGGCCGTCGCTAGGATAGCCCGTCATGGCTGTGGCCCCTGCCGTGCCCGAAGCCTTCGTGATCGAGGGTGGAAGGCGACTGAACGGGCGGATTCGCGCGGCTGGCAACAAGAATGGCGCGCTTCCGATCCTGGCCGCGACGGTGCTCGCGGGCGGGCCGGTGGTCCTCTCGAACGTCCAGCGGATCCGGGACGTGGAGACGATGATCGAGCTGCTCGCGAGCCTCGGCGCCGACGCCGAGTGGACCGGCGAGAACGAGGTGCGTGTTGACACGGCCGGACTCAACTCGCACGAGGTGGATGCCGAGCTCGCGACTCGGATTCGTGCGTCATTCCTGCTCGCCGGGCCGCTCCTCGCACGCCTCGGCCGCGCCAGCGTGCCGCCGCCGGGCGGCGACGTGATCGGCCGCCGTCGCCTCGATCCGCACATTCATGCCCTCGCCGAACTGGGCGCAGTCATCGACATCGGCCGCCGCTATGAGATGCGCACCGACGGTCTGAGCGCCAAGAGCATCTTCCTCGACGAGGCGAGTGTGATGGCGACCGAGAACGCGGTCATGGCAGCCGTGCTGGCGCCGGGCGAGACGGTGATCGGTAACGCCGCGTGCGAGCCGCACGTCCAGGATCTGTGCCGTTTCCTCGTCTTCCTCGGCGCGCAGATCGACGGGATCGAGTCGAATGTTCTCCGGATTCGCGGCGTCGTCGGGCTCGCGGGAGGCGAGTGGCGGATCGCGCCGGAGCACATCGAGGTCGGCAGCTTCATCGGCCTCGCGGCCGTCACCGGCAGCGACGTCACGATCGACGACGTCGAGCCCAGGGACCTCGTGTCGATCGTCCCAGCCTTCGAGCGACTCGGAGTCCGCGTCGAGCTCGAGGGCTCGACGCTCCGCGTCCCGCCCGATCAGGAGCTCGAGATTCAGAATGACCTCGGCCACCAGATCCCGAAGATCGAGGACGGCCCCTGGCCCGCGTTCCCCGCCGACCTCACCTCGATCGCCCTCGCAGTGGCGACGCAGGCGCGGGGGACGATCATCATCTTCGAGAAGATGTTCGAGAACCGGCTGTTCTTCGTGGACAAGCTCGTCTCGATGGGAGCGCGGATCATCCTCTGCGATCCGCACCGTGCCGTCGTCACCGGGCCGGCGCGCCTGTATGGCCAGACGATGGCGAGCCCGGACATCCGCGCGGGGATGGCCATGCTACTCGCGAGCTTCTGTGCGGAGGGTACCTCGACGATCGGCAACGTCCGGGAGATCGACCGCGGTTACGAGCGGATCGACGAGCGGCTCCGCGCCCTCGGTGCGAGCATCGAGCGGATCGAGGTCTGACGCGTGGAACAACGGGTGAGCCTGGTCACACTCGGTGTCACCGACGTGGACCGGGCGCGGTCCTTCTACGACGCGCTCGGGTGGGTGACCGAGGCGGAACCGGGAGCCGATGTCGTCTTCTTCCAGGCCGGCGGGATGATCGTCGCGCTCTGGAGCCGCACCGAGCTCGCCGCCGACAGCGGGGTGCGGGACGGCGGCGGCTGGGGCGGTGTCACGCTCGCGCACAACGTGCGTTCGCCGGCCGAGGTCGATGCGGTACTCGTTGAGGCCGAGCGGGCGGGTGCGACGATCGCCCGGGGCGGAGCGGAGGCGTTCTGGGGCGGGTACTCGGGGGTCTTCATCGACCCGGACGGCCATCCCTGGGAGGTCGCACACAACCCCCACTGGACGCTGGCCGCGGACGGGTCGGTTCGGCTCAGAGCGGGCGCGTGACGGTTCAGGGGCGAGAAGAGGCGGGGCCCGTCCACGGTAGTGAAGGCGGTTTGCGAGCGTTATGAGCTGGCGCCCGAGAGGCTGCGGCCAGCGCAGCACGGAGCCGTAGGTCGAACCGCACCCGAGGGTCGGAGGTGCAGACCGGCCGTGGGCCGGAGGGGCCATCTTTCAAAGGCATACCGCCTGCGGTAGCCTGGGCCGCGGAATGTCGCGCGGAGAGATCGTTGAAACGGAAGGCCGCAGCGGCGTTCGCGTGCAGTTCGCCGGCGGGCCGACGCACATCGACACCGGCCTGCCCGTCCTCGACCATCTCCTGAGCCTGCTGGCGGCGTACGCGCGCTTCGGGCTTGCCCTCGAGGTCGAGCCGGGCAGCGCGGACGCAGAGGTTGCCGCAGCCGGGACGGCGCTCGGGGAGGCGCTCGCCGGGCCGCTCCGCGCCGAGGGTGCGCGCGGCTACGGGGCCGCCTCGATGGCAGCCTCGGAGGCGCTCGCCCAGGTCGTACTGGAGGCGTCCGCGGAGCCCTTTGTCGTCTCCAACGTTGATCTCTCCGAGGCCCGCATCGGCGGCCTCGCCACCGACCTCGCCGCGCGCTTTCTTCGGCGTATGGCGGAGGGGGCCGGGCTGACGCTCCATGTCCGGCTCGTCAACGGCAACGACACCCAGCACGTGCTCGAGGCGATCTTCAAGGCGCTCGGGGTCGCTCTCGCGCAGGCCTGCTCGACAACCCCCTGAGAGGAGACGCATGGCCGACAAGTCCGTAGTTCGCACCGACGCGGCGCCTGCACCGTTCCAGGGCGCGCCCTACTCGCAGGCGATCCGGGCCGGCGAGTTCGTCTTCGTCTCGGGCCAGGTCGCGCTGAAGCCGGGTGACGCCGACCTGAGGGGGGGGACGATCGAGGAGCAGACGGCGCAGGTGTTCAAGAACCTGAAGGCCATCCTCGAGGAGGCCGGCAGCGGCCTCGACCGGCTCGTCAAGACGACCGTCTTCCTCCAGAACCTCGGTGACTTCAAGGCGATGAACGAGGTGTACGCGAGCCACGTCGGCGACCAGCCTCCTGCCCGTTCGACCGTCGAGGTCGCGAAGCTGCCCTCCGGGGCGCTGATCGAGATCGAGGCGATCGCGCAGCTCTAGCGCTCCCGCACGCGAGCCGCGCGAACGTGTGCCGGTCCGACGCCGGCGACGATCGGCGGCGAGAATGGCGCGATGGACAAGACGATCGAGCACTATGTCGCCGGCCTCGGCGTCGACGCATATCTCGTCGGCGGCGCCGTGCGCGACGAGCTGCTCGGGCGCGACTCCACCGATGCGGATTTCCTCGTGCCGGCGGTCGACCACGCGGCGCTGCGGCGGGCGCTCGAACCGCACGGCCGCGTCGAGGACATGATCGTCGCCGACCAGCTCGTGGGAGTGCGGCTTCACGCCAAGGATCCCGAGGTTCGCCGGCGCGCGCCCGCCGGGATCGAGTTCACGCCGCCCCGCGCCGAGCGCAGCACGGGCCCGGGCCGCCACGACTTCGTGATCGTCGCGGGGTCGTCGGTCACCGTCGAGGACGACTTGGGCCGCCGCGATTTCACGATCAACGCGATCGCCCGCCGCCTCGCGACGCGCGAGCTCATCGATCCCCATCGCGGCCGGGCCGACCTCAGCGCCCGCACCCTTCGCACGGTCTCGCCGCGCAGCTTCCAGGAGGATGCGCTGCGGCTCGTTCGAGGACTGCGCTTTGTGTCGCAGTTCGATCTCGATCCGGACGAGGAGACGCTCCGGCAGATGGTCGAAGAGGCGCCCCGCGTCCGCACCGTCTCCGGCGAGCGGGTCGGCGGCGGGCTTCGGGCCGACGGGCTGGGCGAGCTCTCGAAGCTCCTCCTCGGCGCCCACCCGCTCAAAGCGCTCAGACTCGCGCGCGACACAGGGGTGCTCGTCGAGTTGCTGCCGGAGTTCCGGCGGGCGATCGGCTACGACCAGGAGAGCCGTTTTCACGACCTCACGCTCGATGAGCACACGTTCGCCGTCGTCCAGGCCGCAGCCGACGCAGGAGCGCCGCTGCCGGTGCGGCTCGCGGGGCTCTTCCACGACCTCGGCAAGCCGCACGTCGCCTGGCGTGGCACCGACGGCCGGCTCCACTACTACGCGAAGGGGGGCTATGCCGCGAAGGGGCACGAGGAGGTTGGCGGCGAGCTGGCCGCGGCTGCGCTGCGCCGACTGCGCTATCCGACGTCGCTGCAGGCGCGAGTCCGCAAGATCGTCCGCCGGCACATGCTCGAAGTCGGGAGAGCTGACGCGGTCAGGGCCCGGCGGCTGCTTGCGAAGCACGGGGCGGAGCTCGCCTTCGACCTGATCGACCATCGGCTGGCGGATGTGCGGGGCAAGCGAACGCCGGATCGGGAGCCGGCGACGAACGAGATCGAGCGGCTGGAGGCCTTCCGCCGCGTGCTCGAGGAGGAGCGGTCGAGCCCGTATCGCGTCGCGGATCTCGCCATCGACGGCAACGACCTGATCACCCTGGGCTTCCTGCCTGGGCCGAAGCTCGGCCGGACGCTCGACGAGCTGCGCTGGCAGGTCGTCGGCAACCCGGTCCTGAACTCGCGCGAGTGGCTTGAGAAGCGGGCCGCGGAGCTGCTGTGAGTGGCCGAAGTCAAGATCAGGGGTTCGAGGCGGCGGTCGAGACTTCGTCTGCGGGTCGGGCCGGAGCGGGATTCGGTCTTCAAGCAGGCCCGGCGAACACGCGGCCAGGCGCGGGCGAGGATGCGGGTTGCCTCTGCGCAGCTGAGCGCGTGCGCTCTGCTCGCCCACCCGATCCCGACCTCTGCCGACTGCCGGTCGAGCACCCTCGCCCCGCTCGGCGCGGCGGGACTCGCAGTGGCTCTCGGAGAGCGAGCGTCGCCGGCCGTCCCCGAGCGGGTGCCGGGAGCACCAGCGCACCGTGGCGAGCGGCTCGAACGGGATGGTGAAGGTGTGAGCGCCAACAGGCTGCGCTGGGACGGGCGACCGGGCTGGTTCGAGGCCTGGTACATCACCGTTGCGGGCCGCTTCTGGCTGCGCTACTCGCTGCTCGTCCCGAGCGACCCGGAGCGGAAGGGCGAGGCCGCGCTCTGGCTCGCATGCTTCATCGGCGAGCCGACGGTCCGGAAGACGACCTTCGACCTCGCCGCGCTCTCGACCGGTCCCGGCGGCTTCCCACTCGAACTCGGCCCGGGCCGGCTGACCGACACGGAGGCGGTCGGGGACGGCTGGGAGCTTCGGCTTGGAGGGCCCGAGCGGCCGTTTCTCCACGCGCCGCCGCTCGCCCGGGCACTGCACCTGTCGCAGACGCAGGTCGCGGTCGCGAAGCCTGCGCTCGAGCTCTCCGGCGTCGTCGATGGCCACAAGCTCGAGCGAGCGCTCGGTCAGCAGGCGCACGTCTGGGGCACGCGCCACACGCGAGGGTGGGGCTTCGCCCATGCGACGGTCGCCCCGGGCCGGTGGGTCGAGGCGCTCACCGTCAAGCTGCCCCGGCTCCCCTGGCTCTCCTTCCACGCGACCGAGCGGGGACGCTCGCGCCTGCGTCTCGGCGGCCCCGCCCAGCCGGGCAGCTGGTGCATCGGCCCGTACACGTTGGAGGCGGCCCAGGCTGACTTCGTCGGCGTCACCTATCTCGATCCCGACGGCACGCCCGCCTACTGCTGGCACACCGAGCGCGCGCGGCTGTACGGACCGGGTCTGGAGCTCGACGGCGTCGCGCTCGAGCACGGTGCGCGTGCAAAGCTGGAGGGATGGCCGGTCTCGATCTGATCGAATGGACGCCCACCGGCCCGTATCGCGTCGGCTTTTCCACCCGGCGAGGCGGCGTCAGCGAGGGGTCATTCGCATCGCTCAACCTCGGGATCCGCACCGACGACGAGCCGGCCCACGTGATCGAGAACCGCACGCGCCTCTGTGCCGAGGCCGGCGTCGACCCCGACGGCGCCACGATGGCCTGGCAGCGCCACGGCGCCACGGTACGGCAGGCCGTGCCGCGGGGGATCGTCACCCCGGGGACGGTCTACGACCACTGCGACGGCCTCTGGAGCGACGCCGCCGGCCAGGGGATGCTGCTCTTGACCGCCGACTGCCTGCCGATCGCCCTCGTGCGCCCACCCGGCGGGCGGCAACCGGCGGTCGCGGTTCTCCACGCGGGCTGGCGCGGCCTCCTCGCCGGCATCGTTGCCGCCGGAGCGAAAGCGCTCGGCGGCGGCCGGCTCGCCGCCGCCATCGGCCCTGGAATCGGGCCCTGTTGCTACCAGGTCGGAGCCGAGGTTGCGACGCCTTTTCGTGAGGCCTTCGGTGGGGACGTCGTCCGTGACGGGCGCCTCGACCTCTGGACCTCCGCCGAGCGCGCCCTGCGCGCGGCCGGCTGCGAATCGGTCGAGCGCGTCGACCTCTGCACCTCCTGCCACCCCGACCGCTTCTTCTCGCATCGTCGCGACGCGGGCCACACCGGCCGGCAGGGGGTGATCGCGAGTGTTCGCGGCTGAGATCCGGGCGGCCTACGAGCGGATCAGGGCCGAGGTCGGGGCGGGGGTGACCGTCGTCGCCGCGACCAAGTACGTCTCGCTCGATGAGATGGCACTGCTGGTCGAGGCGGGCGTCGGAGCCGTGGGCGAAAACCGGGCGCAGGAACTCGAGGCGAAGCACGCGGTCTACGGCGATGCGTTTCGCTGGCATTTCATCGGCCACCTGCAGAGCCGCAAGGCGAAGACGGTCAACCGGATCTGCGAGCTCTGCCACTCCCTCTCGTCGGAGTCGACCGCCTCGAAGCTCGAGATCCCGGCACTCGTCGAGGTCAACCTCTCCGGCGAGAAGACGAAGCCCGGCGTTCCGTCCGACCGTCTCGGAGAGTTCCTCGCGGTCTACGGCGACGTCCGCGGCCTGATGACGATGCCGCCTGTGACGGACGATCCCGACGCGTCTCGCCCGTACTTTCGCCGCCTGCGTGAGCTCGCCGCAGAGCACGGCCTGCCCGAGCTCTCGATGGGCACGAGCCAGGACTATCGGATCGCGGCCGAGGAGGGCGCCACACTCGTGCGGGTTGGCAACGTCCTCTACGGCCGTTGACGTTGTTCGACCAGACGTCTGAGAGGGGGGAACCGCTGAGCGGCGGCACGGCGCGGCGACGCTCGGCGCCGCCGCGTTGTGCCGGGTGCCGCGGTCTGGTTCGTCGTCGCACCGCTGTTCGAGCTCCGCGACGGTTCTTGCAGCGGCACGTCGCACTCGCTGCCAGGGGCCGCGCGTCCACGCCCACGAGCGCTCGTCCCGCGCCCGATCCGGACCGGTACGGGCGGTGTCACACGTCGCGCCGAAGGCACGGTCACGGGGCGCTCGGTTCGCGGAAACGACCTGTAGCAGAGATACCATTCGAGCAAATGAGCTTTGCGGACGTCTGGAACAAGACCCTCGTCTACTTCGGCATCGCCGAGGAGGAGGACTGGGACGACAACGGGTACGTCACAGACGACGATCTACAGCGCAGCTATGCCGAGCGCCCGAACGTACGCCGGCTCACGCCGCGGCGGCAGCAGCGGGACTTCGACGACTGGACCGACCCTGAGCCTGCCGGCGAGTCGCAGACCGCCGCCATGCGGTCCGAGCGCCGCCAGCGGTCCGTGGTCGAAGCACTGCCGGGGCCGAGCGCGGTCCGCGTCCATCTCGTCGTCCCGCGGAGCTTCAACGACGCCCAGCAGATCGCGGACAAGTTCAAGCAGGGGATCCCTGTCATCCTCAATCTCCAGAGCTCCGACTCCGAGCTCGCCAAGCGGCTGATCGATTTCGCGAGCGGCCTGACGTATGCGCTCGACGGCGGCATGCAGCGCGTCGCCGACAAGGTGTTCCTGCTCACGCCACGGAACGTCGAGGTCTCGGCCGAGGAGAGAGCTCGCCTGCTCGAGGGCGGCGGCTTCTTCAACCAGGCGTAGGCACCGGGCCCAGTGCCAGGAATCCCGCCGCGGGAGCCGAATCCCGGTGCAATGGGTGCAGCGGCCACCAGCATCAACCTGCTCGGCTACGCCATCACGAGTGTCGGTCAGTTCGTCGGCGTCTTCATCTGGGTCTACACGATTCTGATTTTTGCGTACGTTCTGACGAGCTGGGTTCGGTTGCCGTACTCGCCCTGGTTGAGCCGGATCCAGCGCTTTCTCTACGACATCTGCGAGCCGTACCTGCGGCTCTTCCGTCGGCTGCTGCCCTCCTTCGGGCCGATCGACCTCTCGCCGATCGTCGGAGTGATCTTTCTCGTAGTGATCCGGATCATCCTGGTCTCGATTCTCAACAGGTTCCGCTAGAGGGGAGACTGCGATGGCGCTCACGCCCGTCGAGATTCGCCACATCACCATGGAACGCAGCCTGGTCGGCTACAAGCGCAGCGCCGTCGACCGGCTGCTCCACGACATCGCCGAGAGCTTTGAGGATGTCTGGCGCGAGCGCGCCGACCTGGTCGACACAGTCGAGCAGCTCGAGCATGACCTCGTCCGCTACCGCGAGCTCGAGGGGCTGCTGCGCACGACGCTCGTCTCCGCCGAACGAGCCTCTGCGGAGATGCAGGAACAAGCACGCCGGCAGGCCGAGCTCGTGCTCGCCGAGGCGCACGCGGAGGCACGTGCGGTCACGCGCCGGGCGGCTGCCGAGAACGAGCGGCTGCGCCTTGACTCGGTTCGGACCCGGGAGCGGCTGCGTGCCGCGCTCGCGACGATCGAGGAGGACATCGACGACGACGTGGGGAAGGCCGAGGATGACCGGGAGGCCGAGGCTGCATGAGGCTAGACTGAATCCATGGCCGAGGCGTCAACGCGTCTGCGCTTACGTGTCTCCCCGGGGTCGGGACGCGCCGGAATCGTCGGTCGACACGGCGGCGCGTGGAAGGTTCGCGTGACCGCGCCGCCCGAGCACGGCCGGGCGAACGAGGCAGTTCTCCGCCTGCTCTCCGACGTCCTCTCGGTGCCCCGGCAGGATCTCTCGATCGTCTCGGGCCACACCGCCAGGGAGAAGATCGTCGCGCTCGACGGGATCGGGCCGGCGCTGATCGAGCGCCGGCTGACCTCCGCGTCGGCCCCCGACCGGGGTCGAAAGGACAGGCGCCAGTGAGCAGCGACCATGCACGCTTCCGCCAAGCGCTTCAGGAGGAGCGGCAGCGCGTCGAGAATGCGATCGCGTACCTCAAGGAGGGGCATCCGGGAACGATCGAGGAGGAGGTCGAGGAGATCGGCGGGGCGGACAACCATCTGGCAGAGACCGCCACGGCCACGCTCGACCGCGAGATCGACTACACGCTCGAGGAGAACTCGGGCGAGGTTCTGGCCGCGATCGACGCGGCGCTGAAGCGCATCGAGGAGGGCACGTACGGCACCTGCACGAGCTGCGGCAACGAGATCCCCGCAGAGCGGCTCGAGGCTTCTCCGTGGGCAGGGCTCTGCATCGAGTGCAAGCGCCGGGAGGAGCAGGCCTGAGCGAGCCGCTCCCACAGCAGCGCCGCCGGGCCGACGTGCGGGTCGGCTCGTCGACGGACGGCCTCACCCCGATCTCGGCCGCGGAGCGGCCGCTCGGCGCGAGCCTGTCCCAGTGGATCGGCCTCGTCGCGATCGCGCTCACGGCGGTCGGCGCCGATCAGCTGACGAAGCACGTCGTAGCGAGCCGGCTACGGCTCGACGACGAGGTGCACGTGGTCGGCCCGCTCTGGATCCACCACGTCCAGAATTCCGGAATCGCGTTCGGGCTCTTCGCGAGCGCAACGCCGGTCGTGATCGTCCTGACGGGGCTCGCGGTCGCCTGGATGCTCGCCTTCTTCGCGCAGGCCGGCTCGCGCCACCCCGTCTTGCCGGTCGCGCTCGGGCTCGTGATCGGCGGCAGCTGTTCGAACCTCGTCGACCGGGTGAGGCTCCGCCACGTGACGGATTTTCTCGACCTCCGCTTCTGGCCGGCATTCAATCTCGCCGACTCCTTCATCGTCGTCGGCGTCGGGATCCTGCTGGCGGCCCTCGTCGCCGTCGACCGCGAGCCGCGCCGGCCCAGGCGCGTTGAAAGTCCGCTTACACGTTCCTGAGGGCGCCGCGGGCGAGCGGCTGGACCGCTTCCTCGCGGGTATCCCCGAGGTCGGCTCACGGGCGGCCGCGGAGCGGCTGCTGGCGGCCGGGGACGTGCTCGTCGACGGCGCCTCGCTCGGCAAGAGCCACCGGCTGAGCGGCGGCGAGCACCTCGAGCTCGAACCGCCGCGGGCTCCGGCCCCGGGTGTCGACGCGGAGCCGCTTGACCTGCGGATCCCCTACGAGGACGAGCACCTGCTGGTCGTGGACAAGCCGGCGGGCCTCGTCGTCCATCCGGCTCCCGGCCACGCGACCGGCACCCTCGTCCATGGCCTCGTCGCCCACGACGCCGCGGGCGGCGTGGAGCCGGAGCGCCCGGGGATCGTGCACCGGCTCGACCGCGAGACGTCGGGGCTGCTCGTCGTCGCGCGATCGGCCGAGGCGCACAGGCGCCTGCAGCAGCTCGTGCGGACGCGCGCGCTCGAGCGGGAGTATCTCGCACTCGTCGTCGGACGCGCCCGCTCGCGCACCGGGCGGATCGACGCTCCGATCGGCAGGGATCGCAACGAGCCGACACGCCACTCGCTTGATACCGACACACCACGGGCAGCGATCACTCATTTCGAGGTCACTGAGCTGCTGCCACGCCACGCCCTGCTGCGCGTCACGCTCGAGACCGGGCGGACGCACCAGATCCGCGTCCATCTCGCCGCGATCCAGTTGCCCATCGCCGGCGACCCGCTCTATGGCCGTCCGGGCGAGCTCGGCCTCGAGCGCCAGTTCCTGCACGCGGGGAGGCTGGCGTTTCCGCACCCGTTCAGCGGGAATCAGCTTGTGGTGACCTCGCCGCTGCCGGACGACCTCGCGGCCGCGCTCGGGCGGGCGCGAGCGTGAAGACGTCGGCCGGCTTCCGGCGGAACTGGAAGCCCCCGCGGGACGGAGATCGTCATCCGGCCCTGGACGAGTTCCTCGAGACGAAGCTCGCCCGCTATGCCGCCGACCGCGACTTCCCCGCGCGGAGCGGCACCTCGCGGCTTTCGCTGCTGATCGCCTCGGGAGAGCTGACGATTGCCGACTGCGCATCGGCTGCACTCGCCGCGCCGTCGTCCGCGGGCCGGGAAAAATGGATCGGCGAACTCGCCCGGCACGACTGGTTCGAGCACGTGAAGGAGAGTGGTCTCGACGCGCCGCGCCTCGAGCCGCGCTGGGACGAGCCCGGCGAGCGCTTCGACCGGTGGCGCCGCGGCGCCACCGGCTTTCCGCTCGTCGACGCGGGCATGCGCCAGCTCGCGGAGTCGGGCTGGATGCACAACCGGGCGCGCATGGTCACCGCGTCGTTTCTGGCCAAGCACCTCCACATCGACTGGCGTGCCGGCGCCGCCTGGTTCGCCGAGAAGCTGGGGGACTACGACGAGGCGCAGAACGAAGGCAACTGGCAGTGGGTCGCCGGAACGGGAATCGACGCCCAGCCGTGGTTCCGGATCCTGAATCCCGAGCGGCAGCGTGAGCGCTTCGATCCCGAAGGCGCGTACTGCCGGCGCTGGGTGCCGGAGTGGGGCACGAGCGCCTACCCCAGGCCGATGATCGACCTCGCGGTCGAGGCGGCGGAAGCCAGGGAGCGCTACAGGAAGGCCGACCGCCGCTAGACTGCTCGCCTCATTCGTCCCTCGACCCGGCGGATTCGCCCGGAGCGCGGGTGCCGGCCCCTTGGGGCCGGTGCGCCGAGGCCCGCCGGCTGCACCGACACCAACCAGGAAGGAGCACTACTCGTGGCTGTCGTCTCCATGCGAGAGCTGCTGGAGGCCGGAGTCCACTTCGGCCACCAGACACGCCGCTGGAACCCCAAGATGCGCCGCTTTATCTTCGGCGAGCGCGGGGGGATCTACATCATCGACCTGACGCAGACGCTCGGCCTGTTGCAGGAGGCCCACGCCTTCGCCCGCAACATCGGCGAGCGGAACGGCACCATCCTCTTCGTTGGTACGAAGAAACAGGCGCAGGATGCCGTCGAGACCGAGGCGAAGCGCGTCAACCAGCCCTACGTCAACCACCGCTGGCTCGGCGGCCTGCTCACGAACTGGCGGACGATGGCCGACCGGATCGAGCGCCTGCACGAGCTGCGGCGGCTCAACGACGACGGCCAGCTCGAGCTGCTCCCCGCGAAGGAGCGGATCCAGATGATGGGCGAGCTTGAGAAGCTCGAGCAGAACCTCGGCGGCGTCTCCGACATGCGACGTCAGCCCGACGCCGTTTTCATCATCGACTTGAAGAAGGAGCAGCTCGCGGTGCGCGAGGCGCGCAGGCTCGGCGTGCCGGTGGTGGCGCTCGTCGACACGAACTGCGATCCGGACGAGGCGGAGTACGTCATCCCGGGTAACGACGATGCGATCCGCGCCTGCAATCTCGTCGCGAAGGTGCTCGCCGACGGGATCGCGGAGGGCCAGCAGAAGGTCGGTGTGCGTGACTTCCAGCCGACCGTGCCGGCCAATGGGGCGGTGCCGGCAGAGAGCGTCCCTGAGGGCGACTACGAGCAGGTGGCGCCCGGCGAGGAACCCCAGGGGGCCCCGCCGGAGCCGCCCGCTCAGGAGGCCGCGGCCTCGCAGGGGGCGCCGCTCGCGCCTGCTCCGGAGACCGACGCCGCACCGCCGGAGGCGCCGCCGCGCGAGGCCGAAACACCTCCGGCGACCGAGACGGAGGTGCAGCGGTGACGGCGATCGCCGCGAGCCTCGTCAAGGAGCTTCGCGAGCAGACCGGTGCCGGGATGATGGACTGCAAGCGCGCGCTGCAGGCCGCGGGCGGTGACCTCGAGGCCGCGAAGCGCCTGCTCCGCGAGCGGGGGATGGCGAATGCAGCCAAGCGCGCCGGCCGCGAGACGACCGAGGGCAAGGTCGGCTACCGGCTCGCCACAGACGGCAGGAAGGGCACGATGGTCGCGGTCGGCTGCGAGACCGAGCCCGTCTCCAACAACGACGAGTTCCTGGCCTTCGCCAAGAAGGTGCTGGAACTGGTGGACGAACACGGCGCCGGCGCCGAGAGTGCGCTCGACGAGGAGCGGGCTGCACTCTCCGGCAGGCTCGGCGAAAACATCTCGTTCGCGGGCGCGGCGCGGTTCGAGGCGGTCGAAGGCGGTCTCGTCTCCGCCTATGCCCATCCGCCGGCCAACAAGCTCGGCGTGCTCCTCCAGATCCGCGGAGGAACCGAGCAGCTCGCGCGGCAGCTCGCGATGCACATCTCGTGGTCGAGCCCTCAGTGGATCAACCGCGAGGAGGTCCCGGAGGATCTCGTCACCGCAGAGCGGGAGATCTACACCAGCACCGACGAGGTCGCGTCGAAGCCGGAGCAGGCGCGTGAGAAGATCGTCGAGGGGATGCTGAACAAGCGCTACTTCGGCGTCAACGTCCTGACGGAGCAGGAGTGGATCCACGACTCGAGCAGGAAGGTGGGCCAGTTGCTGTCCGAGGCGGGCGCCGAGGTGCTCGAGTTCGAGCGCTTCTCCCTGTCGGGATGACGACCCGGTCCGACGACGCTCCCGCCGCGACCGCGACGGCCGAGCCCCCCTTCAGGCGGATCCTGCTCAAGCTCTCCGGCGAGGCGCTGATGGGCGAGCATGACTACGGGATCGACCCGCGCACCATCGACGCGGTCGCAGACGAGATCGCCGGAGTGATCCGCCGAGGGATCGAGATGGCGATCGTCGTCGGCGGCGGCAACTTCTACCGTGGGCTGGCGGCGGCCGCCGACGGGATGGACCGGGCGACCGCCGACTACGCGGGGATGCTCGCGACCGTGCTGAACGCCCTGGCGCTTCAGGACGCGCTCGAGAGCGCCGGCGCGCAGACGCGCGTTCTCTCCGCGCTGCCGATCGACGCGGTCGCCGAACCGTACATCCGACGCCGCGCGATGCGACATCTCGAGAAGGGGCGCGTGGTCATCTTCGCGGCCGGGACCGGCAACCCGTTCTTCACGACGGACACGGCGGCGGCGCTGCGCGCCCTCGAGATCAGCGCGGATGCAATCCTGATGGCGAAGAACGCGGTTGCCGGCGTCTACGACGAGGATCCGCGTCGGTGCGCGGACGCCGAGTTCATCCCGGAGCTGACGCACATGGACGTGATCGAGCGCGGGCTGAAGGTCATGGACGCGACTGCCCTGACCCTCTGCCGCGACAACGGGCTCGCGATCCACGTCTTCGCCCTCGCAGACGGCAATATCGGCAGGGTCATCTCGGGCGAACGCGTCGGAACGATCATCTCGACGCCGAAGGAGGAGAGCTAGATGGCCACGGTCGACGAGCTGCTCCACGCCGCGGAGGAGCGGATGGGGAAGTCGGTCGAGCACGCGAAGACGGAGTTCAACACGGTCCGCACGGGCCGGGCTTCCACCTCGCTCCTCGACCGGATCGAGATCGACTACTACGGCACGCCGACACCGCTCAAGCAGCTCGCGACGATCAACGTCCCCGAGCCGCGGATGCTCACCATCCAGCCCTTCGACCCGGGCTCGATGCGGGCGATCGAGAAGGCGATCCAGGAGTCCGATCTCGGCCTGATGCCGTCGAACGACGGCAAGATCATTCGGTTGCCGATCCCGCAGCTGACCGAGGAGCGGCGCAAGGAGCTCGTCAAGATCGTCCGCGGGCTCGCCGAGGGCCACCGGATCGCAGTGCGCGAGATCCGCCGCGACGCGATCAAGCACCTGAAGGACCTCGTCGACGGCGGCGAGGTGGGCGCCGACGAGGAGCACCGTGGCGAGGACCGCGTGCAGAAGCTCACCGACGACCACACGAAGCAGATCGATGAGCTGCTGAAGCACAAGGAAGCCGAGGTAATGGAAGTCTGAGCACGCCCGGTTCCCGACTGCCCGTGGCCGACCGACCGCTCCCCGAGATCGTGCGTGCCGTCGCGATCATCATGGACGGCAACGCTCGTTGGGCGCAGGACCGTGGCCTGTCGGTCGACGACGGACACCGGGCGGGCTCACGGGCGCTGCGCCCCGTCGTCGAGGCGGCGATCGACCTCGGTGTCGAGTCGCTCGCGGTGTTCGCCTTCTCGACCGAGAACTGGAGCCGGCCGCGGGACGAGGTCGAGCTCTTGATGGAGATCTTCGCCGAGACGATCGAGCGCGAACTGCCCGACCTCGCCGCCCAGGGCGTGCGGACGCGCTTCGTTGGGCGGCGCGACCGCGCTCCTGCATCGCTCCAGGAGAAGATGGCTGCGCTCGAGGAGGCGACCGCCGACAAGAACCGGCTGCAACTGTGGATCGCCTTCGACTACGGCGGCCGCGCCGAGCTCGTCGAGGCCGCCCGGCGGATCTACGAGTCCGGGGCCGATCCCGACGACGTCGACGAGGAGCTCTTTGCGTCGCACCTGTACGAGCCGCAGATGCCCGATCCGGATCTTCTGATCCGCACCTCCGGGGAGCGGCGGATCTCGAACTTTCTCCTCTGGCAGCTTGCGTACGCCGAACTCGTGTTCGTCGACCGGCACTGGCCGGACTTCGACGGCGACGCGCTCGGCTCGGCAATCGAAGACTATGCATCGCGGCGCCGTCGATTCGGCGGCCGGTGACGAACGCCATCTCCCGCCTCGTCGTGGCGGCCGCCGCGCTGCCGCTCGTGCTCGGCCTCGTGTGGCTGGGCGGCTGGTGGCTCCTCGCGCTCGTCGCCGTCGCCGCGCTCGTCGCTCTGCACGAGTTCTACGGGATCGCCCGTCCGCTGCGCCCCCTCGTGGCCGCTGGCTACGCCGGCGGCGTGCTGGCGCTCGTGGGCGCGCGTGCGGGCGGACTGGAGTGGATGGTCGCCGGGTTCCTCGCGACGTTCGTGCTCGCCTTCGTGCTGAACGGCGTCGCCGAGACCCGCGCACCCTCGACGGTCGCGATCTCAACGACCGTGCTCGGTGCCGCCTGGGTCGGCTTCGGCCTCGGCCACCTGCTCCTGCTCCGCGACATCCCGCGCCACCCCCAGCTCGCTGCCTTCACCGCGCTGCTCGCGGTCTGGGCCGCCGACACCGTGGCGTACTTCGTCGGGAGGATGATCGGCCGGCACAAGCTCGCACCGACGCTTTCCCCCGGCAAAACGTGGGAGGGATTCGTCGCCGGCTCCGCGGCGGCGATCTTCGTGACGTTCGTGGCGCTCTACCAGGACAAGGATCACTTCCTGCTCGTCTGGCAGGCGATCCTGCTCGGACTCGTGATCGCGCTGGCCGCGGCTGCCGGCGACCTGTTCGAGTCGGCCTTGAAGCGGGATTTGCAGGTGAAGGACACGGGCCGCCTGCTGGCAGGCCACGGCGGCGTCCTCGATCGGATCGACTCTCTGCTCTTCGCGCTGCCCGCGGCGTACTACCTGATCGCCGCGTTCGGCTACGGGTAGGCCGGCACCTGCGAACCCTGCGGGCGGCGCCCGGCCGTTCCTACACTGGAGAGGTGAAGCGCATCGCCTTGCTCGGAGCCACCGGCTCGATCGGCCGACAGGCACTCGAGATCATCGACGCGCACCCGGAGCTCGAGCTCGTCGCGGCCGCCTCCCGCTCGCAGGCGATCGACGGGCTGGCGCCCCTGACGCAGGTCGGCGGCGACCTGACCGAGCTGCTCGACCGCGCCGCTCCGGACTGCGTCCTCAACGCGGTCACAGGCTTCGCTGGCCTGCCAGCGACAATGTGGGCGCTCGAGCACGGCGTCGAGCTCGCGCTGGCCAACAAGGAGAGCCTCGTGGCAGCCGGTGAGCTTGCGCTCGCTGCACGGCGCCTCGGAGGTGGCCGCCTGCTCCCCGTCGACAGCGAGCACTCCGCGCTCTTCCAGTGCCTCGAAGGCCGCCCGCCCGGACAGGTCGACGGCCTCGTCCTCACCGCCTCCGGCGGCCCGTTTCGCGGCCGCACCCGCGAGGGCCTCGAGGATGTGACGCCCGCGGACGCGCTCTCACACCCGACCTGGAAGATGGGCCCGAAGATCACGGTCGACTCCGCGACGCTCGCCAACAAGGGCCTGGAGCTGATCGAGGCGCACTTCCTCTTCGGCGTCCCCTATGGGCAGATCGAGATCGTGATCCACCCGACCTCGACCGTTCACTCGCTCGTCCGTTTCCGCGACGGCTCGGCGCTCGCCCACCTCGGCTATCCGGACATGCGCGTGCCGATCTCGTTCGCCCTGACCTATCCCGAACGCGAGGCGACGCCTGTGCCCGGGCTGGACCTCGCCGCGGGTCTGACCCTGGAGTTCTCCGCACCGGACTGCGAGACGTTCCCCCTGCTTCGGCTCGCCCGGGAAGCGGGGGAGCAGGGCGGTACCGCGCCAGCGGTCTTCAATGCGGCCAACGAGGTTGCGGTTGCCGCGTTCCTCGAGGGGCGCCTGCCATTCCTCGGCATCGCAGCAGCAGTCGCGGACGCGCTCGCCGCCGCGGACACCGCTCCCGCCCGCGACCTGGCCGACCTGGTCGAGGCAGACCGGCGCGCCCGCGCACTGGTGGCGGTGGCATGACGTTCCTGATCGCGATCGTCGGGCTCCTGTTCCTCGTCCTGATCCACGAGGCCGGGCACTTCTTCGTCGCCCTCGCGGTCGGGATGCGGCCGCGGAAGTTCTACATCGGCTTCCCGCCGGCGGTCGCACGCTTCCGGCGGAACGGGATCGAGTACGGCCTCGGCGCGATCCCACTGGGAGGGTACGTCCGCATCCCGGGGATGCACCGCCCGGCCGCGAAGGACGCAGAGATCAACTTCGGCCCGGCGGTCAAGGAAAATCCCGAGCTGGCGCTCCAGGGCAGGGCGATCGAGCAGCGTCTGGCCGCCGGCGAGCACGCCGCCGTCCGGGCCGAGCTCGACGCGTTTCGGGACGCGCTCGACCGCAGCAACCTGAGCCGAGTCGCGCGCAAGAGCGCAGACCGCGGGCTGCGCGACCTCGACGAGAGCACCGGCGCGGACGCGTACTGGCGCCAGCAGACCTGGAAGCGGGTCGCGGTGATCCTCGCGGGGCCGTTGACGAACATCGTCTTCGCCCTGCTCATCCTCGCCGCGGTCTACATGCTTGGAGTCCCAAACGCGAACACGCGCATCGTCGAGAGCGTGCAGCCGGGCAAGCCCGCGGCCGCAGCCGGCCTGCGCGCCGGCGACGAGATCGTCGCGGTCGATGGTCACGCGACGCTGACCTTCCAGGCGATCCGCAGCAGAATCCAGGCGAGCACGGGCGGACCGATCACCGTCACGGTCGTGCGCGACGGGCGGCGCCTCACGCTTCCGCCCGAGCGGACACTCGGCGCGAACGGGCGCTGGCTCTTCGGCTTCGTGCCGGGCGTCAGCCTCAGGCACTACAGCGCGGGTGCCGCGTTCCACCTCGCCGGCAACGACTGCTGGCAGGCCGCGAAGGGAATGGGGCTCGCGATCTACGGACTCTTCCACCAAAAGCAGCGCGACCAGCTGACGAGCGCGGTCGGCATCGTGCGGGTCTCGAGCGACGCCCTCAAGGTCAGCTTCCGCATCTATCTCCAGATACTCGGCTTCATCAGCCTCTCGCTCGCACTGCTGAACCTCCTGCCACTGCTGCCGCTCGACGGTGGGCACATCCTCTTCTCGGTGATCGAGGGCCTCCGCCGACGCGCCGTCGCCCGGGAGGTCTACGAGCGCGCCTCGGTCGTCGGCTTCGCCGTCATCCTCCTGATCGCGTTTATCGCGCTCTCGAACGATCTCGGCGGCAAGGGGCCGGGCTAGACTGCGGTCGGATGGCCTCCGACCGTCAAATTCACGTCGGCGGCGTCGCGATCGGCGGCGGCGCAGCGCCCGTCGTCCAGTCGATGACCCTGACGAAGACCCACGACGTCGAGGCGACGACGGCACAGATCGCGGCACTGGCCTCGGCAGGCTGCGAGATCGTCCGCTGCGCTGTCCCGAAGATCGAGGACGCGGCGGCACTCAAGAAGATCGTCCGTTTTTCGCCGATCCCGGTGATTGCCGACATCCACTTCAATGCGAGCCTGGCGCTGAAGGCAATCGATTCGGGCGTTGCGGCGGTCCGCATCAACCCGGGCAACATCGGCGGCCCCGACAAGGTCGCCACCGTCGTCGAGGCGGCGCGCAAGGCCGGGATCCCGATGCGGATCGGCGCGAACTCCGGCTCACTGCCGAAGCATTTGGCCGGGCTGGCCCAGCAGGACCAGGCCGAGGCGCTCGTTGAGGCCGCGCTCGAGGAGGTGCGGCTGCTCGAGAGCCTCGACTTCCGCGAGTTCAAGATCTCGGTCAAGTCGAGCCACGTGCCGACGATGATCCGCGCCTACCGGCTGCTCTCCGAGAAGGTGCCGTACCCGCTCCACCTCGGCGTGACCGAGGCCGGCACGCCATTCTCCGGCTCGATCAAGAGCGCCGTCGGTATGGGCGCGCTCTTGATCGACGGCATCGGCGACACGATTCGCGTCTCCCTGACCGCCGATCCGGTCGAGGAGATCCGGACCGCCTTCGAGATCCTCAAGTCCCTCGGGCTGCGGGAGCGGGGCCCGGTGATGATCGCGTGCCCGTCGTGCGGGCGCGACAACGTGGGCGTCCAGATGCTCGCCGAGAAGGTCGAGGAGCGGTTGCGGGCCTACCCGCAGCACTTCGAGGTGGCGGTGCTCGGTTGCGCGGTCAACGGCCCGGGCGAGGCAGGCGATGCCGACTTCGGGATCGCGGGCGGACGGGATGTCGGCTTCGTCTACGCGCAGGGGCGCGTACTGAAGAAGGTCAGCTCCGACAGCTTGATCGACGAGCTCTTCCACGAGGTCGACCGCTGGATCGGCGACGGGATGTACCGTCCGAAGCGCCTCAAGATGGCCAAACCGGCGGCGCTCGCGATGGCCGAAGCCTCGCTCATCCCGCTCGAGTGACGGAGCCCCCGCAGGCACGCCGCTGGGTCATGCCTCCGCGCTGCAGTCACCCGTGAGATGGGTGTGTTCTTTAGGCTGACAACCGGATGATCGCCCGAGCTTCCAAGCTCTTTCTCCCGACGCTGCGCGACGCGCCCGCCGACGCGGAGGCGCTCTCGCACAAGCTGCTCGTGCGCGGCGGCTACATCCGCCAGGTCGCGGCAGGCGTCTCGACCTTCCTGCCGCTCGGCTGGAAGGTGCACGAGAAGATCGTCCGGATCATCCGCGAGGAGATCGACGCGATCGGCGACCAGGAGCTGCTCGCCCCCGTCCTGACGCCCGCCGAGCTGTGGCGCCAGACCGGCCGCTACGAGATCCCGGAGCTCTTCAGGCTTGAGGACCGTAAAGGAGCCCAGTACGTGCTGCCGATGACCCACGAGGAGACCATCACTTTCCACGCGCGGGAGATCCAGAGCTATCGGCAGCTGCCGCAGGCGTGGTACCACTTCCAGACCAAGGCGCGGGACGAGCCGCGGCCCCGAGGCGGCCTGCTTCGCGTCCGCGAGTTTGTGATGAAGGACGCCTACTCGCTCGACCGAGACGAGCAGGGCCTCGAGACGAGCTTCCGGGCCCACGAGCGGGCGTACCACCGGATCTTCGAGCGCTGCGGGATCGAGGTTCGCGCGGTTCAGGCCGAGTCGGGGATGATGGGGGGCACCGAGTCCTTTGACTTTCTCGCCCCTGCGGCAGGAGGCGAGAACACGCTCGTCACCTGCGAGAGCTGCGACTACGCGGCCGACCTCGAGGTCGCCCGCGGCGTGCCGCAGGAGCCGCAGTTTCCCGACCGGCTCGACGCGCCTCGGGAGGTCGAGACACCGGACGTCGCCACGATCGAGGCACTCGCCGAGCTCCTCGGTCTCGACCCGGCAGCTACTGCCAAGGCGATGCCGGTCGTGCAGACGGACGGAACGCTGGTGCTCGGCCTCGTGCGTGGTGACGACCGGCTCGAAGAGGCGAAGCTGGCCGCGGCGCTCCGGTCGGGGCTGCGGCCCGCGACCGAGCGGGAGATCCGTGAGGCGTTCGGCGCCGATCCCGGCTCGCTCGGCCCGGTCGGCTTCTCCGGCGCGGTGATCGCCGATGAGGCGTTGCGCGAAGGCCAGTTCGTCGCCGGGGCGAACCGCACCGGCCGGCACCTGCGCGGGGTCGAGGCCGGGCGCGACTTCCAGCCGCGCTTCGCGGACATTCGGGAGTCGAAGGAGGGCGACACCTGTCCCAACTGCGGCGGTCGCCTGCGCTTCCAGGCCGCGATCGAGCTCGGCCACATCTTCAAACTCGGCACGCGCTATTCCGAGCCGCTCGGCGCCACGTTCCTCGACGAGAACGGCGCGGAGCAACCGATCGTGATGGGCAGCTACGGGATCGGGCCTGCCCGGGTGATGGCCGCAGCCGTCGAGCAGCGCGCCGACGAAGCCGGCCTCGTCTGGCCGGCCGCCCTCGCACCCTATGACGTCCACGTGGTCGCACTCCCCGGTCTCGAGGAGCAGGGGCAGGAGGCGGCCGAGGCGTTCGAGCGGGCCGGGCAGACCGTCCTGCTTGACGACCGCGCCCTCCGCCCCGGCGAGAAGTTCGCCGATGCCGATCTGATCGGTGCGCCGATCCGCATCACCGTCGGCAGGAAGACGCTCGAGGACGGGATGGCGGATGTGCGCGACCGTGCAAACGGCGGCGAGCGGCGTGTGAAGCTGTCCGATCTGGGCAAAGAAGCGGGCTGATGGCACGACGGCGGAGGTTCAGCGAGGAGCCGTTCGGCCCGACGATCGAGCGGCTGATGGCCGACGGTGGGGTCACCTACCGCGGTCTCGCCGACCGGACGAAGCTCTCGGCGGGCTACCTGAACCATCTCGTCCACGGCAACCGGCCGGTGCCGTCGAACGACGTCGTCGAGACGCTCGCCGACGCACTCGGCGT
>JBHEMK010000121.1:0-6775 GCA_046262635.1 Gaiellaceae bacterium
ACGAAGTAGAGAGCGACGACGGCGAAGATCACGACGGCGATGATCGCCGTCCAGAAGACGATGAACGCGAGGATCGCCGCCAGTACGGCGAGCAGCTGCGAAGCGGCGAGGATCCACGTGACCTGCCGGAACGTGTCCGAGCGGGAGCCCCGTCCGACGGCGAAGTAAACCGCGACCGCGACGATCGCCAGCCCGATCACGCTCCAGCGAGAGACGTCGTGGAAGACCGCGACGACGATCGCCTCGACGAGGGCGATCCAGAGCACAATGCGCGTGCGTCGCGCGCGCAGCCAGCGGCCTAACCGGCTGGTGTCGTGCTCGACGACACGGGTGCTGTCGGCGAACATGTTCATGGCTCAAACGTACCACGCGGGTGCCGTCAGCCATACCCGGCCGCGCGGCCCGAGCGCGCGCAGTGCGGCCTCCGCAGGGGCGCGGTGCAGGAAGAGGCCGTAGACCGCCGGGCCTGCGCCGGTGACGTCGGCGCGGAACGCGCCGAGGTCGCGCAGCTCGCCAGCAAGGGGGGAGGAGGCGAGATCGTTCGGCGGGAGCGCGGCGAGGTCGCGCGGACGGCGGATGCCCGAAAGCGCGTCGCGGAGCGCGCGTCGACGCTCGTCGTAGCCCTCCTCCCCGTGGCGCCGGTCAAAGTCGCCGTACACCGCGCCCGTCGAGACCTTCGCAGCGTCGTACGGGAGGACGAGCGCGACCCAGTAGTCCTGCGGCAGATCGAGCGGCTCGAGCTCGGCACCGTCGCCACTGCCGAGCTGCGGGCCGGCTCGGAGGAAGAACGGCGCGTCGGACCCGAGCCTCGCCGCCACGCGCTCGAGGTCCGCGGTCGGCAAGGGCCGCTCGAGCGTCTCGTTCGCCAGGCGCAGCGCAGTCGCCGCGTCGGAGCTGCCGCCGCCGAGCCCCGCGGCGACCGGGAGGCGCTTCTGGATCCGCGCCAACCACCGCGGCTCGACCCCGGCTGCCTCGGCGAGCGCCGCGAGCGCGGCGCGGACGAGCGTATCTCCTGGAAACCCGCGGACGGCGAGCCGCCGCGCCGGCTCGATCGAGAGACGGTCAGAGAGGGCGACCCGCTGGTAGACGGTCGCGACCTCGTGCTTGCCGTCCGCGCGCACCGAGCCGACGACGAGCGCCAGGTTGATCTTTGCGCAGGCAGGGCGGCGGATCATCGAAGTGCCTCGGCGAGCGCGATGAACTCCGCAGGGGCGAGCGCCTCTGCGCGCGTGGCCGAATCCCGCCCGATCGCCGCGAGCCCCTCGGCGGCCCGTCCCCGGCTCGCGTGCCCGGCGAGCTCGAGCGAGTTTGGGAGCGTCTTGCGCCGGTGCGCGAACGCAGCCCCGACGAGGGCCTTGATGCGCGGATAATCCGCGGGCATCGCGGTGCGACGAAATGCGATGAGTGCCGAGTCGACGTTCGGCGGCGGTCTGAACACGTGCCGCGAAACCGGATGGAAGCCGGTGCGCTCAGTCAGGAGCTGCACGAGCACCGAGACCGCGCCGTAGGCCTTGGTGCTCGGCGGGGCGAAGAGCCGGTCGCCGACCTCGCGCTGGAGCATCACGCACCAGAGGTCGATGCCCGGGAGGCCGTCGAGACTCTCGACGACGAGCGGCGTCGCAATGTTGTAGGGCAGGTTGGCGACGAGCTTGCTGGCCTCCGGGGCGACGGCGGCTAGGTCGAGCTTCAGCGCGTCGCCAAAATGGATCTCGACGTTCGCGCGCTGGCCGAGGCGCTCACGCAGGCGCGGCTCGAGCGAGCGGTCGAGCTCGACCGCGTGGACGCGCGAGACCCGATCGGCGAGGGAGGTGGTGAGGGCGCCGGGACCGGGCCCGATCTCGAGCACAATGTCGGCCGGTTCGAGCTCGCCGAGGCGACCGATCACGCCGAGGATGTTCCCATCCGCCAGGAAGTGCTGGCCAAGCTCCTTCTTCGACGGGGTCAAGGGAGGGAGAACGCCGCAGCGGCGTTCCGCTCGATCTGACCGCCGAGCTCCGCGGGATCCTCTCCCCGCGCAACGGCAAGGGCGGCCACCGTGTGGGCGACGAAGGCGGGCTCGTTCTCCCGTCCGCGCACGGGTCGCGGAGCGAGGTAAGGGCAGTCCGTCTCGCAGAGGATCTGCTCGGCAGGCACCCGCACTGCGGCGTCGCGCAGCTCCTGCGCGTTCGGGTACGTGACGTTGCCCGCGAAGGAGACGTACCAGCCGCGCTCGAGTGCGGTCGGGAGGAGCGGCGGGGACGAGAAGCAGTGGAGGACGACGGTGCCGGCGAAGGAAGCAAGCTCGGCGAGCGTGTCGTCGTCGGCGGCACGCGTGTGCACCACGACGGGCTTCTTCAGCGCGGTCGCGATGTCGAGTTGGCGGGCGAACAGGTCGCGCTGGCGTTCGCGGGGCGCGTAGTCGCGGAAGTAGTCGAGGCCCGTTTCGCCGACGGCGACTGCGCGCTCGTCCTCGAGCAGTGCGGCGAGCTGCTCCAGTCTCGTCGCCTCGGCACTGGCGGCCTGGTGCGGATGGATGCCGAGGATCGCGAAGACGCCCGCGTGCTGGGCGGCGACCGCGAGCGCCGCGCGCGAGCCGTCGATCGTCGTCCCGACGGTGAGGATCCTGCCGACGCCGGCCGCGCGGGCCCGCTCGACGAGCTCGCCGGGCGGATCGGTGCAGCCGTCGAGGTGCGCGTGGGTGTCGATCACCCGGCGTCGAGGTCGACGCTCATCCGCTTTAGCTCCTCCTCGGCGACGCCTGGATCGAGCTTGCGGAAGAGCGGGACGGGTTCGGGGAGCGCCCGCCCAGGTGTGAGCTCGCGGGGCGCCCAGGAGCCGACCCAGCTCGCGTAGTCGCCCGTGAGAACCTCGTGGGTCGTCCCGTCCTGCTCTGCCTCCTCCCGGAACTCGAGTGGACCGGCCAGCCACCCCTCGTAGCCGAGCAGCTCGTGCACGCGCTGGGAGCTGAACGGGAGGAACGGAGCGAACAGCGTCTTCAGGCTTTCGACACAGCGGAGGGCGACGTAGAGGACGGTGGCCGCGCGTTCGCGGTCGATCTTCACGAGCGCCCAGGGTTCCTGCTCGGCGAGGTACTGGTTCGCGAGGCTCGAAAGGCGCATCGCCTCGCCGATCGCACCCTTGAATCGCGCCTGTTCGATCTGGGCGCCGACGCTTGCGAACCCTCCCTCGACGGCGGCGAGCACGCGCTCGTCGGCGCTCGTGAACTCGCCCGGCTCGGGGACGCCGCCGAAGTTCCGCTGTGCGCTCACGAGCGTCCGGTTAACCAGGTTGCCCCAGTTTGCAAGCAGCTCGTCGTTGTTGCGCCGGACGAACTCGGCCCAGGTGAAGTCGGTGTCCTGCGTCTCGGGACCCGCCGCAGCGAGGAAGTAGCGCAGCGAGTCGGCGTCGTAGCGCTCGAGAAAGTCGCGGACGTAGATGACGACCTGTCGGCTCGTCGAGAACTGCCGACCTTCCATGGTCAGGAACTCGCTCGCGACCACGTTGTAGGGCAGCTGGAGCTCGCCGCGTCCGGCGCCGATCTCGCCGCCGGCGCCATAGCCGAGCAACATCGCCGGCCAGATCACGGTGTGAAAGACGACGTTGTCCTTGCCCATGAAGTAGAAGTGACGCGCCTCGGGGTTCTGCCACCACTCCCGCCATGCCTCGGGTTTGCCGTTGTCGTATGCCCACTCGACGCTGGCCGACAGATAGCCGATCACGGCGTCGAACCAGACGTAGATCCGCTTCGTGTCCTCCGGGTAGCCTTCGACGGGAACCGGGACGCCCCAGTCGATATCGCGCGTCATCGCCCGCGGCCTCAGCTCGCGGGCGAGGCCGAGCGCGTTGTTCCGCACGTTGGCGCGCCAGTGGCTCTGCGCGCCGATCCACTCGGTCAACCTGTCCGCGAACGCAGGGAGATCCAGGAACAGGTGCCTCGTCTCGCGGAACTCCGGCGTCGAGCCGTCGATGATCGAGCGAGGGTCGATCAGATCGATGGGGTCGAGTTGGTTGCCGCAGTTGTCACACTGGTCACCACGCGCTTCCGGGTAGCCGCAGATGGGGCATGTTCCCTCGATGTAGCGGTCGGGCAGCGTTCGCCCCGTCACGGGCGAAAATGCGCCGAGCGCCGTCTGCTCGACGAGATACCCCTTCGCGTGGAGCGTGCGGAACACGTCCTGGGTGACCTGGTAGTGGCTGTCCGTCGTCGTCCTCGTGAAGAGGTCGTACGAGAGCCCGAGCTTGCGCAGGTCCTCGCGGATCAGCTCGTTGTTGCGGTCGGCGAGCTCACGCGGCGAGATCGCTTCCCGATCGGCCGCAACCATGACAGGCGTGCCGTGCTCGTCGGTGCCGCTGATCATCAGCACGTCGTTGCCCTGGAGTCGGTGATAGCGGGCGAAGATGTCCGACGGGACGCCGAAGCCGGCCACGTGGCCGATGTGCCGTGGACCGTTCGCATACGGCCACGCGACGGCGATCAGGATCTTCTGCGGGGTCGACAAGCTTGGATCTCCAGCCGGGGACGAAGGGGAGGTGAGCATCATACGAACCGCTTTCCCGGGCGCCCCGGAGCGGCGCCGGAGCATCCTGTACGGCGAACCTCAGCCAGGGCGGAGGGATCGGATCCGGAGCGAGCGAGCCCGGTGGAGCGGTCGTCGTCTCCGCGTTCCGCGCGGACCCGGGCGCACGAGCGTCGTCCACTACGGCGGGCGATTCCTCCTCGATCGCGCTCAGGTTTGATCCAGATCGTCTCGACCTTCTCCGAACCGAATTGCCGTGGCCGCCAGGCACCGCGCCAGGCGAACCTCGGCTTCGCTGGAGTACGATCTGTCCATGGCGGGTCTCTCCGTTCGCGCACGGGCTGCGGCCAGCGCGCGGCGGCCGGCGCAAGTTCGAACGGTGCAGCAGTACCAGACTGCGCACCTCGGAGCAGGGGATCGTGGTGCCGGGAGCGGCGGCGGGTCTCGTCCGTCAGGAGAGCGGCGCGATCATCGGTGTCCAGAGGGGCGAATCGAGCACGATCAACCTGATTATCTCGTCCGCGCGTCAACCTCACGGGATGTTCCGGAGGCGCTCCCGTTTTCCCTGGCGCGTGCGTGGCAGGATCGGCCCGATGCTGATTCGCCGGTACAAGCCTGAAGACCGGGAGACCGTCCGAGCCATCCATGCCGCGGCGTTTCGCCGCCCCCGCGACCCCGCCGGCACTCCGGCGGAGGTCGAGCTGCTCGACCGCCTGATCGAGGCGGGCGATGTCATCGGTCCGCTCTCGCTCGTAGCCGTTCGTCAGGCGGGGCCCGTCGGGCACGTCGTGTGCAGCCGCGCCACCACCGGTGGCCATCCAGTCGCAGCACTCGGTCCAATCGCGGTGCACCCCGAGCACCAGCGACAGGGCGTCGGACTGGCGATGATGCATGCCGCGCTGGCTGCTGCTGACGCGCTGGAGATCCCACTCGTGGCGCTGCTCGGCTCAAGGGACTACTACCCGCGGTTCGGATTCGTTCCAGCAGCCCAGCTCGCAATCGAGTCCCCGGACACCGGCTGGGGCGACGATTTCCAGGTCAGGACGCTTTCCGCCTACCACCCCAGGATCACCGGCCGCTTTCGCTACGCAGCGGCTTTCGACTCGGTCTGACTTACCGTCCCGAGATTTCGCTCCGAGCCGGCGCCGGCGAACGGCCCCGCGTGACCGAGGCGATGCCGAGGCGGACAGAGATCGGGCCTACGTCGATCCGGTGAGCATGTGGTGCCGGCTCCGGGACGGCCGCCTGTGCCAAACACGGGCGCGACGTTCGCCGGCGGCCGCCACCTGTCGCCGAGGCGGCGCCGTTACGCGGATCTAGACACGCTGTTCGCGCCGTTCCCAATGTCCAACAAGTACCAGTCGACGCCGCCGTCGCCTGCGACCTCCCCGTTTCCGCCAGGCGGAGCCCGCCACAACGATGCGCGCGGCGCGCTGCGGTCCGTGCTCGAGGCTGCTAGATAAAGGTTTGTGAAATTCGCACAGGTTGACTTCCCCGCGCCCGGGGAGAAGACTCAGCTGTGAGTTACGCGCCCTGGGTCTTTCGGGCGGAACTTCAGCGGGGAAAGGAGAGGGTTATGCGGCGACTTCTATTGCTTGGCGTACTGGCGATCGCGGTTCTTGCCTTCTCCTCTCAGGCAGCGGCAAACACGACGGTTCAGGTGAGCATGACGTTTACGGAGCCGATCGTTCCCGCCTTCAAGAGCGGCGACTGCCCGGTGGTGCCAGAAGGCTTCTGCGGCAGCGGCGAGGTGATCCCGCTCGGCCACGCGACCGAGACGATTGACTTCGGCGCGGGGTGCGGGGGGACGTGTGACCTACGCACGATCTACCTCGCGGGCGGCTCGATCCTCATCGAGGAGACCTTCAGCAACTTCGCGTGTCCCGGCGTCTGCGGAAGCAGAGGACTGGGCCAACCGACAAGCGGAACGCTGACCGACACCATCATCGGCGGGACTGGGATCTTCGAGGGTGCGACCGGCAGCTTGACCGGCACCGTCAGGGCTGCAGGCTTGGAGAGTCAGATCAAACTCTCCGGGACGATTAGCTTCGATCCTTGAACCGAGGAGAAGGGTGCCCTCCGTGTGCGGGCCGCCCTCCCTCGCTGTCCTCCCAGCGGGGCTCCACCTTTCGAGTTTTACATCAAGCCTCTGACATGGAGCAAAAGGTCAAGGGGTGAGGCTCGGGCGGGTGGTGTTCCGCTCGGGCTGGAGCAGCGGAGCGTCCGGAGCAGCGACGGTGGATCAGACTGACATTCGCGGGTCGGGACCGCATGAAGGG
>JBHEMK010000122.1:0-8458 GCA_046262635.1 Gaiellaceae bacterium
TGGTCGGTCTCCGGCGGCCCCTTCAAGGCCAGCCAGTCGATCACGCTCCGTCACGGCGGCTCGCTGGCCGTGACGAACAACGACGTCATGCCGCACAAGCTCGTCCTGACGAGCGGCCCCCGCGCTAAGGATTCTGCATCCGGTGATTGGTCACATGGGCGCGTCACTGAAGAGCACGCTGACCCAGCGCGGCGTCTACCACTTCATGACGAAGCCCGGCGAGGACTACACGGCCGGGATGAAGACGATCGGCAAGGACAACGTCCTCAGGCTGACGGTCGTGGTCTCCTAGAGAACGACTGCGACGAGCAGCGAACGGGCCAGCGGAAGCCGGGCCCGTTCGCGTGGGGCCTGCGGAAGCCGGCCCGTTCGCGTAGGGCGTGCGGGTGGGGCGTGCGGGTTTCCCGCAGCCGGTTCCGCGGGGCTCCCGATGCCGCCGCCCGGCCTCCGGACGATGCTGGAGTCATGGAGAAGACCTACGGCGTAGTCTGGCGAGACGGTGAGCACGCACTCGCGCGGCAAGCTCCAGTTGCTCCCTCACGCGATCCGCGTCGACGGGATGACCGGATCTGAGCCGCCCGCGCGTGAGATCCGGTACGAGCACCTCTCCGAGATCCGCATCGGCCGCAGCCCGGATGAGCGGATCGACGGCCGCCCGAGTCTCGTGTTCGGCCCGCGCACCGGGGACACTCTCTCGATCGCAAGCGTCGCATAGGCCGGCATGCTCGCCGAGATCGCGGAGCGGCTCGCGGCCCTCTAGTCCCGCACGGACGGCCGGCGCCTGATCGCCTTCGTCCTACCTGTGCGGGAGGAGGCTCACGACGCCCCCCGGTGCCGCTCGCAGCCGGTCCGGCCTTCGGCGAAGGCGGTTCGGTCTTGACCGTCACCGGGTCATCCTTGCCGCCTCGGAGGTAGTCTTCATCGTCGGGTCCGGGTCGGCGTGGCAGCGCCTGAGCCGCTGCTCCAGGAGCCTGACTGCTCGCAGAGCGCCGCCGGATGGCACCACCATCTCCCGGGCCGCCGCGCATCGACGAGGCCCTGCTCGTGGACGCGCGCCCTCGGGCGCAGCGGGCGATCTCTTCCTGCGCCGGGGCTTCGCGACGGGGATACTGCCGAGCGTGAATGACGTTCCCGCAAGAGATCCCGGCCCGACGCTGAGGCCCGCGCACGCGTTCGACGTCGACGGCGTGAGACAGCGACTCGGCGCGGACGGCGGCTACGAGGTGGTGCACTCCTCCGCCGGACTCGAGATCGGCGTCTATGTGCTCGTTGCACCCGAGCCAGATCGCCAGCAGCCGCACAGCGACGACGAGGTCTACCTCGTTCTCGAGGGCACCGGCGTGCTCGAGGTCGAGGGGGAGCAGGTGGAGCTGCGTGAAGGGCACGCGCTCTTCGTCCGGGCGGGCGCCGAGCATCGGTTCAGCGCCTACGAGCGCCTGAGCCTGCTCGTCGTCTTCGAGCGCGCGCCAGCGCCTGAATCATGAGTCTGCCCGACCGAGCCGCCCGCGTCGCACGCGCCGCACGCCCGCGCCCCACGCCGTGCTCGTGGGTGCGACCCCGCTCGGCCGAGAACGTCACGTGCACCTGGGAGCCGCCGCCGCCGCGTGGATTTGCGTTGAATACCTTCCGACCGGCGGGTCGTTCGCGTCACGCGGTTCAAGGCCCTTGCAGCCGATCGTCGCGACCTCGCCAAGCGTTGACGCCGAATCGGCAGCACAGATTCGCGAACCGAGGAGAACGTCACTCCGACGCGGGACACCGCCCAACTCCACACACGCTGCTCGGAGGAAACCCGCAGATCTCGCCAACGTGCCTGCGGCCGAGTTCCTGGTCGCGGGTGGCGCTCTTCGACCGGAGGTAGGCGGATGCGTCAAAGCGCGACCGATTGGTCGTTTCTGAACGCCGAGATGAACCCCGAGCACTACTACGCCCGGGTGGCCGAGATCGGCTACACCGCGGTCGAGATGGCAGCTCCCGAGCACTGGGCGCGTGCCCGGGCGGCGGGACTCGAGCTGCTGAACATCGTGGGTCCCGGCATCGAGTGGGGCCTCAATCGCACGGACGAGCACGACCGGATCCTGCCGCTCATCCGCACGGCGATCGGGACCGCCGCCGAAGCCGGAATCCCCGACCTGGTCGTCTTCAGCGGGGGGCGCCGTGGGCTCGGCGACGCCGCCGGCATTGAGAGCTGCGTGCGGGCCCTCTCCGCAGTCGCAGAGGAGGCGGCGGATGCGGCCGTGACGCTCCTCTTCGAACTGCTGAACAGCTTTGACCACGAGGACTACCACGCCTCGTCATCGAGCTTCGTCTTCGAGGTCGCGCGCCGCGTCGGGGCCCCATCGGTTCGTGTCTTGTACGACGTCTACCACGCTGCACGCATGGGGGAGGACCTGTCGAGCGACCTCACCGCCAACGTCGGTCTGATCGGTCACATCCACGTCGCCGGCATGCCCGGGCGCGGGCTCCCCGGCCCCGGCCAGGAGATCCACTATGAGGCCGTTGTCCGCGCTGCACTTGCAGCCGGATACCGGGGTTACTGGGGACAGGAATTCCTGCCCGGTCCTGACCCGCTCGGCGAGCTTCAGGAAGCGCATTCACTCTTTGCCTCGTATGACGGCGAGGTTGAGCGATGAGCTCTCAGCTGCCGGCGTCGCGCTCGACCACGAAGCGCAAATGACGCGGTCCGAGGCAGAGCGCAAGTCGGTCCTTGGGGCGGTGTCTGTATCCCCAAAGGCGGCCAGTCCCGGGGGCGCGTTCGGCGTCTCTCGCGGCCCGGATGCAGCGCTCCGGGGTTCGTTCCGAGCTCCGGCGATCCCCGATCGCCGGAGCTCGGGGCACTGATTGCGCGGCGTCCATCGGACGGAGTGCAAATCGGAGCAGCGCCTCCTTCGTCTCGATCGCGAACGCCCCGGCTTTGCCGCTGGCGATGTGGCCCATGTCGCCGCCGCGTCGATCCTCCCGTCGTGCACGCCGATCCGGCCTCGCCCGCAAGCGGATTGAGCAGATCACCGACCCCTTCTTCTCCGACTGCACCGGGGAGGCGATTTCGGCTGTCTGCCGGCCTGACGACGCCGCCCACGCCGCCACCGGCGCCAGGCAACGCTCGACCGCTGCAGTGACCCGGGGCCTGATTGCAGTCGGATTGGCCGACTCCGCAGTCCGGCCTCAGGCGCTCTTGCCGCAGGCGGCTCGGCACGCGCACCGTCGCCGGAACGGGAGGATGCACGGGCGCGAGGGTGACTTGCTCTACTCTCTCGCTGTGGCCGAGGCGAATGCGACTGGACCCGGACCGCCTGCCGCCCGTGCTGACTTCGAGTTGATGGCCGCCTCGCTGCGCTCGTCGAGCGGCGACCTGAGGACGTTCGTGGAGGTCCTGGCGGAGAAACTCGAGCGCGCGCTGCCCGGTCGCGTGAAGGTGGAGCGGCGTGGAACTCGCTTTCTTGCGAAGGAGAAGCGCGTCCAGCGGGTCGACTGCGATCTCGGGGAGCGGCGGTATCTGCTCGCCGCCAAGGACGGCGCGGTCGAGACGCGCCGGGCGACGGCGGTCCGAGGCGTGGTTCTGAAGAGCGAGGCGCTTTCCCTCGACGACTGGATCGATGCCCTCGCGCACGATCTCGCGGCGGAAGCTCGCTCGAGCGACCGGTCGCGGCTTGCGCTCGAAGAGCTCCTCAACGGCTGATCGCGGTGCCGCTGTTTCGACGGGGAACCGAGGAGGAGCGCCAGGCACAGCGGGACGCCGAGGCCGAGCAGACGGCCTCCCTCGAAGCGCTGGCGGATGGTGGGCTTCCGCTCAGGGCCCAGCAGCGGCTCCGCGAGATCGGCACGGGCGGGGGCCTTTTTACCTCCGATCTGTCGGTGAGCGAGTTCGCCCTCGTCCATGCGATCGGTCTGCGGCCCGTGGCGCAGGTGATGGGGAGCTCGATCTACCACGTCGGCTGGCAGCAGAGGCCCGGCTCGTGGGGCTGGCAGGCAAACGCGGTCTCGCAGGAATTGAGCGTCCTGTCCGAGGCCTGGAATGAAGCTCGCCTGCTGGCGTTCGGCCGCCTCGAGCAGGAAGCCCGCCTCGTCGGGGCCCACGCAGTCGTCGGTGTGCAGCTGACGAGGGGGAGGCACGACTGGGCCGCCGGAGCGGTCGAATACGTCGCCGTCGGAACCGCAGTGCGGATCGACGGGGCGACCGCGGTCGAGCGGCCGGCCCTTTCCGATCTCTCCGGACAGGATTACTGGAAGCTGTGGCAGGCCGGCTACCGCCCGCTCGGCGTGGTCGGAGCCTCGACCGTCTTCTACGTCGTCCCCGGCTGGTCGCAGCAGCGGGCGCAATCGGGCCTCTTCACGAGCTGGGCCAACCAGGAGCTTCGCGACTTCACACGCGGCGTCTACGACGCCCGCGAGACGGCGCTCGGCCGTCTGACCTCCGAGGCCCGAAGCCACGGAGCCGCCGGCGTGGTCGGTGTCACGATCACCCACAGCGCAGAGGAGCGGGAGGTCGGGTCGGCCGGTTCGACGCGCACCGACCTGATCGTGACCATGCACGTCCTCGGCACGACGATCGGGGAGCGAAAGGCGGCGGGCCACGAGCTCTCCGTCTCGCCGCGGCTCGATCTCAGCAACGACTCGTTCTCAGCGCACGTCCTAGGAGGAAGCCGATGAGCTACGACCCGACCTCGACCGAGGGCGTGCCCGAGCACGGACGGGAACGCCTTGCCCAGATGCGCGGAGGGTTCTTCACGTCCGACCTCTCCGTGAACGAGTTCCTGCTCGTCAAGCAAGCAGGCTTCGACCCGCTCGGGCTCGTCATCGGCAGCTCGATCTACCACATCGGATTTCAGCAGTCGAGCTGGAAGCAGTCAATGGAGATGAGCGTCCTCTCACAGGCCATGTACGAGGCGCGGGAGCTCGCGATGACGAGGATGGAGGAGGAGGCAGACCAGCTCGGAGCCGACGGAGTCGTGGGCGTGCGCCTCGACATCGGCCGCTACGAGTGGGGCGAGCATCTCGCGGAATTCATCGCGATCGGCACAGCCGTGAAACACCACGAGGGCGAACTGCATCGAGCCCTCAACGGGCGACCGTTCACGAGCGACCTCTCCGGGCAGGACTTCTGGACGCTGCTCGCATCGGGACACCGGCCGGTCGGGCTCGTGATGGGCTCCTGCGTCTACCACGTCGCCCACCAGGGCATGTTCGCCTCGATGCGGCAAGTCGGTCAGAACATCGAGATGCCGAACTTCACCCAGGCGCTCTACGACGCCCGTGAGCTCGCGATGGAGCGGATGCAGAAGGAGGCCGAAGACCTTCAGGCCGAAGGCATCGTCGGCGTGCAACTCCAGGAACGCTCGCACGGCTGGGGCTCCCACGTGATCGAGTTCTTCGCCATCGGCACCGCGATCGTGCCGACGAGCGACGACCGCCGGCTGCCGGAGCCGATCCCGGTGATCAGCCTCAACGACTGACGCGCAGACCCGCGCTCGGGCACACCGTTAGGACGGCCGGCGCTTCGCGGGCCGCGGGAGGAAGCCTCGCTGGCGGGTGCCAGCGCCGCGACCCGGGTCCGGCCCTCCCGCTCCGCCCCGCCTTTAGTTAGTGCCGCGCGGGCGCGTCGGCTGTTCGCACCGGCTCGTCGCTCAGGCTGGCGACTCGCTCGATCCACGGGTGAGCCTCCAGCCGCTCGAAGATCCCCCCGGCTTCCGCGAGCATCGGAGCCGCGTCGGCGCTGCGCCCGCCCTCGACCAGCCACTCGCCGTACTCGAAGAACGTGACGGCCAGCCAGTAGGGAAACTCCAGCTCAGCGAAGGCTTTCGCGGCGTCCGCGTACCCCTGACCGGCCGCCGGATCGCCGCTGCGGGCTCGGAGCTTCGCGCGGAGCCTCGCCAGCTGGGCCTCGAGCAGTGGACGGCGAAGGATGGCAGGCAACTGCTCGGAGTCCTGCAGCAGCCGCTCCGCCGCCGCGAGATCGTCGAGCTCGAAGAAGGCCTCGGCCGTCTCGACGAGGGAGCGGGTGCCGTAGTGGTACTGGGCCAATCGGTACCAGAGCTGGCGCGCGGAGTCGCCGGCCTCGACGGCGTCTCTCAGCTTGCCTTCAGCCCGGCACAGGATCGACTCGCAGAGGAGGTAGGTCGCGATGTCCTGGCGATCGCTTGAATCCTGCAGACTGACGAGCCCCGTGAACATGGCGCGCGCCTGGCCGAGTTCACCTCGGGCGACGAAGACCGGCAGCCGGGCGAGGAGCGAGTTGGCGGCGGCGAAGTGCGACTGCGCCTGGCTCGGAGCTTCGAGCAGGAGAGCGAGGGCGCGGTTCCACTCGCCGAGCCCGACCGAGACCTCGGCGAGCTGGCTGAGGGTGTACGTCTCGGCAGCTCGGTCGCCGCGACCGGCGTGCCCACGCGAGGGAGTCCTCGAGGAACCCGCGGGCCTCCTGGAAGCGGTCGTGTTCGATCGCGAGACCGGAGAGGTTGAACTGGGCGCGGAGGACCGCCTCCGTCAGATCATGGGCCTGGGCGACTCTGAGCGACTCGTAGAGGAGGGCTTCGCTCTCGTGCGGGCGTCTAAAGAGCAGCATTGCCTTCGTGTTGAGCGCCTCGGCGAGAGCCTCAGGCAGGCGAAGCGCTTCCGCGATCTCGAGCGCGAGCTCGACCGGCTCGGCTGCGGCTTCGATCTTCCCGGCGAAGTAGCTGACGCGGGCGAGCATGGAAGCGACAAGCGCGAGATCGGCATCGTGATCTCCCCCGACGAGCTCGTCGTAGGCGGACTGCATCGATGCCAGCGCTTCCTCGACCCGTCCCTCGAAGCGAAGAAGGTCGGCCCGTCGGGCTTCGACGCGCGCGGCACCACGACGGTCGCCGGACTCCTCGAGCAGCGAGATCGCGCGGTCGAACGCCGTCTGCGCCTCGTCGGGCCGGCCGGCCTGCACTGCGGCGCGCCCGGCTCGGCTGAGGAAGTCGGCCTGCTCCCCCGGCTCGTCGGCGAGCTCGGCGGCCTGGACGAAATAGCGCGCGGCTTCCCCGGAGGCTGCGAGCGAGATCGCCCGCTCGCCGGCCCGCGCGAGCGCGTCGCGCGCCTGCACCTTCAGCGTCTCGGCGTCCGGGTCGCCCGCACCCGCGCGGTAGGCGTCGAGGTAGTGCGCGGCGAGCACTGCGGCGAGTTCGTCCTCGCTCTCCCACTCGCGGCTCAGATGGGCGGCCACCGCGAGGTGGCGCACCTTGCGCTCCCGAAGCGAGAGCGTGTCATAGGCGACCCTGCGGAGCAGCTCCTGCAGGAACGAGAGCTGGCCGCGCTCGGGCGAGAGCGGGTCGTTCTGCACCGTCAGGATCTCCTTCCGCAACAATGACTGCAGAAGCCGGTCCAGCTCCTCGTCCGGGAGGCCCGAGAGCGCGGCGACCGCCGGCCGGCTAAATGATTTTCCGAGGACGGCGGCATCCTCGAGCAGCCGGCGCTCGGGCGGCTCGAGCCCATCCAGGCGGGCGGCCGCGAGTGCCTGCAGCGTCTCGGGAACGTCGAGCGCCTCGACCGGCCCCGTCGGGCGGTACTCGTCGCCCCTGCGCTCGAGCAGTCCCCGGTCGAGCAGCATGCGCACGGTCTCGACGGCGTAGAGCGGCACTCCTTCCGCGCGCTCGACGATCCGCGCGCCCAGCTCGTCCGGGAGGCCCGGGACGAGTCCGCGCAGAAGCTCTGCGATCCGGTCGTCCCCGAGCCGATCCAGTGAGAGCGAGGTGTAGTCGCCGAACGCCGGTGCGCGCTCGGCTGGCTCGGGCCGGCCGAGCGTGAGGACGTAGATCGGGAAGGCACGTGACCAGTCGAGCAGGTACTCGATGAAGTCGAGCAGCGCCGCGTCGGCCCATTGGATGTCCTCGAAGACGAGCACGACCGGCTCGCGGTCGGCCATGCGCTCGAAGAAGAGCCTCCAGGCGGAGAACAGATCCTCCTTGTCGGGTGCGCTGCGGTCGGCGAGGCCGAGCAGATGGCGCAGGCGGGGCTCGAGGAACGCCCGCTCCTCGGGATCGGGAACAAAACCTGCGAGCGTCTCCGCGAGCTTGGGCAGCGCCGTCTCGGGCGGGTCGTCCTCGGCGATGCGAGCGCGCATCCGCACCATCTCGGCGAGTGCCGAGAACGCAACTCCCTCGCCGTAGGCGAGACAACGGCCGCGATGCCAGCGAACGTCGAAGGCGAGACCGTCGATGTGCTTCTCGAACTCCCACGAGAGCCGGCTCTTGCCCACCCCGGCGATGCCGACCACGGACACGAGCCTCGCGTGGCGCTCCTGTGCGCAGGAGTGAAAGAGCTCCTTGACCAGCCGGAACTCGCGATCCCGACCGACGAACGGCGGCTCGAGCCCGAGCGAGCGACCCTCGCCGCGCCGGGCGGCGATCACGCGCAGCGCGCGATACAACCGCACCGGTTCGGTCTTCCCCTTCAGCTCGTGCAGGCCTGCGTCCTCGTAGGCAATCGACGCCTCGCTCGC
>JBHEMK010000123.1:0-16719 GCA_046262635.1 Gaiellaceae bacterium
TCCCAGCCGAGCGCGCACGATCAATCAACGCCCGCAGCTCATCGGCAGGTTTCGCAGGTCGAAGTCACCGTAGAACCACCGCGCGGCAACGAGAGCCCCACTTCCGGGGGCACCGTCACCGGGCCGGCCGGGAAGTCTTCCCCGAAAAGTCCTGGCCATGGCCATGGGGCTGTGCTCGACAAACGTGGTGGACGCGGCGCCCGCCTGCCCGTGCCGGGGCGTCACCGCCCGAGAGTTCGCGTGAGAGCGTCTCCCGCCTGCGATCTCTCGGCCGATCGCGCGAGGGTGCGCGAGTACGAGGCGTCTACCGCTGCTCGAGCCACGGGAGGCGGACGAGCTGCTCGCGCAGGAGAAGGTCGGCGATGCGCAAGTCCTCCTCCGAATCGATGTGAAAGGCTCGCAGCTCCGGGATCTCGAGCGGCACCAGCCGGCCCCCGAGCCACGTGTCGAGCGCCGCGCGGACGAAGCTCGTGCGGAAGAGATAGAGGGCTGCGTTGATCCGCAGCGCGCGCGGGACGTCCTGGCGGCGTCCGTAAGACGTCGCCTCGGGGAGCAGATGCTCGAGCAGGCCGTTCCGCTCGACGACGGCGTGCCAGATCGGATTGAAATGCGGCTCGGAAACCGCGACTGCGCCATCGGCGTCAGACACCTCTCGAAGCAGCTCGTGCGCGCGAGAGACGTCTGCGGGGAGCCTCCCCGGGCTGGTTGGATCGAGTAGGAGCAGGAACTCGTACCGGTCGCCGCCTGGGTCGATCTGCTCGAGCGCATGACGAAGAACGGGCCACATGGCCGTCTCGTCGCGCGCGAGTTCCGGCGGTCGGAGGAACGGCACATCGCCGCCGGCTGCGGCCGCCACGTCCGCGATCTCCCGCGAGTCGGTGGAGACGACGGTGCGCGCGATCTCGGGGCAGAGGGCTGCAAGCCTGAGGGAGTGCGTGATCAGCGGCACTCCCGCAAGCGGCAGCAGATTCTTCCGGGGGAGGCCCTTCGAGCCCCCGCGAGCCGGCACGACCGCGAGTGTCGTCATCGTGCCGGCCTCGCGTCGTACCGTCGAACTGCATCGCAAAGCTCGAGGACGCGTAGGCCGTCACGACCAGTCGCTCGCGGCGGCTCTCTCGCGGCGAGCGCACCGAGGAAGTTCCTGAGTGCGCTAACGTACGACTGGTCGAGGCCGGCCCCATCGTTGTGCCAGAGGATCTGACCGTCGATGGTGACGTCGCCCCCCCAGGTCCATGCGATCGTGGCGTCCTCGCCGACCCACCGCGAACGACGGTTGTATTCGCGGTCGAGGACGTCCATGTGCACCGAGCTGAGCGTGCCGCCCGCGTGTCTCAGGACGACGTCCGCCACATCGTCGACGTCGAGCTCGAGGGATGAGACGCGGGCGGCGATGCCGTGACACTCCACGACCTCTCCGGCGATCCAGCGGACGAAGTCCAGCTCGTGGCTCAGCGTGAGGAGCGCACCGCCGCCGAGGGCACGCTTCGCCGCATAGGAGTCGCGATAGTCCTCGTCGGGGTGCCAGTCCGGCAGGTAGTGACCGACCTCCGCTCGGACGCTGACCAGCCGGCCGACGCGACCGTCTTCGACCGCAGCCCGAATGGCCTCGAGCGCGGGATGAGAGCGAAGGTTGTAGCCGACAGCCAGCGTCAGGCCGGCACGCTCCGCATCGTGAAGGGCAGCCGCAACCCCGTCCGAGGAAGGGGCAAGCGGCTTCTCGACGTACATGTGGATGCCCCGTTCGATCGCCCAGCGGATCGTGGTCAGATGGTCACTCGTCGGAGAGGCGACCACGATCGCGTCCGCCGCCCAGGCCCCGGCGGCCTCGAGGCGCCCCCCGTCCGCGGTGACTCCAAGCCCTTGCAGGTTCCGGAGGTGCCGACGCCCGCTGGAGCCCAGGCCGACGACGAAGACGCGCAGGCTCACCGGCGCTCCGCGACGAGGAACTCGTAGGGCAGCGGGATCCCGCCGACGGTCTCTGGCTCGCCTCCGAACCGCTCGCGCTGGCGGCGGTCCTCGAGCCACTCGATGCTGAACCCGCCGCCTGCGAGGAGCGCCTCCACCTCCGCCCGGCTGAAGACGGAGAAGTACGCGCGCATCTCTTCGAAACCGGGGTCGAGCAACTCGTCGGCCAGGTACCGGATCTCTGTTTCGTCACCGAAGCTCGACCGGACGACGAGCAGCCTCCGCGCTGCGCCGAGCATTGCTTCGAGCGGCAGCCGGAAGTCCGGCGAATACATCAGGGTGCTGAGCGAAACGACCGCGTCGTAGCGCTCGTCGGGCGGCAGGTCCTCGACGTCGAGCGTGCGCAGGCGATCGGGAGGCAGGCATGCCTCAGCCAGTGTCACCCGTCCGATCTCGATCGCGCGCCGGTACGAGTCTATGCCGTGGTACTCGAGCCCGAGGGGCTGCACGGAGCGCCACAGATGCCCGCCGCCACAGCCGACGTCGAGGAGGGTGTCGCCCCGCCGCAGTCGCGCCTCGAGCAGCTCCTTCGCCTGCACCGCCGCGTCGAGCTCCGGCTCGAGCCCCCCGGTGCGCTGCACGACCGAGCGCGTGTAACGCTTCGAGTGCTCCCAGATCGACCGCGGCCGGATCGGATGGGCCTGCGTCGGGCGCGAAAGGAAGCCCGAGCCGGGCCCGTCGCCGGGCTTGAGCCTCGAGACGGCAGCCTCGCCGAGATCGGTGCAGCCGCCGAACGCCGCCTCCTCCCAATCGACGGCCGGTTCCCAGCGCCAACGCGTCTCGTCCAGCCGGAGTAGGCCGTCCTCGACGTGGGCGACCGCGCCCGCACGCGTTCGGACAGCGAGCCACGGGATCGACTGGAACAGGGGCTCGCTCGACCAGACGTGGACAGCTCCGCCTGCCGCGCCCGCTTCGAGCTCCAGGCGCTGGGTGCGCGGCGCGCCGAGGGCGCCCCGCGCGGCCTCGACGGGCGCTGCGTACCGCCAGTCAACCCCCGGGTGCCCCTCAGCCACCGCGGAGACGAGCTCAAGGAATCCGTCGACGCGCTCGGCGATGTCGCGATAGTCGTGATCGAAGCACGAAAGAATCGTGGGCCTTCCGGACTCGGCCGCTGCGAATGCCTGCTCGACGTCCCGCTCGCCGATCGAGTACACGTTTGTCACGAGGTCGAGGCACCGGGCCATTCGCCGCCGGCCCGCGCCCGGCCGGCGGAAGTCCTCCGGATCCGGGTGGTAGAGAGTCCAGTCCGATACCCCCGCCGACCAGTCCACGAGCCCCGGCACAGCGAACGGCGCCCGGTTGGAATAGTCGAAGGGAAACCAACGGTCGACCCACCGCGAGGAGGGCGGATCCAGGATCGTCCCGCCCGCCCGGTAGCAGACCGGCAGCCAGTCCCGCTCGAGGAGCTGCCGCGAGACGATCCGGTCGTGCTCGTCGCCCCCCGACCACACGAGCCCCCACTCATTTCCAACACCGCTCGCCGGCGGGTGGTGATAGTGCCAGCACTGCTCGTCTCCGCACGCCGAGATCCGGTCGGCCCAGCGCTCGAGGTAGTGGTCGCGCACGGCGTGGTAGCCGAACGGCCGCTGCCGCGGGTTCGTCGTGAAGCCCGTCCACGTGAGGAAGAACCAGCCGACGCGCAGCTTGCCCCCGCGCGGGTCGGGGTGCCGCGCTCGGAACGACGGCTCGAACAGCCGGTCCATCGCTGCGTCGACCAGCTCCCACGTACCGAGCAGCTCGGGATTTCCGGGGTCGACGCACGGCCCCTCCGTGTCCATACAGAAGACGACGAAGAGCGGCGCAGTCACTGCGTCAGCGTAGTCATCGCCACGAGAAAACCGGCAGCTCGCGGATCAACAGCGACCGCGGGTTGTACACCGTCAGTTCGACCCCGTCAGCAGCCATCACGCGGCGCCATCGTCCCATCATCTCGACGACGGTCTCGGCCTGCGACCACTGCTCGGTAGCGACAACGGCCGGCGTTTCGTAGCCCCGCGTCTCGCCGGGCTGGAGCCAGAAGTACTCCTTGTTGTAGTAGTCGGCGCCGGCGAGGACGATGCGCCGGTAGCCCATGGCGTATGCGAGGTTGGCTGCGTCGAAGATCGAGTTGGGGCCGTGGACGAGCGTGCGGGGCGTCCTCGACGGCGGCGCGTACCGCCAGCGTGCGCGGCGCCGGAAGCGGAACACCCGCACGCCCGGACGAAGGAGGCGGCGGCCGATGAGCTCGTTGCCCATGTGAGCCTGAAGGCCGCCCATCACAACGAAGACCGTGTCGGCGTAGAGAGGGTTCTCGCGTAACCGACGGGCGTATTCTTCGAGGAAGTCGACTTCTCCGGTCAGGTGGTAGTCGGCCCGCACCCAGTGCTGGCGCGGGAACTCGCGGAGACTGATCGTGTTGAAGGTGGAGATTCGCGCCCATTCTTCGGCCGTGATGCCAAGGAGCGAACGGCCGCTGCCGAAGACGAAGGCGGTATCGGAGGAGCGGGTGGCGCAGAGCCCTTCCTCCGACAGGATCCGGTACGCGCCGAGCCCACGGCGGTCCCGCGTCCAGGCGGCGGCGAGTCGGCCGAGATGGTGCGGCCGCAGGTGCCGGTAGGCGCCGGCCGCGAGCCGCGTCCGCTCCTCCTTCAGCCGATCGAGCACGGTCAGACGGCGTAGGCGCCCACGCGATAGAGGTGGAGATTCTCGGAGATCCATTCTGCCGTCCTGGCAAGACCGTCTTCCAGCGAGACAACCGGCTCCCACCCAAGCAGCTCGCGGGCAGCGCCGGCGTCGGCCCGCAGGCGCTCGACCTCGCTCCCAGGTGGCCGGACGCGGGCCTCCTCGCGCTCGACCGGGGCGCCCTTATCGACAACCGCCTCGATCCGCTCGACGAGCTCCGAGATCGAGATTTCCTTGCCTGAGCCCGAGTTGAGGACGCGGCCGACCGCGCCGGGACAGTCGGCAATCCGGACGAATGCCTCGACGGTGTCCGTCACGTACGTGAAATCCCGGGTCGGCGCGAGATTGCCGAGTGCAACGGGGCCGCCGGCGAGCAACTGCGTGATCACGGTGGGGATCACGGCGCGCGCGGACTGCCGTGGGCCGAACGTGTTGAACGGTCGCAGCGTCGCCACCGGCAATCCGAACGAGAGGTGGAAGGCCTCGGCCATCTTGTCCGCGCCGATCTTGCTCGCTGCGTACGGCGACTGGCCCTGCAGCGGATGTGCCTCGTCGATCGGCACGTACCGCGCCGTTCCGTACACCTCACTCGTCGATGTATGCACGACGAGGGAGACGCCTGCCTGCTGCGCCGCACGCAGAACGTTCAGCGTCCCGTGAATGTTCGTTTCGACGTACGCGGCGGGAGCGTCGTACGAGAACGGTATTGCGACGAGCGCCGCGAGGTGGAAGACGGTCGCCATTCCCGCGGCTGCCGCGGTCGCGCTGTCGCGGTCGCGCACATCGCCGAGCACCACGTCCACCTCTCCCCGGACCGGCGAGTCGTCGAGCCATCCCCACGAGCCGAGCGAGTTGTACTCGACGAGCGCACGCACATCCGCGCCCCGTTCGACCAGCGATTCGCAGAGGTGGCTGCCGATGAAGCCCCCAGCGCCCGTGACGAGGACGCGCCGACCGGACCAGCCGCTCACAGCCCCTCGACATCGACGAGGGCCTGCTCGTAGTCCGCGAGCTGGCCGATGTCAAGCCAGTACTCACGCAGCGGGAAGCCGACGACGTTGCGCTGATCGGACACGAGGCGCTCTATCAGCTGGGGCATGTCCAGCGGCTCGCCCGCGGCAACGAGCGCGCAGACATCCGGGTTGATCAGATACATGCCCGCGTTGACGAACCCGCGCACGAGCGGCTTCTCGCTGACGCCGGTGATTCGCCACTGCGCGAGGTCGACGAGGCCGTAGGGCACGCGCACCTCGTACGGGCGCACGGCGACCGTCATGTCCGCCTCGTGCTCGTCGTGGAAGTGGTGCATCGCTCGGAAGTCAACCCCCGTCAGGATGTCCCCGTTCATCACGAGAGTCGGACCGTCGGAGTTGACGAAGCCGAGCGCGCCGGCAGTACCGAGCGGCCGCTCCTCAGGCACGTACTCGATCTCGACCCCGTACTTGCTGCCGTCGCCGAAATGCTCGGCGATCGCCTCGCCGTGGTAATGCGTCGTCACGTTCACGTGTTCGATACCCGCGTCGCGCAGCTGGCAAATAATCCGCTCGAGCAGCGGCCGGTCGCCCACCGGCAGCATCGGCTTCGGCGTCGCGTCGGTCAGTGCGCCGAGCCGGGTGCCGAATCCGCCGGCCATAACGACGGCCCGCAGGGGCGGCCCTTCGATCTCGATCAGGTCGTGCAGCAGCGCGACGGCGCGGACGCGGGCCTGGTCGTCGACCAGCGGAATCTGGCGAAGGTCGTACCGCTGCATGAGCGCGACGAGCTCCGCCGGCTGCGCATCGAGCGGTGCGGTCAGGGGGATCGGGCGCGGCTCCGCGAGCGCGCGCTGCCGTTCGACCAGCGCCGTGACCGGCGTCTCGAGGCTAAGGTCGGCGAGCATCGCGCGGCGGATGTCGCCGTCGGTGACGGTGCCGAGCAACCGCCGGTCGGTCTCCACCACGAGGGCGATCCCGACGAGGTTACGATCGATGCACTCCATGGCCTCGCGAACTGTGGCGTCACCGCCGATCAGCAGCCCGTCGAGCTCCCGCGTCATCGCTCGATCCGCCCCAGCTCGCGGGCCGGCACCCCGGCGACGACCCGGTCCGCCTCGACGTCGCGGGTAACGACCCCGCCCGCGCCGACGACCGCGTCGGCACCGATCCGCAGGCCCTGGAGGACCGTCGCGCCGGCACCGACGTGCGCGCGGGCGCCGACCTCGACCCCGCCTGCGAGCCGGGCGCCGGTCGCCACGTGCACGTGATCGCCCAGGCGACAGTCGTGCTCGACGATCGCGCCGCTGTTGATGATCACGTTCTCACCAACGAATGCGTCTGCGTTGACGATGGCCACCGCCAGGACGGTCGCGCCGGTGCCGAGTCGCGCCGACGGCGACACGACCGCCGAGGGATGGATCGCAGAGACGACATCGAGTCCCTGCGACCGGACGAGGTCGAAGAGACGCCGCCGCGGCCCGTTGTCGGCCGCGCCACCGAGGCCGATGAAGGCGTAGGACACGCCCTGATCGTACTGGCGGCCCAACTCGTCGTCGTCGCCGAGGACCGGCACGCCGAGCACCTGCGTCCCCCAGAGTTCGCGCCTAGGGTCGAGCAGGCCGACGGACTCGAACCCGCCCATCGCCGCGAGCGTCTCGAGCACAACCTTGGCGTGGCCGCCGGCTCCGAGCCCGATCACGCGAACCCGGTCAGGCATCGAGGTCGTGGAATCGCTTGACGATCAGCCTGGGGCCGAGCTCCACCTCTCTGAGCCGCTTCACGATCCGCTCTCCCGCCCGGCCGTCGCCGTACGGATTGACGAGGTCGCGGAGGCCGGTACGGAAGCCGGGTGACACGGCACGCCGGATGCCGTCGAGGATCGCCGTTCGGTCGTCGCCCACGTCAATCACGTTCGCCGCGCGGAGGCGACCTTCCTGGCGCGTTCCGATGTTCACGACCGGCAACCGCAACGAAGGGGCCTCAATGATCCCGGAGGAGGAGTTGCCGACCATCGCGGCGGCGCGCCGCAGCAGGGAGAAGTACGCGCGACTGCCGAGGCTCTGGACAAGGCGGGCATCCGAACGGTCGCCGACGTAGTCCCCGATGAGGCCACGGATCGCTTCTCCGCCCGGGTCGGCGTTCGGCGCGGTGAAGATCGCGGGCAGTCCGGCGGCGTCGACCGCCGCGACCAGCTCGGCCGCACGGGTTTGAACGTCCCCGGCATCGAGCGTCGCCGGATGGTAGGTCACGACGAGGGGCGGGCTGTCCAACGCGATGCCGACCCGCCGCTCGAGCTCCTCTTCGTCGAGCGGCTCGAGCTCGTCGATCGCGTCGAGGCCGGGCGCGCCGCTGACGGTGACGCGCCACCGTTCCTCTCCCAGCTGCAGGATCCGGCGCGCGTGCGGCTCCGCCGAGGCGAAGTGGAGGTGCGACAGCTTCGTCAGGGCATGCCTGATCGACTCGTCGAACGCGCCTTCGCTCGACTCGCCGCCGTGGACGTGCGCGAGCGGAATTCGCAGCGGCAGCGCGGCGACGCCTGCGGCGAGCATCTCGAACCGGTCGCCGAGCAGCAGGAGCAGGTCGGGGGGGTCCCGGTCAAACACCTCCGCAAAGCCCTGCACACCGCGGCCGATCGCATCCGCGGCTCCTCGCGGTGAGTCCGAGTCGCTGAGCAGCTCCACGCGCGCAGAGATCGGAAACCCGTCCGCCTCAATCTCCTCGACCGTCGAGCCGTGCGCCGGAACGAGGTGCGCACCGGAGACGTACAGGCGCAGCTCGAGATCGCCGTCGGCGGCAATTCGGCGGAGCAACGGTCTGAGGATCCCGTAGTCCGAGCGCCCGACCGTGACTACGCCGATCGTCCTCATTCCAAGTCGACGGGATCGAGCAGCTCGTTGCGCGCCACGTCCCGACGCAGCCGGCGGCCGACTACCTCGTCGATCCGCGAGGGCGAAATGCCGGTTCCCGGCCGGAGGGCCGTCAGCATCGCGTGCGTGAGGGCGCTCCCGGCGGCGAGATCGTCCTTCGCGGCGAGACTCCGCCGGATGACGGCCGCGTTCGCGCGCTCCGTCGCCGTTGGCCGCTTGACGCCGTCGCCGAGGGCAGCCTCGACGCGCCGCAGCCGGACAATGAGGTCCGCGAGCTCACCGGGCTCGCAGGACGCGCGATGGTCAGGCCCCGGCAAGGTGCGGTCGAGTGTCAAATGCTTCTCCAACACACACGCCCCGAGTGCGACGGCCGCGAGTGCGACCTCGTCGCCGTGCGTGTGATCCGAGTAGCCGATGGGGATGCCGAGCCGCTCACGCAACGTGGAGATCGCCCGCAGGTTCGCTTCGTCAGGCACCGCCGGGTACGCCGTCGTGCAGTGGAGGATGATGACGTCCTCCGCCCCCGCCTCGCGCACCGCGGCGACCGCCCTCTCGACCTCCGCGAGATCCGACATCCCCGTCGAGAGGATCACGGGCCGACCCCGCCGGCCGATCTCGGCGAGGAGTGCCAGATTCGTGATCTCGCCGGAGCCGAGCTTGAACGCCGGGACGTCAAGTCCATCGAGCTCGTCGACACTCTCCACGTCGAACGCCGAGGCGACGAACACAACGCCGTGCTCCTCGCATCGGGCCTTCAGCTCGGCCAACGTGTCCCGCCCGAGCTCGAGCTCGCGCAGCATCTCGACCTGCGAGCCTGTCCAGCCGGTGGCCTTCGACTGGTAAGCCGCCTTCGCGGCCCCCGGTGCCGCGACCGACTCCGCGTGGAACGCCTGGAACTTGACCGCGTCGGCCCCGGCCCCGGCCGCTGCGTCGATCAGCCGACGGGCCAGCGCCGGAGAGCCGTTGTGGTTTACGCCGACCTCGGCCATGACGAAGCAGGGGAGCCCGTCACCGACGGCTCGGCCGCCGATCGTCACCAAGCGGTCCACCCTCCGTCGATGACGAGGTTCTGGCCGGTCACGTAGGCCGAGAGATCGCTCGCGAGGTAGGCGACCGCTCCCTTCACGTCTTCCTCGGTCCCCATCCGGCCGAGGGGGGTCCGCGACCTGTAGCGGTCGAGGAACTCCGCCGGCTGACCCCGCTCGACGCCGCCGGGAGAGATGGCATTCACCCTGACGCGGGGAGCAAGAGCTGTGGCGAGATACCGCACGAGCTGGACGAGTCCTCCCTTGGACGCACCGTAGGCCGCCGGATTGCCCATCCCTGTGCTCTCGTAGAGGCCGAAATCCGGGCCGACGAGTCCGTAGATCGAGCCGAAGAAAACGACCGAGCCGTGTCCGGAGGCCGCAAGCGCGTCACGCGCTTCGTGCACGAGCACGAAGGCCGACGTGAGGTTCACGCGCAGCGCCGCGTCCCACGCTTCCACCGTCTGCTCGGCGAACGGAACGCTCCAGCCAGGCAGGTCCTCCTGCCCGACGAGCGCCGCGCAGTGGATCAGGACGTCGAGGCCGCCGTGTCGCTCGGCTGCTTCGCGGATCGCCTGCCGTGCCGCCGGTTCGTCGGCGAGGTCGGTGCGGATCGTCTCCGGGCCGCCCTGGCGGTCGGCGACGAGGACGGCCGCGCCGAGCTCGGACAGCGCCTCGACGCACGCGCGCCCGAGGTGCCCCGCGCCACCGGCGACGAGCGCGCGGCGGCCGCTCAGGTCGCCCAGCTCACGTAAGACCCGCCTCGACAGTTCCGCCATCACGGACGATGGTACTTCCGGGATCTGAAGGATCTATGTTCGACCGGGCCGACGCCGAAGACGGGCGAGAAGGCCCCCCACGTCGCCGGTTCGAACGTAGCGCCAGACGGCGAGCCCTCGTGCCACCGACCGCCTGCGCTCGGGCAGTGAGCGGAGGTACATCGGCGAGAAGTAGCGGCCCCCATGGCGGCGGCTCGCACGATGCGTCTCAGCCCAGAATCGCTCGTACGACGCGACGGTTTTCGAGTCGGGCTGAAACCTGAACCCCGCGAGAATCCCGTCGATGCGCCGGATCTCGTAGCGCGCGCCGATCCTCAGCCAGAGCTCGTAGTCCATCGCGTACCGGAAGCCAGCGTCGACGCCGCCGACGCCCTCGAACGCCTCGCGGGTGAAGAACGCGCTCGGCTGTGCAATCAGGTTCCGCACCTCGAGCAGCTCGCGATAGTCGTACGGCCGAGCGCCGACGTCCTTGATGGTCGCTCCACCCTCGTCGAGCTGGCGCCAGCCGCCGTAGACGAGCGCCGCGCCCGACTCTTGCAGCGCGGCGACGGCCGCGGAGAGCGCCCCGGGGAGGTAGACGTCATCTGCGTTGAGCCATGCAAAGATCTCGCCCGATGACATCCCGAAACCCTTGTTGAGCGCGTCGGCCTGGCCTCGATCGGGCTCCGAGATCCAGCGCACCCGCGCGTGCCGCCGCAGAACGTCGAGCGTGCCGTCCGTCGAGCCGCCGTCGATGACGATGTGCTCGATGCGCGGGTAGTCCTGCTCGGCGACGCTCCGGATCGCCTCCTCGACGTACCGCACCTGGTTCAAGGAGGGCGTGACGACAGATACCAGGGGCTCCCGCTCGTCAGCCACGGCCAACCCTGCGAACCGGACGCAGCAGCGGGAGCTCCGAGCCGGTCCGGTAGAGCGCCCGGAGGAGGGCAAGGGCGAAGCAACGCAGATCGTCGAGGCACGCGTGCTGCCGGACGTCGCTCACGCGAAGCGCCGGCGCGGCGCTCCGAAGATGCGCCGAGCCGTGATCTGGCGGGCCTTTACTCGATCGCGAACGTCGAGCCGAAAGGATCCCACGTGCTTCTCCGCGAACGAGAGGTATCCGGCCGCCCGGTCGCGGTGCATCGCGTGTCAACCCCGGGGCCGGATCTCGATCTGCGCGAACCCTGGCTCGAGAACGAGCGGCGAAGAAGGCCCAGACCCCGGCCGCCGCGGGCAACCGGAGTTTCGGCGGAGCCTCGTCGGGATCGGCAGCACCCGTCCACGCGGAGTGCCCCCATCCGGGAGCTCGATGAACCTCGGGGCGTCGTGTGCGATCTCGAGTGCCACTGGCTCAGCAACATACTCGCCGGATCGATCTCCGCCAATCCCGCAGATGGCCCGGCTATCCTTGCCCGTCGATGAGGGGCGTGGAGGTGATGCCGACCGCGGTTATTGCGCCTGCAGCGGACGCCAGGATCGATCTCTCAGTCGTGATCCCGTACCGAGACGGGGAGGCTTCGATCGAGCGGGCCCTCCTCGACGCGCGCCACGGCCTCGAGACCGCGGCCGTCCAGGGCGAGGCCGTCGTCGGCGGCAGGGTCCCGGTGTACCGCTGGGCCGCGATCGCGCTGCAGGCGGCTTTCGCTCCGTCCGCCCTCAGCACCCTCGGGTTGAGCGTGCACGCCACCCTCCGTTGTCGCACCGAGACGCGCGACGGATGATGCCGGAGGCGACAGCTGCGATGGGCGGTGCGCAAAGACACCTTCGCGGCCTTGCGTTCGTGCGCCGCGAGTGGCGGCTGCTGGCCTCCGCTCTCATCTGGGTTGTGTTCATCCTCAACTTCAACAGCCTGGCGATCGCGAGCGGCGACGAGAGCGTTCAGCTCCGTTTCGTCGAGCGGCTCTACGGCGACGCACCGAACGCGCTGGGCTACTACTTCGGGCTCGGGCTGGTCGAGGCGCCATTCTATGGAATCGGGAAGCTGCTCGATCACACTGGCTTGCACACGCTCGCCGGTAAGGCGGTGGAGACCGCAACGATCGCGCTCGGCCTCGGCTTGCTCACGACGCTCGCGTGGCCGCTGCTTGCCACGGTCATCCGTGGGCTGCGGCTGCCGGCGGCCGGTTTCGCGATTCTCGCGGCGGCGTTCGGTACCCCCTTCTTCTACTACGCGACGTTCGTGCCCGGAAAGAACCACGCCATCGACGGGCTCCTGTTCGCCGGTGTGATTTTCCTCGCCTATCGGTACTTCCGCTCGGGACAACCGGAGCGGTGGCTCCCGTACGCGCTCGGGGCGTTGTTCGGGCTCGCCTGCACGGTCCGCTACTTCAACGGTGCGGAGGCCGTCGCTCTGGTGCTCGTCCTCGTCTGGTGGCGCCGCTGGCGACACGCCGCAGAAATCGCGGCCACAGCCGCAGCCGTCTGCCTCGTGCTCTTCCTGATCCCGCGGCTGCTCGGAGTATCCGTGTTCTCGAGCGGAAACTACAGCACCGACGTCGTCGTATTCGCGCCGCTCAATCCTCTGCGGATGCTCTTCACCAACCACCGTGGCTACTTCCTGTGGTCGCCCGTCAGCGCGCTCGCCGTCATCGGTCTTGTGCTCCTCTTCCGGCGGCGGCCGGAACACCGCCACTTCCTCTGGGCCTTGACGGCGATGTCAGTGGCGCTGATGGGCGCCTACGCGCTCGTACCGTTCTGGGACGGGACGTGGGCCTTCGGGCAGCGCTTCTTCACGCCGCTCTTTCCGGTCGTTGCCATCGGGCTCGCCGGGCTCATCGACGCGGTGCCACGGACAGCGGTAGCAGCCGCGACGGTCGCCGCCGCCTGGTCGCTCTACCTCGCCTTCAACCTCGTCATCATCGGTGGGCCGCAGTACGTCGCCGACACGCCAGGCGGAGTCAGCGACGTCGCGCTCATCCCGCCGCGAACGCACACGTCAGTGGGCGCCTACCTCTGGGGGCTTCGCCACAAGTCGCTGCTGCTCCGGTGACGGCGGCCGGGCGCAGCGCGGACTCGAAGCTCCCTGTCACCGCCGTTGTCGCGAGCCGCAACGAGGCCGCCGAGCTCGCGCGCTGCTTGCCGACACTCGCATTCTGCGACGAGGTGATCGTGATCGACGTCGATTCGTCCGACGAGACCCCGCGAACCGCCGAAGCCCACGGCGCGCGAGTCGTCCGACACGGGTTCGTCCCGATCGCCGAGTGGGCGAGGATCTCGGTCGTGCCGGCGGCCCGGCATTCGTGGATCCTGCTGACGGATCCCGACGAGGAGATTCCGGGCGCGCTGGCGGACGAGGTCGCGACGACACTCTCCTCGATTCCCGACGACGTCGCGATCGTCTGGGCGCCGATTCAGTTCTTCTTCGGCTGCCGGGCGCTACGAGGGACCGTCTGGGGCGGCGAAAACCGCCGCCGGTTCCTCGTCCGACGCGAGGGCGTCGAGCTGGGGAAGACCGTGTTCGGCGGCACGCAGCTCCGCGAGGGCTTCCGCTCGCTCGAGCTACCGTTCCGCCCCGAGACCGCCATCCGCCACCACTGGGTGTCCGGCTACCGCGACTGGCTCGGCAAGCACCGCCGCTACCTGGCGCTCGACCGCAACGCGAGGCGCCGGGCCGGCGAGGTGACCGGCCTGCGGGCGGTTGCCGGCCGGCCGGCGCGGAGCTTCTACGATTCCTTCGTGGTCAAGAAGGGCTACCGCGATGGACTCACCGGGCTCGGTCTTAGCATGCTCTGGGCGCTCTATTCGGCAGCGTCCGAGATCGCCCTGCTTCGCGAGCTACGGCGCCCCCGGTCGTGGGGGTAACGTCCTCCGAGCGACTGCCGGTCACGGCAATCGTTGCGAGTCACAACGAGGCGAGGCTTCTGCCTGGATGTCTCGCAGGGCTCGCGTTCTGCGACGAGCTGATCGTGATCGACATCGACTCGAGCGACGACACCACAGCCGTCGCGAAGAGCCACGGCGCACGTGTCATACACCATGCGTGGGTGCCGATCGGCGAGCAGGCACGCGCGCAGGCAATCGTGGAGGCGCGGCACGACTGGCTGCTGATCCGCGACCCCGACGAAGTCATTCCGCCCGGTCTCGCGGCGGACACGATCCGTTTGTTCCCGACGATCGAGGAGGACGTCGCCGTGGTGACGGCTCCGATTCAGCGGTATTTCGCGTCACGACCGCTGCGCGGCGGTGTGTGGGGCGGCGTCAAGTGCGACCGGCTCCTCGCGCGACGGGACGCTGTCGAATTCCAGACGGGCGTCCACAGCAAGCTCGTGCGGAGGCCCGGCTACCGAGAAATCGCGATCCAGCCCAGCGCGGCCAACGTGATGGCGCATTACTGGGTCGACGGCTACCGATCGTTCCTCGCGAAACACCTGCGCTACCTGCGCCTCGAGGGCGCCGACCGCGCGCTCGCGGGCGAGATCACCGGTCGCCGTTCGCTCGTCGCGATGCCGTGGCGCAGCTTCCGCGACAGCTTTGTGCGCAAGCGCGGCTACCTCGACGGTCCGCGCGGACTCTCGCTCGCGCTCCTTTGGAGCGCCTACAGCACCGCTGCGGAGTTCGCACTCCTCAGGGAGCTTCGCCGTCGCGGCTCACGCCGATCTGCCGATCCTCTCGATCGTCACAGGGACGAAGCCGGGGTAGCGGGAGACGCTGGCGACGAGGAGACACCGGACCGCGCTTAGGCGGCCTCCGCGAAGTCAGCGCATGGAACGCCCGCCACCGCGCTCCCGGCGGCGGAGAATCGCGTGTTCGCTGAGCCCAAGGATGCTCAGGAAGAACGAGGCGAACAGCACCTCCAGCGAGATTGCCATCAGGGCAAGCCCAAGTATCCCGACCCGCGGATCCTTGACGTTGTCGAAGAACGACACCGCGGTGATCCCAAGACCGGTCACAAACAAGGCGGCCGATGCTGCAAGCCCGTGCTCGAGCCGGAGGCGCCGCCAGCCGGCCTCGAGCCATGCGTCGGTCTCGCCGAGGTAGATGACGGCGTAGGTGCGGGAGAAGAGACCGAGCTGGATCGCGCCGACCCCAACGATTGCGAGCATCGCTGCAGCGACAGAGACCCCCGTCCAGGGATCCCCGAGGCCCTGCAGTGCGGCGAGCACGATCAGCGCGCAAAGCCCCACCGCGGCGGCCAGGCCGCCGGGGACCGTGAAGAGTGCGGTCGGACTATGGACGAGCATGAAGCGTACGTGGCGCCAGGCGTCGCTCAGCCGCGAGAGCTTCGATTCGCCGATCCGCGGGTGATAGTCGACCGGGATCTCCTCGATCTGGAGCCGACGCTTTCCGGCCTTGATCACCATCTCCGAGGCGAATTCCATTCCGGTCGCAGAGAGCTGAAGCGACGGCAGGACGTCGCGACGCACCGCGCGCATGCCGCAATGCGCGTCAGAGACGCCGCTCCGAAATAGGAGATTCAGCATCCCTGTGAGGACGGGATTGCCGATGTAGCGATTCGTCCACGGCATGGCGCCCGGATGAATGGTGCCTTTGAAGCGCGAGCCGATCACCATGTCGGCCCCACCTCGCAACTTCTGGACGAACTGCCCTGCGAGAGCCAGTGGGTACGTCCCGTCCGCGTCCGCCATCAGGACGTACTGCCCCTTCGCCGCCTCGAGCCCGGCAAGATAGGCACTGCCGTACCCGCGTCGCGGCTCGTAGACGACGCGCGCGCCGGCCTCGCGAGCGAGATCGGCTGAGTGGTCTTCGGAGGCGTTGTCGACGACGACGACCTCCCCGACGATCCCGCCGAGGTCCAGCGCGGTCCGCGCCTCTCCGACCACCCGCGCGATCGCGTCCTCCTCGTTGAGGCACGGAATGACGACGGAAACCTCGAGCTCGGTAACCGTCGCTGGGATGGTTTCCGCCTGGCTGCGGACGGACTGCTCCACGGGCGCACCTAGGATAACCCGAGAGGCCGCTTGCCTCTCGGAACCCCTACCCGCCCGTCGCCTCGGCGTACGCTCGGAGCGTCTCCCGCGTCACCGTCTCCCAGGAGAAGCGCTCGCGGATCCGCTCGCGTCCGGCATCGCCCAACCGTCGCCGGAGATCCGCGTCCCCGAGCAGGCGGCCGAGGGCGCGCCGAAGCGCGGTCGGATCCCGGGCCTCGACAAGCAACCCCGTCTCGCCGTCGAGGACCAGATCCAGGAGACCGCCGACGGCCCCGGCGACGACCGGACGCCCGTGCGCCATCGCCTCGGCGCAGACGACCCCGAAGCCCTCGCGGTGCGAGGGGCACGCAACCACCGAGGCGTTGCCGTACAGCCTCAGCAGCTCGCCGTGGGGAACCACCCCGAGCGCCTGCGGCACGTACTGCCGCAGCGGCCCATCGCCCACGACGACGAGCGGCAGCCCGTCGGCTGCGGCGAGGAGGTCGAGAATGCCCTTCTCGCGGGAGAGCCGGCCGGCGTAGAGCACGTGCGGCGGCTCGTCCGGCTCAGGAACCGACTCGGGAACGTCGACGCCGCTCGGA
>JBHEMK010000124.1:0-27977 GCA_046262635.1 Gaiellaceae bacterium
CCAGGTGTAGCCCCTTCTCGTTCTTCGCCCGCGTGTTGGGGCGCGGGAGCAGACGTGCGAGCGCCATTGTCGCTCGTCATTCTGGTCATCGTAGCCGAGTCCTCCTCTGGTCTCGCTGCCCGGATGCAGAAGCGAAATGGCTGACTTGATCCTCGTCTGCACGGTGATCTTCCCCTGCTCCTGCCCGGGATCGTGGCGCTGCCCAACCTTCAGCGTGAGCGGCACACGTCCCGCAGCGATCCGCAGTGGGTCGTGACGCCTCGACGCTGGGGCGCGCGACGTCCGTGCTCAACGCCGGGTCCTCGCCGACCTGCTCGTGCGCAAGCGCGTTTCGTCGCCGGCGTCGTCAGCTTCACCGCCTGCCTCGGCTACCCTGCCGATCCGGGCGGGGTTCCGTTGCTGCCGACCGTTCTGCTCTCCTTCGTCGGCGCGTCGAATGCCGACAGGCTCTCGGCAGGTGCCGGTGAGGCTGCTGCTCGGCGACGGGGTCGGCCCGATGATCCTCGGTCTCGCGCTCGCGTCGAGCGCGGTCGTCCTCGTCCAGCCGGGCCTGGGGGCGGGACAACTCGAGGTGGGGATCGCGACGGAGATCCCCGCGCCGGGGCACGCCTCCAGCACCCCATCGCTTCGTTGCTGCACGGTGCGCTGCGGGCAGTTAGTGCGGGCTGTCGCAGCCGGTTGGGCTGCGCCGAGATTGCCGTCCGACGCCGCTCGTCGGCGGGCTGACCGGATCCTGCTCGTCGCCGCGGAAGTCCCGTTCGCTGGCGCACCGCCGCGCTTCGCGCGTGTGCGCCGCCAGGACTTCGTCCGGCTGATCGTTTCCTGTCTGGGAGTGGAGGTCTGCGGGACGGGCCGAACAAAGACGCGCCCGCGAAGGACTAGGCACGTGGGCGGGCGAGGCGTGTCAGACCGACGCGGGTGTGGAAATGCGAGCCGATCTGCCAGCCGGTCATCAGCAGTACGACGGCGGCGCCGGTCAGGATCACCATCGCCTGGACGGCGACGGAGAACGCGATCGCCTCGGTGGCTGCACGCCGCTTGCGATCAGAAGCGCCGCGCCTGCGCCGGCCTGCGTCGCTGCCCCGCAGGGGCGATCGGCAGCGCGGCCGAGGCCGCGGTGACGTAGAGAGCGCGAGCGGGAAGGACGACCCGAGCGCCAGCGCGTTCAGCAGGAGGAAGACGGCGGTGCCCCGGAGACCCCAGGAGACCTAGACGAGTACCCAGGCGGCCAGGCCTCCTTCGTGCAGTGCGTGTGCTCCTTCATCCAGCCGACGACCTTGAAACGCGAGATCCGCCGCCAGCAGTCGATCTGCAGCAGGAAGGCGACGATGAGGGCGGCGCCAACTCCCGCCCGGGGCCGCCGCCAGGAAGCCGGCCCGGACCGCCATCGAGCCGGCGTCCGCCGCGGCGATCGACGCGAGTGGCGCGAGGGCGGGGTTGTCGAGCATGCCGGGACGATCAGGCTGAGACCGACGCGCCGAGCCCGGTCTTCGTCCCCGGATAGCGCCTGACGACCGCCATGCGCAGCGCATCGTCAAGACGGCCTGGCAGCGCGATCCCGGCGACGCAGGCCGCGCCGCCGGCGCAGGCGAGCGCGCCGGGCGCTCGGCCGTTCGTGCACGGCGAAGAGCCGCTGCCAGCCCCAGGCCTTGAAGACGTAGCCGAACAGCAGGAGGACGGCCGCCACCCCGACGAGAACCGGATCCGCGTGGTGAGGGGCCAGCCGTCCTTGGCGATGTGTCGCGCGCCTATCGGCGTACGAGGTGGGAGACTGAACCCCAGTCAAGGCCGTCCTCGCCGTCTGCCACGGGCGTACGCGAACCCCATCCGGGGCGCTCGGTGCAGAGCGAGTTAACCCTCGGGCTCGCCGTCCATGTACTCGAGATGCTCGAGCCGGGCGATCAGGCCGACCCCGCGGAAGGCGACCTTGTTCGAGCGGGGGTAGAAGCAGACATCTGCCGCGCTCCGTGTGCCGTAGACGAGGTAGGTCAGCCCCCCGGCCCCGGCTCGAAGCATGTGCGCCATGCCGCCGCCCGGTGGATGAGCGAGAACGTGACCGGCGCGAACCGGGTGCTCCTCCCGCACCTGCCCCGTCGAGGCCCGCGACGGTGTCGGCCAGAGCTCGAGCACACCCTCACCCTCCAGGATGACGAAGGTCTCCTCCTCGACCGTGTGCAGGTGCGGCGGAGCGCCCTCGGCGTCCGGCGGAAGCGCCACGTGGTTCAGCCCGGTGCGCCTCGCCCCTGCCGCGGCGCCGAGGCGGTGGCTGACGCCGCCGAACTCCGAGGGAGCATCGCTGACGTGGACAACGTTGGCCGGCCGCTCGCGGGGCTCCGGCAGCTCGGGCATGCCGAGCGCAGCCTCGTCCTGCCAGGGGTGGTTCTCCGCGACGCGCACGGGCCAGAGCCCGACCCAGAGGTTGCCGGAGCGCGGCAGGTACCCGCCTTCCGCCCAGAGCCGCGGACCGAAGACGAGCACGTCGAGGCCCTCGTCGCCTCCGACGAGCGTGTGCACCTCCGCTCCGGCGTGCACGACGCAGTCGCCGGGCCGCACCCGGCACGTCTCCCCGTCCTGCAGCAGGAGGCCGGACCCGCCGAGCACGAAGAAGGTCTCTTCCTCGCGGGCGTGGACGTGCGGCGGCGTCGAGAGCCTCTGCGGCGCCACTCGGATGCGGCGCACACCGACGTCCGCCGACCCCGCTGCAGCGCCGAGGTCGTGCCAGACGGCATCCATCGGACCCTCCGCGCGTCGCCGACCCGCCACATCGTCCCAGTGGACGATCACTCCTCCCCTTCCCTGTCGCCGAGCCGCTCGATCCGTCCGACAAGGCCGATGCCGCGACGATCAACCGTGTCGGAAGGGCGGCCGACGGGCTCGGAGCCGGCGGCTCTCCCGCGATCGCGGCGCCGACGCGCGGCCGTCCCATCGACGCGGGCGTCACCCTCGAGGCCGCCCAGGTTGACGGCGGGGACGGACTGCTCCGGCTCCGCATCGTTCCGGTGGATCGGCCTCACAGTCCGACTCTAACCCCGGGCGATCCCTCCAGCGCCGTCCGGCACCGCGCCGCCGCCGCCGCGGCGCGCTCGTCGCCCTCGCGCCGCGACCACGCCTCCGCCTCACGCACGAGCATGTGCAGCTCGTCCAGCAGCGCGGCGGGGTCCGCCCCGGTGCGCTCGAGCTCGTCAATTCGCTCCAGCCGTTGAAGCACAGCGCGCGCCTCCTCCATGACGCGACCGTAGCGTCGATGCCGCGACGGGACGGCGTCGACTTCGCGCCTATTTCTCGTCGAGCTCGAGCGCGGCGGAGTTGATGCAGTACCGCAGCCCGGTCGGGCCCGGACCGTCCGGGAAGACGTGACCGAGATGCCCGCCGCAGGAGGCGCACATCACCTCGGTGCGCACCATCCCGTACGTCGTGTCCGTCTCCTCCTCGACCGCCCCGGCGCTCGCGGGCGCCGTGAACGCGGGCCAGCCGCAGCCGGAGTCGTACTTCTGATCGGAGACGAAGAGCTCGGCCCCGCAGCCGGCGCAGCGGTAGGTGCCGTCATCAAAGACGTGATCATACGCGCCTGTGAAGGGCGCTTCCGTGCCCTTCTGCCGAAGAACCGTGTACTGCTCCGGCTTCAACTCGGAGCGCCACTCGGCGTCACTCTTTCGCACCTTGTCCATCTTTCGAGACTACCTCAGGAAGCCAGGTCCTCGCGCACGCAGCGAGGGTCGTGATGCATCGCGAGCCGCGAGAGCAGCGTGTGGAGCGCGCCGCGGCTCTCGGCGTCGAGCGGCGCGAGGAACTCATCCTCGATGCCCGTGACGATCGTGCGGAACTTGGCCAGCTGCCGCTTGCCGTCGGGTGTGAGGCTGACGACGTGCCGGCGCCGGTCGGCCGGGTCGCGGCGCCGCTCGATCAGGCCACGCTCCTCGAGTGCGTCGAGGAGGCCGACGAGCTGGCTGCGATCGAGCCGGAGCGCGTCCGCGATCGCGGCCTGCGTGTCCTGTGCTCCCTCGTCGAGCAGCGCGAGAACGCTGTGGTGGTAGGGGCTGAAGCCGGCGAGCTCGAACGCCTCCATCGCGCGGCTCTTGACGCCGTAGCCGAGCCGGGCGAGCAGAAAGGCCGGGCTGCGGAGCAGCTCGTCCGGGAGTCGGGGCGCGGGGAGGTCGAGAGCAGGAGCCGACTCGAGTGGGTCCACGGGAATAAGTGTAGCTCCCAAAATCGTTTGTTGTGTTTATCGTAGGAAATGACAACGAGTTGGGAGGCCAATGAATACTTCGACCGCACCGAACGCCGACGCCCGCACCGACAGCCGGCGCTGGATCGCCCTGGCAGTGATCGTCGCCGCCCAGTTCATGGTCGTGCTCGACGTCGCAATCGTGAACGTCGCGCTGCCCTCGATCAAGACCGACCTCCACTTCACCCAGGAGAGCCTGCAGTGGGTGATCACCGCCTACGCGATCGCCTTCGGCGGCGCCCTGCTGCTCGGCGGCCGCCTCGCCGACCTGCTCGGCCGCCGCCGCCTCTTCATGGCGGGCCTCGTCCTCTTCACGGCCAGCTCGCTGCTCGACGGGCTCGCGTGGTCGGAGGGTTCGCTGATCGCCTTTCGCGCGCTGCAGGGACTCGGTGCCGCGCTGCTCTCGCCCGCTGCCCTCTCGATCCTGACCACGACGTTCCGCGAGGGCCGCGAGCGCAACCTGGCGCTCGGGATCTGGGGTGCGGCCTCGGGCAGCGGCGGCGCCGCGGGCGTCCTGCTCGGCGGCGCCCTCACGAGCGCACTCAGCTGGTCGTGGATCTTCTTCATCAACGTGCCGGTCGGTGCACTCGTCCTCGGCGTGACGCCCTGGTTGCTGCGCGAGAGCCGTGCCCAGCTCGATCACCACCACTTCGACCTGCCCGGGGCGACCTCGATCACCGCCGGGCTGATGCTGCTCGTCTACGCGATGACGCGGGCGAGCCAGCATGGCTGGGCGACAACGGAGACGATCGGCCTGCTGGGCGCTTCGGCGGCGCTCGTCGTCGGGTTCGTCGTGATCGAGCTCCGCTCGAAGGCGCCGCTGCTCCCCATGCGCATCTTCCGGCTGCGCACGCTCTCCGGCTCGAACATCGCCGGAGTGCTGCTCGCCGGAGCAGTGTTCTCGCAGTTCTTCCTCCTGACCCTCTACATGCAGCAGGTGCTCCACTACTCGGCAATCAAGACCGGGGTCGCCTACATCGCGTTGACGCTCGCCATTATCCTCTTCTCCACCGTCTCGCAGGCGCTCGCGATGCGCATCGGCGTGCGGCGCGTTCTCCCGTTGGGGATGCTGGTGGCAGCCGGCGCTCTCGTCCTCTACGCGCGGCTTCCCGTGCACGGCCACTACTTCTGGGATCTCTTCCCGGCCTTCGTGCTCAGCGGCATCGGCCTCGCACTCGCCTTCGTGCCGATGACGATCGGCGCCCTCGCCGGGGTGCAGGAGTCCGACGCGGGGATCGCCTCCGGACTGATCAACACGAGCCAGCAAGTCGGCGGAGCGATCGGGGTCGCCGCGGCGACAACGATCGCCACGACCTTCACCGGCCGCTACGTCTCAGCCCACGCCGGGGCGAGCTCGCTCGGCGGGGCCGCCCTGACCCACGGCTTCGCGATCGCCTTCTACGTGCTCGCCGCCCTGGCCGCCTTCGGGGCAGTCATGGCCGTCGTCCTGATCGAGTCGAAACCGGCCGCCCCCGAGGCGGAGGTCGCCGGCGGCGACGTCGCCCTGGAGGCCGCGGCGTAGCGGCGCCCGCGATGGCCGGAACAGCAGCGTCGGCTCGATGGCCGCCCCCCCGGGTGGACCTCGCGTGGGCCGGGTTCGACATCGTGCTGGCGCTGCTGCTGCTCGGCATCGCCGGCGCCGCCTGGCGGCGCTCACCGTAGCTCGAGGGGGCTGCGACCGCCGCGGGCACGTTGCTGCTCGTCGATGCCTGGTTCGACATCCTGACCTCGCCGACGGGGATCCAGCGCCGGCTCGCGATCGGCGAGGCGGCGCTCCTCGAGGTGCCGCTTGCCCTCCTCTGCCTGCTGCTCGCCCGCGATGCCGAGCGATTCCTAGCCGGCCTTCGCCCGGATCGTCGCAGCCCGGGCCGGACGCGCGCGCAGGCCCAGGAGCGTCTCGTCGAGCACGGCGACGAGGGCGATCCGGTCACCCTGCAGCAGCAGCTCGACGAGCACGCGACGGACGATGTCGCCGGCCGAGGCGGCCGCGAGGTCGCGGAGCCGCGCGAGCAGGTCGGTCCGCTCACGGCCGTTCTCCCCCAGGAGCGCAGCCGCGCGCACCGACGCGGCCCAGAGACCGTCGCCGCCGCCGAGCGCGGCGCAGAGCGACGCCCGCAGCTGCTCCGAGCGAAAAGGCTCGCCCTGGAAGAGCGAGAGCTCCCAGCGGTCGAGCGCCTCGGCGAGCTCGTGGTCCTCCTCCACCTGCCCGAGGAGCGGTAGCAGCTCTGCGGCCACGGCGCCTCGGAACGAATCGAGCCGCGCCGGCTCGCCCCACGGCTGGGTCGCGGCGATCGGCAGGACCGGCCGGATGCCGTACGGCCGCCAGTCAAGCCGCTCGAACAGCACGGGCCCGGCGGCCACCGGGCCGGCGGTGGCGAGGCGGAGGGCCGTGACAGCGTCGGCGAGTTCGGCCGGCGCGTTCGGAGCCTCTGCGGCGCGGCGCTCGAGCGGGCGCTCGAGCTCCAGCACGCAGAGGCGGTCGACCTCCACGCCGAAGCGGGCCGGCAGAAGGCCGGAGGCCTCGGGCCAGTGCGCCGACAGCTCACCCGTGGCGGCGGCGCGGACGCGAATGCCGGCTCCCAGGTCGACCTGGGAGCCGACGGAGATGCCGATCAGCGGCGCGACGGCGCCGTACGCATGGCCCTCGCCGAAGAGCGAGCGCTCGAGCTCGAGATAGGCGCGGTCGAACGCCGTGTCGTCCCAGTCGAAGCCGCCGCAGCCCTCGGCGGTGCGGACGAGCAGCGGAACGAGCACGCTCCGGTAGAGCGCGGCGTCCTCGTCCGGCTTCGGCCCGGCATGAGCGGCGGCGAAGATCGCCGAAGCCGGCTCGCGGCGAAGATCCTCGAGCGCCATGCGCGCGTCCTCGCGGCCCCGCAGCCGCTCGACCCGCGCCTCGACGAAGCCGCGGACAAGCGGACGGTACTCGTAGAGGGTGGGCCGGCCGTAGGAGCCGTGCTCCTCGAAGGCAAACGGGAGGTCGGCGCCCGTGTCCAGATCCAGGCCGAAGACCGCAAAGGCGCCGAGGCAGAAGCGGCGGAGCGACTCGTAGAGCTGCGGAGCCTTCATCGACCCCCTCCTACGACGCGCCCGGGAGGCGTCCTCCTCTCTGGCACTCCGGGCACCAGTACGCGGTGCGGGCCTGCTCCCCCTGGCCGTACGAGCGGATCGCGAAGCCGCAGCGCGGGCACGGGCGACCCGCGCGGCGGTAGATCCGGCGCGGGGGCCGCGCCCCACCGACGGCGGTGCGCATCCGGCGGTGCGCCGACTCGAGCGTCGCCCGCAGCTCCTCGTCCCGCACCTCGGCGAGGGCTCGCCAGGGCGAGAGCCGCGCCTCCCAGAGGCACTCCGCTTTCCACATGTTGCCGATGCCGGCAACGAGCCGCTGGTCGAGCAGAGCCTCGCCGACCTGTCTGGCCTGGCCGGCTCGGCGCAACCCGGACAGCATGCCGTCGAGGTCGGGCGGATCGGCGAGGATGTCCGGGCCGAGCCGGCCGAGCCCCGCGCCGCCCCGCTGCAGGTCCAGCACCGGCCCGTGCCAGAGCACCGCCTCGTGCGCCTGGCCGCGCAGGACGAGCCAGGGGCTGCCCGTGCGCCGTGCGGCGCCGAGCGGCCCGATGCGCCACCGTCCGGTCATCCGCAGGTGACTGCGCAGGACGAGCCCGCCCTCGAAGCGCAGCAGGAGGTTCTTCCCCACCGCGTCGACCGATTCAAGCAGCAGTCCGTCGAGACGCTCGACGAGCCCCTTGCCCGCGGCTCGCGGGTGCGGGGTCTCTACCTCCACCCGCTGGCCGGTCAGGACCTGTAATTTCTTCGCCGCGCGGTGGAGCGAATCGCCCTCGGGCACCCGGGCAGCGTAGCGGTGCTCGTATGATCCAGGCCGGGTGAGAATCGAGCTGACGCGCGGACTCAACATCGCCGCGCTCGCCCAGCGGACGGGCGTTCCCCCGGACACGCTGCGCAAGTGGGAGCAGCGCTACGGGATCCTGCGGCCGGAGCGCACAGCGGGCGGCCAGCGCCGCTACAGCGAGCGCGACGTCGCGCGGGTCGAATGGTTGCGGGCACGGCTGGACGAGGGCTACCGGATCGGCGCGGCGGCGGCGCTCCTCGGCCGGGCGGACTCGCCCGCGGCGGGCACGACCGGAGAGCACGTCGTGGCGATCCTCGATGCGGCCGAACGGGACGACGTCGCGCAGATCGGCCTGCGGCTCGACCAGGCCTTCGCCCTCCATCCGCTCGAAGCCGTGCTGATGGAGATCGTCCACCCGGTGCTCTTGAACCTCGGCGAGCGGTGGGCCGCAGGGAAGGTCAACGTGGCGCAGGAACACCTCGTCAGCGAGGCCCTGCGCGCCCGGCTCGGGCACCTGCTCGGCGACGGGAGCGGCGGCCCGCGCGGGTCGGTCGTGCTGGCCTGCGCACCCGGCGAACGGCACGAGCTCGGCCTGATGACGCTCGCGATCGCACTCCGCAACGACGGCTGGCAGGTCGCCTACGTCGGCGCCGACACGCCGTTCAGCGAGGCGCTCGAGCTCGCCCACCGCGTGGAAGCGTCGATCCTCGGCATCTCCCTCGCGCTGACGGAGCGGGCGCGCGAGCTGGAGCGGGCGCTGCAGGAGTCGGGCTCGCCGAACGGCGTCCGGCTCGTCCTCGGTGGCGCCGCCGCGTCGAAGGAGCTCGCGGACCGCGTCGGCGGCCGCTACCCCCACGGTGACCTCAGGGCAACCGTGCAGTCATTGCGCCGGCTCGCGCCGTAGTCTCCGCCGATGGACTGGCCGCGAACGGCTCTGACCGAGCTGCTCGGAATTCGTTTCCCGATCGTGCAGGCGCCGATGGCGAACGGGCCTTCGACGCCCGAGCTCGCCGCCGCCGTCTCGGCAGCCGGCGCCCTCGGCTCGATCGCCGGCGCGCCGTTGGCGCCCGAGGCGCTGCGAGCGGAGATACGCGCGGTCCGGTCACTGACCGGGCGCCCCTTCGCCGTCAACCTGTTCGCACCGCTCCCTCCGGCCGCCCCGGCGCCGGGTGCGGTCGAGGCCGTGCATGCCTTCCTGGCACCTCACCGCGAGCGGCTCGGGCTGCCCGTCCCGGCGCCGCCGCCGGCACGCGCCTGGGGGTTCGCGGACCAGCTCGGGGTCGTCCTCGAGGAGGAGGTCCCGGTCCTCAGCTTCACGTTCGGAATCCCGCCGCTCGCTGCAGTCCGCGACGCGGTCGTCCTTGGCACCGCGACCACGCCCGAGGAGGCGGTGGAGCTCGAGTCCGCGGGCATCGACGTCGTCGTGGCACAGGGTGCAGAGGCCGGCGGCCACCGCGGAACCTTCATCGGCTCGTTCGAGGCCGGCCTCGTCGGGAGTGCCGTGCTCGTGCCGCAGGTCGTCGCTGCGGTCTCCGTGCCGGTGCTGGCCGCGGGAGGGATTGTCGACGGCCGCGGAATCGCGGCCGCGCTCGTGCTCGGCGCGGAGGGCGTCCAGCTCGGCACCGCCTTCCTCTATGCCGAGGAGTCCGGCGCGTCCAAGGCGTGGCGCCGGGCGTTGCGCGAGCTGCCCACGGCCGTCTCCCGCCACTACAGCGGCCGGCCGGGTCGTGCCGCGCGCACACCGTTCCTGGCCGCACTCGAGGCGATCGAGCCGGTGCCGTTTCCGCTCAACAGCGCGCTGCTCGCCGACCTGCGCGATCACGACGGCTACGGCTTCTACCTCGGCGGAGAGGGGGCGCCGCTCGCGCGGGAGCTGCCGGCGGCCGAGCTCGTCGCGACCCTCGCCGCGGAGACGGAGGCGGCCCTGCGGTGAGCTTGTGGGTGCGTGCCACCGGATCCGGCCCGCCGCTCGTCTGCGTCCACGGGCTCGGCGTGTCGAGCCGCTACTTCGCGCCGCTGATGCGCGAGCTCGCGGGGGACTTCAGGATGCTCGCCCCCGACCTGCCCGGCTACGGCCGAACGGCGAAGCCGCGGCGTCCGCTCGGGATCGACGGGCTCGCGGAGGCGCTGGGCGACTGGCTCGAGGTCCAGCGGCTCGGCCCGGTGCCGCTGCTCGCGAACTCGATGGGCTGCCAGATCGTGACCGAGCTCGTGGCCCGCGAGCCGCAGCGGGCCGGCCGCCTGATCCTCGTCGGGCCCACCGTCGACCCACGCCTGCGGGGCAATCTCGTCCGCTTCGCGCTGCGTGACAGCCTCCGCGAGCCGCCCGCGGTGCTTTGGATCGTGCTCACGGACGACTTGCGCTTCGGACTCGCGCGGCTCCTCACGACCATCGGGTTCCTGCTGGCCGACCGGATCGAGGAGCGACTGCCCCGAATCGACGCGCCGGCGCTCGTCATCCACGGCGGCCGCGACGGTTTCGTGTCGCTGCCCTGGTCGGAGCGGGTCGCCGCGCTGCTACCCGCGGGTCGGCTCGCCGTCGTCGCCGACGGCGCCCACGCCGTCCACTACTCCCGGCCGGCCGAGGTCGCCGCGCTCGTTCGCGCCTTCCTCGCCGAGGAACGCTAGGAGCGCCGCGCACAGCTCCTCGGGCGCCTCGAACATCGGGACGTGGCCGGCGCGCTCGATCACGACGAGACGGGCACCCGGGATCGCGTCGCGCCAGGCCGGCGCGAGACGCACGGGCACGAGCGCGTCCCTGCCGCCCCAGACGACGAGCGTCGGCACCGCGATCCGCCCGAGCTCGACCGTCAGGTCGACGGCGACGGCGTGCGCGAGCCCGCGCAGCAGGCTCACGGAACCCCAGCGCAGCGCGTCGCCGAGGAGCACCGGCAGGAAGCGGGGCGTTGCCGTCCGGAGCGAGAGGGCAAGGGCGATCGCCTCGCGCGGTGTGCCCCAGCCGGTCGGGACGCCGACCGGGTCGAGGAGCACCAGCCGGTCGACGGCGTCCGGCCGGCTCGACACGAGCTGCACGGCGAACAGGCCGCCGAGGGAGTGCCCGACGAGCGTCGGCTGCACGAGGGCCGCCTCGTCGAGCCAGCGGCCGAGCCAGCCCGCCGCGTCGGCGGGGCCGAAGCGCGGGATCACGGAGAACCGCGGCAGATCGAGGAGGTGCAGCTCGAACTGCTCCGCGATCCGCGGCAACACGGGCAGCCACCAGCGCCAGGAGCCCGAGAGTCCGGCGACGCAGACAAGCGGCGGACCCCGGCCCTCGACGCGCCAGCGCACCGCCCGGCCGCCGACGACCACCTCGCGCATCTCCACCCCCTGACCGTACTGGGCGGCGGCCTCTGGCGGCACGAGGCGCTCCGCCCCGCCGGCGGCGGGGCGGAGCGACAACCGACCAGCTCCCGGCCCGTTGGGTCGAGCGGGTCAAGCACGCGCGCTCGCGCGGCGGTCTCCGCGCGCACTGCGCAGGGACGGGATCAGGCGCGCAGCACGGCGCGCCGCGGGCCAGCGAGGAAGCCCGCTTCCAGGAGCAGCGGCATCGCCTCGCTCTCGACCACCGGCGCGCCGTCGAAGCGCTCGACCGCGAGCCGCTTCGCGCCCCCGCGGCGGACGTGCTCGACGAGTGCGGCGAGCGCGGGGCGCAGCCATTCCTCGTCCGGGTCGCGCAGCGGCACGAGTGAGCGGCCGCCGCGCTCGACGAAGAGGACCGCCTCGCCGCCGAGCAGGACGACGTGCGCACCCGCCACCCGCGCAGCGCGTGCTCCTGCCCGACGGGGCCACGAGATCGCGGCACCGTACGGCTGCGCCGGGTCGGCTGCCGCGAGCACGAGCGGCTCCGGCGCCTCGCCGTCCGCGGGCCGGAGCTCGCGGAGCCGCTCGACGCCGCCCGGGAGCGCGAACTGCGCGCCGCCGAGGCCCTCGACGAAGTAGCCGCGTCGGCACGTGCCGAGTGTCTCGAGCGCACGCAGCTCCGCGTAGACGGCGCCGTAACCGCCGGGGATGCCCTCGCCGCGGACACCGTCGCGGGTGACGATCCCCTGCCGCTCGAGCAGCAGCTCGGCGAGCGCGCGCCGGTCGGGCCGGCCGGGAAAGAGGCGCCCGGCGAGCGACCAGCGCCCCTGAGTGGCGGTGGTCACCGCGGCGCGCTGGCGGGAGAACCGCCGGGGCCGCTGCGACGGACGCTGCGCATGGTACCTGCGTCCTGCACGCAGGGGCTGCCAGGCATCGTTTGTCACCTCGCCCGCCCAGACGAGCTCCCAGAGTGCGGGCAGTACCTCGGCCTCATCGAGGCCGGTTGCCGCGACCAGGTCGTACCAGAACTCGGCGCTCGAGCTCAGCACTGCGCGAACCTGCTCGTGCGCCGGCCCCTCCGGCGGTGTGGCGGCGGCCGGCCGTCCCAGCACCGGCGCATCCTCGCGGAAGTAGATCGCGACGCGGTCGAGCCCCGCGCCCACCCAGACGACCTCGCCCGAGGCGCAGAGCTGGTCGAGCAGCTCCGGCCGGTAGCCGGGCACGCGGCGCTTCAGCACCTCCGATTCCCAGAGCGAGACGGGGAGCGCCAGCCCATGCAGCGGCACCAGCGCCTCGCGCAGCGTGGCCCGCCGGTCGATTCCGTGCCAGTGCGGCAGGAAGCGCCCAAGAGCGGCCTGCTCGGCCGGCTCCACCTCTCTGCGCAACGCCGCCAGGGACGCTCGCCGCAGCCGGCGCAGGACGTCGGGGTCGCACCACTCTCGCTCCGTCCCGCCTGGGCGAAGCTCGCCTCGGACGAGCTCCTCGCGTCGCTCGAGCTCGCGCAGCGCCGGCTCGAGGTCGATGCCGTAGCGCCCCGCCGCCTGGGCGGTCGTGAAGGGGCCGCGCCCTCTCGCGTAGCGCCGGATCACGGTGAGCAGCGGATCCTCCGGCGACTCGAGGAACGCCTCGGGCAGGCCGCCCGGGGGCATGATCCCGAAGGCGTCGCGGTAGCGGCCCGCGTCCTCGGCTGCGATCAGACGCTCTTCCCCGGCCAGCCGCACGAGCAGTGCGCGGCGCTCGCGCAGGAGCAGCCCGGCGAGTCCCGGGTCGTACTCGCCCGATCGCAGATCTCCGCGCAGGCGCAGGAGGTCGTGCAGCTCCTCGGAGGTTCGCGGCGCTCCCCGGAGCTGTCGTTCCACCTCCTCGATCGCAGCGCGGTCGAGCAGGTTCCGAAGCTCCTCCTGGCCAAGCAGCTCCCGCAGGAGGTCGCGGTCGAGCGAGAGCGCCTGGGCGCGCCGCTCCGCAGGCGGCGTGTCGTCCTCGTACATGTAGGTTGCGATGTAGTCGAAGAGCAGCGAGGCGGAGTACGGCGAGGCGGAGGTGGACTCGACGTCGACGACGTCGATCTCGCGCGTCGCGATCCCGGTCAGCAGCCGTTTCAGCGCGGGCAGGTCGAAGACGTCCTGCAGGCACTCGCGATAGGTCTCGAGGATGATCGGGAAACTGCCGTAGCGACGCGCGACCTGGAGCAGCCCCTGCGCCTTCAGGCGCTGCTGCCAGAGCGGCGTGCGCTCGCCGGGTCGACGGCGGGGGATCAGCAGGGCGCGCGCAGCGTTCTCACGGAAGCGGGCTCCGAAGAGGGCACTCTGCCCCACCTCGGCGACGACCAGCTCGTCGAGCTCGTCCCGCTCGAGCAGGAGCGACTCGGTCGGCGGCGGCATGTCCGCGTCCGGGAGATGGAGCGCGATCCCGTCGTCCGACCAGATCGACTGCACCTCCAGCCCGAGCGACTCGCGCAGCCGGGCGGCGAGCGCGAGTGCCCACGGCGCGTGCACGCGCGCCCCGAAGGGCGTGAGGATGCAGACCCGCCAGTCGCCGATCTCGTCGCGGAACCGCTCGATCACAACCGTGCGATCGCTCGGCACCGTGCCGGTCGCCGCCTGCTGCTCCTGCAGGAATGTCCAGAGGTTACGGGCGGCGCGGTCGTCCAGGCCGCGAGCGGTCAGGTTCGTCAGAGCCGACCGCTCGGACCAGGCGACCACCTGCCGCGAGAACTTCCCGATCTCCTCGCCGAGCTCGTAGGGCCGGCCGACACCCTCGCCCTTCCAGAAGGGCACGGCTCCGGGCACTCCGGGCGCCGGCGAGACAAGCACCCGGTCGCGGGTGATCTCCTCGATCCGCCACGAGCTCGCGCCCAGCAGAAAGACCTGGCCCGCGCGGGCCTCGTAGACCATCTCCTCGTCGAGCTCGCCGACCCGGCCACCGCCGTCGACGAGATGCACCCCGTAGAGGCCACGGTCGGGGATCGTCCCGGCGTTCGTGACCGCGAGCCTGCGCGCGCCGGCCCGGCCCCGCACGACCCCGGCCGTGCGGTCCCAGATGATCCGCGGCCTCAGCTCGGCGAACTCGTCGGACGGGTAGCGACCGGCGAGCATGTCGAGCACGTTCTCGAGCTGCTGGCGTGAGAGGTCCGCAAACGGGTAGGCGCCGCGAACGAGGTGGTGAAGGTCCGCGACCTCGATCTCCTCCTCGGCGCAGATCGCGACGATCTGCTGGGCGAGCACGTCAAGCGGGTTGCGCGGGACGACGGTCTCCTCGATCCGCCCCTCGCGCATCAGGCCGACGACCACGGCGGCCTCGAGCAGATCGGCACGAAACTTCGGGAAGATGCGGCCTTTCGAGACGGCGTGAAGCTCGTGGCCCGCCCGTCCGATCCGCTGCAGCCCCCGCGCGACCGACTTGGGCGACTCGACCTGGACGACGAGGTCGACCGCGCCCATGTCGATCCCGAGCTCGAGCGACGAGGTTGCGACGAGGCACGGGATCGCGCCGCGCTTCAGCAGCTCCTCGATCTCGACGCGCTGCTCCCGCGCGAGCGAGCCGTGGTGCGCGCGCGCCACGTCTTCCTCCGCCAGCTCGTTCAGTCGCAGGGCGAGCCGCTCGGCGAGGCGGCGGTTGTTGACGAAGACGATCGTCGAGCGGTGCTCGCGGACGAGCCGGAGGATCTCCGGGTAGATCGAGGGCCAGATCGACGAGCCCGCCCCCTCGGCTCCGGTGCCGACCACGCCCGCGCCGCCCGGCGCGCCGCTGCCAGGCTCGCGCAGGTCCTCGAGCGGGACGACCACCTGCAGGTCGAGCTCTTTGGCCACCCCCGCGTCCACGAGCTCGATCGCGCGACCGCCGGAGACGAACCGGCCGATCTCCTCGAGGGGGCGCTGCGTCGCCGACAGACCGATCCGCTGCACCGGACGCTCGGTCAGGCGCTCGAGCCGCTCGACCGAGAGCGAAAGGTGCGAGCCGCGCTTCGTGCCTGCGACGGCATGCACCTCGTCGAGGATCAGCGTCTCGACGGATTTCAGCATCTCCCGCCCCTGCGAGGTCAGCAGCAGGAAGAGCGACTCAGGAGTCGTGATCAGGATGTCCGGCGGCTTCCGAAGCATCGCCTGTCGATCCTTCGCCGGCGTGTCGCCGGTGCGGACGGCCACGCTCACCTCCGAGCGGAGGCCGGCGAGTGGTCCGCGCAGGTTGCGCTCGACGTCGTAGTTCAGCGCCTTCAGCGGCGAGACGTAGAGAACGCGCAGGCCCTGGCGCGGCTCGGCGCTCAGGCGATCGATCGCATAGAGGAACGCCGCCAGCGTCTTGCCCGAGCCGGTTGGGGCCTGGATCAGCGTGTTCGCGCCTGTCGCGATCACGGGCCACCCGAGCGCCTGAGCCGGCGTCGGCGCCGCGAAGGCCTGCTCGAACCAGGCGCGCGTCGCGGGACCGAAAACGGCGAGCGCGTCCACCCGAGCAGAGTACCGGCGAGGAGCCGCACGACCTCCGGACCGAGCTCTTCGGGATCGGGGTCAATGAGGTGCAGGCGCTGCCGCGAACGCGGTGCCCGGCGGCACGACGACCGGTGCGGGCGGCTCGCGGCGGCGCTCCGCGGCGGGCTCGACGCCGGGAAGCTTGCCGGAACCCGCGCCCTCGGGCTCGACCTCGCCAAGACCTCTCCGAGGAGGCATGCTGGGCCGGTGCTCAAACTCAGCGTCCTCGACCAGTCGCCCGTGTCGGAGGGCTCGAGCGGCGCGGAGGCGCTGAGGCGCACGATCGACCTGGCGCGCCTCGTAGACGGGCTCGGTTACGAGCGCTACTGGGTCGCGGAGCACCACGGCACGCCGATGCTCGCGGGCACGAGCCCCGAGGCTCTCGTCCCTGCGATCGCGGCCGCGACGGCGCGCCTGCGCGTCGGCAGCGGCGGCGTGATGCTGCCGCACTACAGCCCGTTCAAGGTTGCCGAGATCTTCAGCGTGCTCAGCGGCCTCTTTCCCGGGCGGGTCGACCTGGGGCTCGGCCGGGCGCCCGGAACCGACCGCGAGACGACTGTCGCGCTGCAGCGCGACCGGAGCCGGCCGCTCCTCGACGATTTCCCGCAGCAACTCGCCGAGCTGCTCGGCTACCTGAACGGCACCCTGCCGCCCAATCATCCCTTCGCACGGCTGGCGGCGCTGCCAGGCCGGCCCGAGCGGCCCGAGCTCTGGCTGCTCGGCTCCTCGCCGCAGAGCGCCGTCTGGGCGGCCCAGCTCGGACTGAGCTACGCATTCGCGGACTTCATCAACCCGACGGGGGCCGAGCACGCGCAGCTCTACCGGGCCCGGTTTGCCCCGTCCGCCGAACTCGTTCAACCCCGGGTCGCGGTGGCCCTCGCCGCGATCTGCGCGGAGACCGACGAGCAGGCCGAGCAGCTCGCGGCGAGCGGACGGATGGTCTTCTCGCTCTTCCGTTCCGGCCGGCTCATCCAGGTCCCGCCGGTCGAGAAGGCCCTGCGCTTCCTCGCCTCGGGAGACGCGCCCCCGTCGGGGCGCCGGGCGATCGTCGGCTCCCCCGAAACCGTCCGCGCGGGCATCGAGGAGATCGCGGGCGCCTACGGCGCCGAGGAGGCGATCGTCGTCACGATCACGTACGACCATGCGGCCCGGCGCCGCTCGTACGAGCTGCTCGCCGAGGCCTTCGGCTAGAGGGGGATGCTCCGTTTCGCGGGGCGGCGCGTGGCACACGAGGCGCGATGGAGCTCTACCAGACCGAGTGGTGTCCGCAGTCGCACAGGGTGCACCAGCGCCTGAGCTCGGCCTCGATTTTCGCACGCGGCAGGTGGGCGCCGAGCCGGAGGGCCGCGATCACCGGCTGCGGATCGCGGGAACGACGGAGATCCCCGTGCTGCTGCCGGACGGCGCAAACGCTCTGCGGCGAGGAGGAGATCCTCGAGTACCTCTTCGCTGATCGGCGGACCCGAGACGCACCGGGCGAACTCGTGTGACGAGGCGAAATTCTCCGCAGCCCGATGTGAAATGACAGGTGTTCAGGCGGCGGCAGCCTCCAGGTTTACGTGGTGTCCCGGGCCGAACGGCCTCGACGGACGACGCCCGATCTTCGCCCATTTTCATCCCAGCGCATAGCCGCGGCGGCGATGGTTGCGAGTACCATTGGCGAGCGTGGCGACCACCCGCCCCGACCGGCTCCATTTCACCGAGGACGACGCCGCGAACGAGCTGATCGCGCGCGAGCCGCTCGCGCTGCTGATCGGCTTCGCCCTCGACCAGCAGGTGACGGTGCCGACGGCCTTCCAGGGCCCGCTGAAGCTGAAGCGGCGGCTCGGGACACTCGACGCGAGGACGCTCGCGGAGACCGCCCCCGCGAGGCTCGACGAGGTGTTCCGCGAGAAGCCGGCAATCCACCGCTTCCCGGGCGCGATGGCCTCGCGCGTGCAGGAGCTCGCCGCGGCCGTCGTCGACGAGTACGGCGGCGAGGCCGAACGGCTCTGGACCGAGGCGGGAGACGGCGCCGACCTGAAGCGGCGAATCGCCGCACTGCCGGGATTCGGCGAGATGAAGGTCACGGCCCTGGCAGCGGTGCTCGCCAAGCGCTTCGGCGTCGAAGCCGCGCAGGACCTCCTCCCCGACCATCCGACACTCGGCGACGTCGACTCTCCGGAGGCGCTGGCCTCCTACCAGGAGGCCAAGCGCGCCCACAAGGCAGCGCAGAGGGCGAAGCGCGGCTGATCGAGACGCGCACCCTCACCGATGGCGGCCAGACGGCCAGCGAGATCGCGGAGCTCGTCGCCTCCTTCCTGAACGCCGCCGAGCGCACGCTCGACATCGCCCTCTACGACCTACGCCTGCCCGGGCCCGAGGGTGACACCGTGCGTGCCGCGCTCGAGGCCGCGGCCGGGCGCGGTGTCGCCGTCCGGCTCGCCTACAACGCCGACCACGGCAAGCACCTGCCGCCGCCGCCCCAGACCGACCCCGGCCTGATCGAGGCGCTGCAGGTGCCGACCCGGGCAATTCCCGGCGTGCCGGACCTGATGCACCACAAGTACGTGATCCGCGACGGCGACTCGCTCTGGTCCGGCTCGACGAACTGGACGACCGACTCCTGGACCCGCGAGGAGAACGTGATTGTGACCGTCCAGTCGCCGGCGCTGGCGGCGGCCTTCACCGAGGACTTCGAACAGCTCTGGCAGACCCGCCTCGTCGATCGGAGCGGCAAGGTCGCGACCGCGCCGATCCAGATCGGGGCAGCGCGCGTACGCCCCTGGTTCTGTCCGGGCCACGGCGAGCAGCTCGCGCACCGGATCGCCAAGTCGATCGGCTCGGCGCAGCGGCGCGTCCGCATCGCGTCGCCGGTGATCTCGTCCGGCCCCATCCTCGGCACGCTCGCCGAGGTGGCCTCGGACGGCAAGGTCGACGTCGCGGGCGTCGTCGACGCGACGCAGGTACGCGAGGTCGTCCACCAGTGGCGCGAGAACGCGAACGCGCCCTGGAAGGAGCCGCTGCTGCAGGCCGCGCTGACGCGCGCGCAGTTCAGCGGGAAGCGCTCGACGCCGTACGGGCCGGGCACAGTGCACGACTACATGCACGCGAAGATCACGGTCGCAGACGACGTCGTCTTCACCGGCAGCTTCAACCTCTCCCACTCCGGCGAGCAGAACGCCGAGAACGTGCTCGAGGTCGCGGATGCCGTGCTGGCGGAGCGCCTCGCGGCCTACGTGGACGATGTGCGGGGCCGGTATCCTCCGGTGGAGCTTCCCGAGTAGCGCCTTCTCCCGCCGGAGACGGCGCGGAAGCAGCCGGACGATGCGGCAACGGCGCAGTCGATCCGACGCGCCACTTCGGGAGTGGGCCCGACGACCCGAGCCCGCCAACGAAACCTGGCGTTCGCCTGGGGGAAAGGTCGGGTCGGCGGCTTCCGGCCGTAGGCACGGATCGTGCTCGGCGCGTTCGACGCGCTGCGGGATGATCCTCGCGGGCAAACCGCGCGCCCAGGCACGTCGTCGACGTGCCTGGGCCCGGGCCGAAGCGAAGGACGGCCTGCACAGCGTCGGCCGGCTGCACGGGCTCGGACGTCGCGGTCATCGCCACGCCGTCGCTTCCGAGGCCGGGCTCCGAGGCTAGGGCGTCTCGGGCAGGGCGCCCGACGGTCGCCTGCCTGCCAGAGCGGTCCGCACGGCTTCGACAGCGCCGGCCCAGGCCTTCAGCTGCGCGGTCTCGCTGTACCAGGCGGCGTGCGGCGTGACGATCAGGTTCGGCAGTCTCGGCACCCGCCGCGGCGGCTCCTCGGGCAGGACGTCGAGGGCGGCGCCGCCGAGATGCCCCTCGCGCAGGTCACGGACGAGCGCGTCGACATCCACGACCGGGCCGCGGGAGGTGTTGACGAGAAGCGCGCCCGGTCGCATGCGCGCGAGTTCCTTCACGCCGATCAGCCCCTCGGTCTCGCTCGTCAGGGGCACGTGCACGGTGACCACGTCGGACGTCCCGAGCAGTCGGCCGAGCGGTCGCCGCGGCACGTCCTCGACCGCGACGAGGTCGTGTGCGAAGACCCTGCAGCCGAGCGCCGTCAGCCGACGCCCGACCGCGCTGCCAATCCGGCCATAGCCGACGATCCCGACGCGCAGGCCCGCGAGCGTCCGGAGCGGGCCCGCCGCCGCGGAGTTCCAGCGCCCGGCTCGGACGTGGCGATCGAGCGCGACCACGCCGCGCAGCAGCGCGAGGACGAGGGCGACGGTGTGGTCGGCCACCTCCTCGACGCAGTAGTCGGGCACGTTGCAGACCCAGATCCCCCGCTCGGCCGCCGCCTCGACGTCGACATGGTCGTAGCCGATCGTCGCGGTCGCGATCACCCGAAGCGCAGGCAGCGCGTCCATCTCGGCGGCGCCGACCGGCCTTCCGGGCAGCGCGAGCAGCGCCTCGACGTCAAGGCGCGGGCGCCGCACGACCTCGAGCCCGGCGAGGTGCTCGGTTGGATAGCGCCGGTCCAGGACGAGCACGCTCATTCGACGAGCGCGAGGAAACGCTGGGTCCGCTCGTGTTTCGGCGCCGAGAAGAACTCCCCGGGCGGCGCCTCCTCGATCACCCGGCCCTCATCCATCATCAGGATCGAGCTCGCAACGTGGTGGGCGAAGCGCAGCTCGTGCGAGACGACCACCATCGTCATCCCGTCGCCGGCAAGACCTTCCATCACATCGAGCACCTCGCGGACGAGCTCGACGTCGAGCGCCGAGGTCGGCTCGTCGAAGAGCATTGCCTTCGGCCGCATCACGAGCGCCCGTGCGATCGCCACCCGCTGCTGCTGTCCCCCCGAGAGCTCGTCGGCATACTGGTCCGACTTGTCCGCCAGGCCAACGCGCGCGAGGAACTCGAGCGCTCGCTCACGCGCCTCCGGCTTCGGCAGTCTCCGCACCTCGACGAGGCCGCACATGACGTTCTCGAGCGCGGTCATGTTCTGGAACAGGTTGAAGCGCTGGAACACCATCCCGATCTCCGAGCGGTGCACGGCGAGATCCTTCTCCTTGCCGCCGCTGACGCGCCGCTCCTCGAGGTAGACCTCGCCCGCATCCGTCGGCTCGAGGAGCGCGAGGCAGCGGAGCAGCGTGGACTTGCCCGAGCCGGAGGGGCCGATGATCACTTTCACCTGGCCACGGTCGACCGCGAACGTGACACCCCTCAGCACCTCGAGGTCACCGTAGCGCTTGCGGACGTCCTCCGCCCTCAGGATCGGATCACTCATCGGGCGTCGTGCGAAACGGCCGGGACGGCGGGCGCGGCAACGCGGGGGCGGCGCGAGGCCGAGCTCCAGGTGAAGCGCTTCTCGAGCCGGCTTTGCAGCGCCATCAGGATGCTGACCATGAAGAGGTAGTACAGGAGCGCCGCCGCGTAGACCTCGGCGAAGCGAAACGCGACGGAGGCCTGCTCCTGCGCCGCGGTCAAGAGCTCGTGCACCGAGATCGCCGAGGCGAGGCTCGTCAGCTTGAGCAGCGTGATGAACTCGTTGCCGGTCGGCGGCAGGATGATCCGCACCGACTGCGGCACGATCACCTTCCGCAGGATCTGGCGGCGCGTCATCCCGAGCGCCCGACCGGCGAGCTCCTGGCCCGGGTCGACCGAGAGCAGGCCGGAGCGAATGATCTCCGACATGTAGGCGGCCTCGTTCAAGGACAGTGCCACGAAGGCTGCGAGGAAGGGCGTGAACCAGTGACCGCTGAAGACCGGCCAGATCTGCGGCAGTGCGTCCCACACGAAGAGCAGCTGCAGCAACGTCGGCGTCGCTCGGAACAGCCAGTTGTAGACGAAGACGAACCCGCGGACGGCGCGGAGCCGGCTGCTGCGGCCGAGCGCCAGCGCGAAGCCGATCACAACGGCGACGGCGAGCGACACGAGCGTCAACGCCAGCGCGAGAAGCGCTCCCTGCCAGTACGGGCCGGAAGAGAGCGCTTCCCAGAAGACGTGTGTATCGAAGCTCGCGAGCACCCCCGCCCGAAGCTCCTACTTCACGTCGGCTGCGGGCAGCTTGTATTTCGCCGCCAACTTCGCGAGCGTTCCGTTCTTCCTCAGCGTCGCGACCGCCGACTTGAGCTTGCCGCCGATCGCCTCGCCCTTGCGGTAGTAGACCCCGAACGAATCCTGCTGCGGGAAGAGGTACGCGATCTTCAGCTTGCCGGGGTGCTTGCCGATCTGGTAGGCCGCCGAGGTGTCCTGCGTCAGGACGGCATCGGCGCGCCCGAGCAGCAGCTGCGCGACCGCGTCGGTGTCGCCCGGATAGCTCTGCAGGCTGAAGCCGATCCTGCCCTTCAGACCCTTGAGGTATTGCTCGTACTTCGTCCCGCCCTGCACGGCCACGTTCTTCCCCTTGAGGTCGTTCGGCCGCTTGATTCCCTTCGGGTTGCCGGCCCGGACGAGCAGCACCCGGTGCGAGTGCATGTAGGTCACCGCGGGAAACTGCTTCGTGCGGTCGGGCGTCACGAAGATGCCGCTCAGCACGGCGTCGCACTTCTTCGCGCCGAGCGCGGGCAGCAGGCCCGGGAAGGCGGTCTTGACCGGCTTCGACGAGCCCTGCCAGACCCTGCCGATCGCAGCGGCCATGTCGATGTCGAATCCGACGATCTTGCCGCTCGTCGTCGCCAACTCCATCGGCGGGAACGTCGGGTCGGTGCAGAAATCGAGCGACTGGCCGGCAGCGCTCCGTCGATTCGCCCCGGCAGTGCCGGCGGCCGCCGACGCCGCGACCAGCACGGCCAGGGCGAGCAGTGTGGCGATTCGCATCATGCGTTCCTCCTGACCCGGGAAACGACTGACCTTACTGCGATTCGCACGGGCCGTCGAGCGCAGGTCTCAGGCTAGCCAGCCGGCGACCTCGGCGACGAAGCCCGGGTCGATCGTGTGCGGGAGTGGATACTCGCGGTAGAGCTCGGGGTCGAGCAGCCGCTTCGCCTCGCGCGCAAACTCGACCGGGATGACGCCGTCGAGGGTGCCGTGCCCGACCGCGGCCGGCGCGCGGCCGTCGAGTTCCGGCTCCCAGCCCTCGACGGTGGGGACGAAGCCGGAGAAGGCGATGATCGCCCGCGGCCGGGGACGCCCGCGCCCGAGGCCGAGCGCGTAGCTCATGACCGCACCCTGCGAGAAGCCACCGACCACGATCCGCTCGGACGGGAACGGCAGCCCGTCGAGCCAGTCTGAGGCACGCGCATACGAGGCGGAGAAGGTCTCGGGGTCGGGGAAGCCGACCCGTGGGACGGCGTACCAGTGGGCGCCCCCGGGCGGGAGCGCGAGCGGCCCGCGCGGGGTCAGGCCGAGCAGACGCCGCTCGGGATCGAGAGCATCGAGCAGCGGCACGAGGTCATGCTCGTCGGCCCCACGGCCGTGGAAGAGGACGAGTGCACCCTCCGGCTCACCGGCCGCGGGCCGCTCGAGCGCCCGGAGGCTCACGAGCGGCTCCAGCTCGAGCGAGGGTCGGGCAGTGGGGTCAGCACCGGTTCGACCTGCGCGCGCAGGTGCTCGAAGTTCGGCGGCAGCACGAGCTTCTCGCCGAGGTGCGCGGGATCCTCGTCGGTCGCGAAACCAGGACCGATCGTCGCCAGCTCGAACAGAACGCCGCTCGGCTCGCGGAAGTAGACGGAGCGGAACCAGAATCGGTCGATCACGGGAGTCGGGTGCGCACCCGCCCGAGCGACTCGCTCGCGCCACGCCTCCTGCTCGTTCGTCTGCGTCGCCCAGGCGACGTGATGGACGGTTCCCCCGCCTGGACGGGCGGGGGCGGCCGGCGCCGGGTCATAGCGGTAGAACCCCCCGCGCGTCTCTCCACGGATCTCCCACTGCGACTCGCCGCGCGCCTCGAAACCGAGAGTGTCCTCCAGGAGGGCCCGGCTGCGCTCGGGATCGTGGGCAAAGGCGCGCACCGAGTCGAACCCCTGCAGGGCCAGGCTGGCGGGGATCTCCGGGTGCTCCGCGACGAGGGGCCCGTCCCCCGTCTCGACGACCGCGAGCTCGAGGCCCATCCCGTCGGGATCCTCGAAGATCAGGAAGCCGGGGCCGCGCTCGGGCAAGACGTCCTCGCCGGCGAGCCGCTCCTGCCAGAAGTCGAGCGCCTGCTCGGAGGCGACGCGCCAGGTGATCCGGTGCACCATGCCGCCGCCCGCACGGCCCGGCGCCGCCCCGGGGTACTCGAAGAAGGTCAGGTCCGCGCCCGGGCTGCCGGCCTCGTCGGCGTAGAAGAGGTGGTACACCGTCGGGTCGTCCTGGTTGACCGTCTTCTTGACGAGCCGCAGGCCGAGCACCCGCGCGTAGAAGTCGAGGTTCCGGGGAGCATCGCCCGTGATCGCCGTGACATGGTGGATCCCTTCGAGCTTCATCGGACTCCCTTCGTGGTTAGGCTCAGAGCATGCCCAACGACCAGTACCACGAGCCGCCTGACGAGCTGAGTACAGAGACACGAACGTTTGCACGGATGGTCGCCTCGCTGCAGGAAGAGGCCGAGGCGATCGGCTGGTACGAGCAGCGGATCTCGCTGGAGGCCGACGCGCAGGCGCGAGCGATCATGCAAAACGCCCAGCAGGAGGAGTTCAAGCACTTTGCGATGAGCCTCGAGTTCCTGATCCGCCGGACGCCGAAGTGGCGCGTTGCGCTCGCCGGCGTCCTCTTCAAGGAGGGTGACATCGTCCAGCACGGTGAGGAGGCCGAGGAAGCGGAGGATGCGATCTCCTCGGACTAGGCCGGCAGGACGGCGCGCGACTCTCTCAGCAGCTCGCGGGCGATCACGAGGCGCTGGATCTCCTGTGTGCCCTCGTAGATCTGCGTGATCTTCGCGTCGCGCATGAAGCGCTCGACCGGGTACTCGCGGATGTAGCCGTACCCGCCGAGGATCTGGACGGCCTCGGTCGTGACGGCCATCGCGACGTCGCCGCACTTGAGCTTGGCCATCGCCGACCATTTCGTCAGCTCGGCGTCGTCAACGTCGTCGTCGACCATCCGGCCGAAGCGGTAGAGAAGCCCGCGCGCTGCCTCGCACTCGGTCTCCATGTCGGCGAGCTTCGCCTGGATCAGCTGGTGCTGGCCGATCGGCCTCCCCATCGTCTCGCGGGTCTTCGCATACTCGAGCGCGTAGTCGGCGGCCCCCTGCGCGATGCCGAGTGCCTGCGCGGCGACGCCGGGGCGCGAGCGGTCCAGGATGCGCATCGCAAGCTTGAAGCCCTCGCCTTCCCCGCCGAGGAGATTCTCCCTCGGGACACGGCAGTCGTCGAAGACGAGCTCTCCCGTCGTCGAGCCACTGATCCCCATTTTCTCCTCGAGCCGGGCGACCTCGAAGCCGGGCGTCTCGCTTTCGACGACGAACGCCGAGATACCCGCGTGCCCCGCGGCGGGGTCGGTCTTCGCGAAGACCGTGTAGAGGCGAGCCACGCCCGCGTTCGTGATGAAGCGCTTGCCGCCGTTCAGGACGTAGCCCTCGCCGTCTCGGGCCGCCTCGGTGCGCATCGCAGCCGAGTCGCTGCCCGAGCCGGCCTCCGTGAGCGCGTAGGCGGCGAGCCACTCCCCCGAGGCGAGCCGCGGCAGGTAGCGGTTTTGCTGCTCCTTCGAGCCGGCGAGCTTGAGGCCGAGCGAGCCGAGCTCCTGCACGGCAAGGATCAGGCCGCTCGTGGCGCAGACCTTCGAGACCTCCTCGATCGCCACGAGCGCGAGCAGCGCCCCGGTGCCGGTGCCGCCCCATTCCTCCTCGAAGAGCAGGCTGAAGATCTCGTGCTCGCGGAAGAGCTCGACCACGTCCCAGGGGAACTCGTGAGACGCGTCGATCTCGGCCGCCCGCGGCGCGATCCGCTCGACCGCAAGCGTGCGCACGAGCTCACGGAGCTCGCGCTGCTCCTCGCTCAGCACGTCCCAAGGCACGGCTCGAAGTCTAGTTCGCGCCCCTCACTTCCAGACAACGATGGGCCCGACGTGCCGCAACCGCCGCAGAGCGCCGCGAGGCCACGGTGCGGATCGAGCGCGGAGCGCCGCAGGAGCCCCCTCAGACCTGCGCGCCCTCTCGGATCGGCGTTCCGGCGCTCGCTCACCCCAACCCGGCCGTGAGGAGCGGCGACAGAGCGGCCGGATCGCCCGGCCCGGCGGCGAAACGGACGTGGTCGGACCAGCGCCGGCTCCTCTCCGAGTAGATTCGCTGCCGTGATCCTCGAGAACGGCCTGGTTCGCACCCTCGACCCCTCGCTGCCGGTCGCTCGCTCGCTCGCGATCGCGGGCGACCGCCTCGCGGGCGGGATCGGCACGCACGAGCGAGCGCTCGCGACCCCGGAGACCGTCGACCTCGGCGGCCGCTGCGTCCTGCCGGGCTTCACCGACGCGCACGTCCACTTCCCGACCTGGTCGCTCGCGCAGCGCGAGGTGCGACTCGAGCAAGCCCGCTCCCTCGACGAGGCGCTCGAGCTCGTGGCCGGGCGCGCGGCGGCCGTGCCCGAGGGACGCTGGCTCCGCGGCTTCGGCTGGCGGGACGCCGACTGGCGCGAGCCGCCGACGAAGGAGGCGCTCGACCGGGTCACCGGCCGCACGCCCACGGCGCTGATGGCGAAGGACTACCACTCCCTCTGGCTCAACTCGGCGGCCCTGGCACGCGCCGACGGCGACCTGCAGGTACACGGCGGGGTCATCGAGGTGGACCGGCGCGGCGAGCCGACGGGCCTGCTGCGCGAGGAGTGCGCCTGGCACTTCCGGGACGCGTATGCCGCGCCCGGGGACGACGAGTCGGTCGAGGCGATGCGACACGGCCTGAAGCTCGCAGCGGCACGCGGGGTCACGTGCATCCACGACAAGGACGGCTTGCGCGGTGCGGTCAGGTGCTGGCAGCGGCTGCGCGCGGAGGGGCGGCTGACGCTACGCGTCTGGCAGTCCGTCCCGCACGAGCAGGTTGCGCAGCTCGGTGAGCTGGGCCTGCGCGGCGGGTTCGGCGACGACCTGCTTCGCATCGGCTACCTCAAGGCGTTCATGGACGGCACGCTCGGCTCGCAAACCGCCCGGTTGCTCGACGGCTCCGGGATCGAGATCACGAGCCGCGAGGAGCTGGAGGGGATCATCCGGGCCGGCGCCCGCGCGGGGTTCCCCGTGGCCGTCCACGCGATCGGCGACCGGGCCAACCGTGACGCGCTCGACGCCTTCGAGGCGACGCGGGACGCATGGCGCGGGTTGCGGCCCCGGATCGAGCACGCGCAGTGCCTCGCCCCGGAGGACCTGCCGCGCTTCGCCGGGCTCGGCGTCGCCGCATCCGTCCAGTTCAGCCACGCGCCGTCCGACCGCGACCTCGCCGAGCGCTTCTGGCCGGGCAGGATCGAGGGCGCCTACGCGTTCGCCTCGCTCCTCCGGTCGGGCGCTGTGCTCGCAAACGGCTCGGACGCGCCGATCGAGGAGCTGGATCCGTGGGCCGGGATCTGCGCGGGGGTGCTCCGAACGATCGACCGGCGGCCAGCCTGGCACCCTGAGCAGGCGGTGACGCTCGAGCAGGCGCTCGCCGCGACCTGCCTGGCGCCGGCGTGGCTCAGCGGCGACGAGCAGCGCCGCGGCCGGCTGCTCCCCGGCTATCTCGCGGATCTGGTCGTGCTCGATCGCGACCCGTTCGCGCTCGCGCCCGGGGAGCTTCCCGGAATCGGGGTCGTGGCGACGATGGTCGGCGGGCGCTGGGTCCACAACCCGCCGCCCTGGGGCTGAGTGCGGCCTCCGCGGAATCCTCCTTCTCGCCTCCTCGCTCTGGGCACGGCGGCGGGCGCTCTGGCGATGACGGTCGGCGGCTACGGGCCGTGGGCGCAGACATCGGCGCGGACGGTCTGGGGCAGCGACTCGGGCGGCGCGGGAGTGGGAACGGCGGGCCTGCTCGCACTTCTCCTCGCAGCGATCATGGTCGGCGGCCGCCGCTGGCCCGCCCTCGCCGTGCTACTGCTCGGAGCCTTCTCCGCCGCCGCCACCGGCTACTACCTGGTCGACCCGGGCACGGTCGCGAGCGACGCGGCCGTCCGGGGCCCGGCGGACGCCGCCTGGGGGCTGTACCTCGCGTTCGTGGGCTCGGCGGCGACCACACTCGGGGCGCTCACGATCGCCCGGCTGCGCCGGCGGGAGGCGCCGGCTGCGCGGCGGCGCTGAAGGTTGCTTTTCTGGAGCGGCC
>JBHEMK010000125.1:0-9271 GCA_046262635.1 Gaiellaceae bacterium
AGCCTTCGTCAAAGCAGGTCGCGTTCTGGGTCGATGCCTTCAAGCGCGACGCGGGCGAGCGGCAACTCAAAAGCGTGGGCCTGTTGCTGCATCAGGCTAATGACCTCGTGATAGGCCATCAACCGCCCGAGCTGGAATGCCCTGTCGGGCGCGGGAGCTGCTTCGGCCGCGCTCTTCGCTTCGAGGGCAGCCTCTCTAAGGAGATAGCCGAGGTCGCGCAGGTAATTCGCCTCCGTGCTCATGTTCGGAGACTACCCGCCCTCGAGCGGACCGATACAAGTGCCATGCAATTCGTAACGTGACTGGCCGCTTGTCGGGGATCGGCTAGACGCCCCCGTGCCCAATCGGTGCCCAAACGCCTCGGGGCGGTCGGCTTGAACAAGCGGTCCAGGTTCGGGCTTTGGCTCAACCACGCCTGCTCCCGCCAGGTCGCTCCAATCGCCTCCACCCCCCGGCCAACCTCTGGGGCGTGGGCTACAAGCTCCTTGACGCGTGAAAAAAAGTCCGCTCGGCACGGCTTGAAAAGCCAGGCCGTAGAGGACTCATCGCCAAAGCCACGCAGGGACTGGGCTGCGTGATGTGACCGGCAGCACCGCGAGGAGCCGAAGCGAGCTTTGCGCCGGCGGCGGCTGCCGCACCGCCCATCGAAGCTGCGCCGGATTGGAGTTAGAGCAGCGCGCCCTCGAGCCGGAGCAGGTGCTCTTTGACGTCGAGGCCGCCGCCGTAGCCGACCAGCTTCCCAGATGCCCCGATCACGCGGTGGCAGGGGAGTACGATCGGGATCGGGTTGCGGTTCATCACCGTTCCGACGGCACGGGCAGCCTGAGGGTGGCCGACTTTCGCGGCCAGCGCGCCGTACGTCGTCACCGTGCCGTAGGCCACCTCGACGAGCTCGCGGAGGACGTGCACGTTGAATGCGGGTACAGCGCGCAAGTCGGTCTCGAGGTCGAAGACGTGACGGCGGCCCTCGAAATATTCGTCGAGCTCGAGCCTGACCCGCTCGAGCGGCCTCGATGCACGCAGCACGCGCGGCCCGTAGGCGCGAGCGAGTTCCTCGCGCGCCGCCTCGGGGTCGGGCCGGAAGGAGACCCGGCAGAGCCCGCGGTCGGTTGCGCCGACGAGGAGCGTCCCGATCGGTGTCTCTGTCAGGTCGTATGCGGCGTCGAGCAGCCCGGCCGCGGAGGCGGCGTTGCGGAACCGGTCGTCGAGCTCGGCAGGAAAGGTCGTCACGTGGCGTTCCTCCTTCGAAGCCGGCGAACGCCGGCGGATGCAGCCTGGCGGGCCGCTGCCTCAGTCGAGCCGAGCGCGGCGCCGATCTCGGCGTAGTTGAGGTCGTAGCCGTAGCGGAGCACGACCGCTGCTCGCTCCTTCGGCGGCAGGTCGTCGGCGAGATGAGCGAGCTCCTCGTAGGCTGGCCGGCCGTCGGTCATCGCGAGCTCGGGCATGTCCCCCTGCGGGCGATGCCTGCGAGCTTCGTCGACGACGATCCTGCTCGCGATTGTCAGCACCCACGCACGCAGGTGGCGCCCGTGCTCGAGTCGCGGGTATGCGCGGAGCGCGCGCAGAAACGTCTCCTGGAAGGCATCGTCGGCCCGCTCGCCGAGCCGTCTGCGCAGGAAGCCGAGCACCTCGGCCCGGTGGGCCGCGTAGAACGTCTCGAACGGGGGTACCGCCGCCTCCATCACTCAGTGAAACGTACGCCTCAAGGAAGATGTGAGGTATGAGGGTTGCCGTTGTCGGCCACGTTGAGTGGGTGGAGTTTGTGCGCGTCGAGCACGTGCCCGCTGCGGGGGAGATCGTGCACGCCGTCGAGACCTGGCAGGAGGCAGGCGGCGGCGGCGCCGTCGCGGCCGCCCAGCTTGCAAACCTGAACGGCTCCGCCGCCCTGTACACGAGCCTTGGCGACGACGATCTCGGCCGCCGCACGCGAGCCCAGCTCGAGGAGCTCGGCGTCACGGTGCATGCGACGATTCGCGCGCAGCAGCGGCGCGCCTTCACCTACATCGACCGTGCAGGCGAGCGCACGATCACCGTTCTTGGCGAAAAGCTGTTGCCCGCTGGCGAGGATGGCAGGCTCCCGTGGGAGGAGCTCGGCCGGGTGGACGCCGTCTACTTCGTCAGCGGCGATGTCGAGGCCCTGCACCGTGCGCGCAAGGCGCGTGTGCTCGTCGCCGGCGCCCGCGAGCTGGCGACCCTACAGCGGGGCGGAGTCGAGATCGACGTGCTGGTCGGGAGCGGAGAGGACGAGGGCGAGCGCTTCAGGCCAGGCGACCTCGACCCCGCGCCGCGCGTCGTCGTCACCACCTCGGCCGGCCTCGGCGGTTGGATCCAGCCCGGCGGCCCCTTCACAGCAGCCCCACTTCCCGGGCCGATCGAGGACGCCTACGGCTGCGGCGACTGCTTCGCTGCCGGGCTCACGTTCGGCCTCGCCGAGGGGAGGCCGCTGGACGCGGCGGTAGCCCTTGCGGCCGAGTGCGGGGCGGCTGTTCTCACCGGCCGCGGCCCCTACGCCGGTCAACTGCGCATCCGGTAGCACGGCTGTCACTGGCGGAATCGGAACATCCGCTCTCTCACGAAGGGCGTTCGGAGTTGCCATGTGGGTTGATGTGGTTTATTGTGGGGGAAAGTGGATATAACGAAAGCGCCCTAATGCTCCTTGGTGAACACGAGCACACGATCGATGACAAGAACCGCCTCACCCTCCCCGCCAGGTTCCGCCAACACTTTGCGGAGGGAATCGTGGTGACGCGCGGCATGGACGGCTGCCTCTACGCGTACACGCGAGCCGGTTGGAGTCGAGTGATCTCCGACCGTCTGGCGACGCTGGACCCGCTCAGCCAGGAAGGGCGTCGGATGCAGCGGTTTTTCTTCTCGGCCGCGATGGAGGGCGAGCTCGACAAGCAGGGACGGCTGATGCTGCCAGCGGCGCTGCTGGACCACGCGAAGTTGGGCCGGGAGGTCGTCGTCGCGGGCGTCAACGACCATCTGGAGATCTGGGACCGGAACGCCTGGCGCAAGGAGCTGGCGGAGGTCGAAGGGAGTGCGGAGCATGTTGCCGAATCTCTTGCATCCAAGCGCGACTGATCACGTCCCCGTCCTCGCCGCGGAGGTTCGGGAGAGCCTCGCCGTCAAGCCCGGTGAGACGGTCGTCGACGCGACGTTCGGGGCCGGTGGCCACTCGACCTTGCTCGCAGCAGACCTGCAAAGCCGCGGCAAGCTGATCGCAATCGACCGCGATCCGTCAGTGCGCCCTTACTTCGAGCGCTTCTCGCGCCGCGCCGGGGTCCAGACGCGGTTCCTCCGCGGTCAGTTCGACATCGTCCTGCAGCAACTCGCCTCGAACGGCGTCCGCGCCGATGCGGTGTTGCTCGACCTCGGCGTCTCGAGCATGCAGCTCGACCGGCCTGAGCGCGGGTTCTCGTACGCGACCGACGCGCCGCTCGACATGCGCATGGATCCGTCGGCCGAGTCGTCGGCGGCCGTGCTTGTCAACGAGGCCCCAGAGCAGGAGCTGACGACGGTCTTCAAGCGCTTCGGCGAGGAGCGCTTCGCGCGGCCGATCGCCCGGGCGATCGTGCGCCGTCGTCAGGAGGCGCCGTTCGAGCGCACCGGAGAGCTGGTCGAGACGATCCGGGCTGCGATCCCTGCGCCGGCCCGCTTCGGCGAGGGCCATCCGGCCAAACGGGTGTTCCAGGCACTGAGGATCGCCGTGAACGACGAGCTCGGCGCGCTCGAGGCCGCGCTGCCGGCAGCCTTCGAGCTGCTGCGCCCCGGGGGTCGGCTCGCGGTGATCAGCTTCCACTCACTCGAGGACCGGATCGTCAAGAAGTTCGTGCGGGAGAAGGAGCGGGGGTGTACGTGCCCGCCGGACTTCCCGATCTGCGTCTGCGGGAACGAGCCGGAGCTGCGCGCGATCCAGCGCCGCCCGGTGCGACCGACCACCGCCGAAATCGCCTCGAATCCCCGCTCGGGCTCGGCTCGCCTGCGCGCCGCCGTGAAGGTCGGCGAGGACTGATGGCCAGCTGGTCCCCGGCTGCATCGTCGGTCGCTGCGCCTGCACAGAGGCCGCAGGCACGACCCGCTGCGGCCCGTCGCGGGCGTCCAGCGAGCGAACGCCGCGGGTTGACCGGAGGCATTGCATGGATCGTGATTTTCGGCGTTCTGCTAGCCGGGGTCGTAGCGCTCAACGTCGGCGTGCTGCGGCTCAACATGCACGTCGACAAGCTGAACCAGGAGCGCCAGCAGCTGCGGGCCCGGAACGCGGCGCTGGCGTCGCAGCTCTCGAGTGCAGCCGCTGCGGGTCAAATTCAAGCGCGAGCAGTGAGGCTCGGCCTCGTACCGGCGTCCGCGCAGGACACCACCTACGTCGACCTGGCCAGGCGCTAGGGCTCCGGTCGCCCGTGCGTCCGCAACTCGTCAACCGCCGCATCCGCCTGCTCCTGCTGACGCTCGTCCTCGCCTTCGGAGGCCTACTCGCGCGCGCCGCCTGGATCCAGGGAGTCACGGCGGCGTCGCTGTCTCGCATGGCCCAGTCGCAGCAGCACGAGGACGTGACGATCCCGGCCGGACGCGGGACGATCTACGACCGGATGGGCGTGCAGCTCGCGCTGGGCGAACAGGCAACGACCGTCTACGCCGATCCGAGGCAGATCCGCGACGCGCGCCGGGCGGCAGCGGTGGCATCCCGCGTCCTGGGACTCGATCCGGCCACGACCTATGACGCGCTGCGCGACCGCTCGCGTGGCTTCGTCTACGTCGCGCGCAAGGCCGATCCGTCCAGGGCGAGCGCGCTTGCGAAGCGCGACCTGACTGGCTTCAACTTCTACGGGGAGGAACGGCGCTCATACCCACAGCACACGGTTGCAGCCCAGGTGCTTGGCTTCGCGGGCACCGACAATCACGGCCTCGCAGGTCTCGAGCTCCAGCTCGACCACGAGCTGTCCGGCCGCAACGGACATCAGACGATCGTCAAGGATCCGACCGGGCGCGTCCTGAACGTCGTCGACGACGTGCCGGAGCGCCAAGGCCGCGACGCGTACCTGACGCTCGACCACGCGATCGAGGCCAGCGCCGAGCAGGTTCTGCGCAGAACGATCTCCAGGTGGCACGCGAAGGCCGCCACTGCCGTCGTGCTCGATCCGCGCACGGGCGGCGTGCTTGCGATGGCGGTCGAACCGGCGTTCGACGCGAACCAGTATCCGGCCGCGCCCGCGGAGATGCAGAAGAACCGTGCCGTCACGGATCTCTACGAGCCGGGCTCGACCTTCAAGCTCGTCACCGTCGCGGGGGCGCTCTCGGACAGGCTCGTCACGCCGCACTCGAGCTTCACCCTGCCCTATTCGCTCCGGGTCGCCGACCGGGTCGTCCATGACGCCGAGCTGCGCGGCACCGAGCGAATGAGTGTTTCGGAGATCCTCGCGCGGAGCTCGAACATCGGCGCGATCACGCTCGCCAAGCTGCTCGGGAAGGATCGATTGCTCGGCTGGATCAAGCGCTTCGGCTTCGGCAGGTCGACCGGGATCGACTTTCCCGGCGAGAGCGCGGGACTTCTTCCGGGCTACTGGTCGGGTTCTACGATCGGCAACGTCCCGATCGGCCAGGGGATCGCAGTGACGCCGATCCAGATGGCCTCCCTCTACGCGACGATCGCGAACGGCGGAGAGTGGGTGCGGCCGCACCTCGTCGACCACATCCAGGGGCTCCGTCCCCGGGCCCCGGAGCGACGGCGGGTCGTCTCTCGCCTGGTCGCCGCCCAGCTGATGACGATGCTGAAGGGCGTCGTCGCAGAGGGCACCGGAATGAGCGCGGCGGTGCCCGGCTACCAGGTGGCCGGGAAGACCGGCACGGCGCAGAAGCCGGACGGCCACGGAGGCTATGCGACCGGGCGCTACGTCGCGTCCTTCGTCGGGATCGTCCCGGCGAGCGCGCCCAAGCTCGTGATCCTCGTGATGGTGGACGAGCCCCGTGGCGGCATCTTCGGCGGCGAGGTTGCCGCGCCGGCGTTCCAGGAGATCGCGAGCTCGGCACTGCAGTACCTGGCGATCCCGCCGGACGGACCGCCGGCGGCGCCGTAACCGGCCCCGGTGCGCGGGGGCACAGGACGGCTGTCCGCCCGGGTGACCGGCGATGCAGGTCGTCGGAACTCCGCGGCAGCTGGGGCCGTCGGCTGCGGCGGCCGCCGGTGGCGGTAGACTCGCCCCGCGATGATGAACCTGGAGAGCGTCATCGCAGCGCTCGGGCCGACCGACGTGCTCGGGCGCGCTCCGGTCGAGCTGCGCGATCTGGCCTACGATGCCCGCGCCGTCGTCCCCGGGTCGCTGTTCTTTTGCGTCCAGGGTGCGAATGCGGACGGACACGAATTCGCGCCTGAGGCGGTCGAGCGGGGCGCCGTCGCGCTCGTCGGCGAGCGGCCACTCGACCTGCCGCTGCCGCAGCTCATCGTGCCCTCGACGCGGGCGGCCATGGCCGTTGTTGCGGACGAGTTCTTCGATCACCCCACCGGCCAGCTCGAGGTGGTCGGCGTCACGGGCACGAACGGCAAGACAACGACCTCGTTCCTGCTCTTCGCGGTCCTCGCCGCCGCGGGCCGCCGCCCGGGCCTGCTCGGGACGATCGAGGCGCGCGTGGGTGGAGAGCGCCGCGGGGTCAAGCGAACGACGCCTGAGGCGATCGACCTCCAGCGCACCTTCCGCGAGATGGTCGACGCGGGCGACCGCAGCTGTGCGATGGAGGCCTCCTCGCACGCGTCGACCATGCGCCGGCTCGACCGCGTTCGCTTTGCCGCGCTCGTCTTCACGAACCTGACCCAGGATCATCTCGACTTCCACGGGACGATGGAGGCGTACTTCGAGGCGAAGCGGCGGCTCTTCCTCGAGGGGCGTCCTCCGGCTGCGGTCAATGTGGGAGACCCGTACGGCCGGCGCCTCGCGGGGGAGCTCGGGCCGGACGTACTGACCTTCGGGTTCGCGGCCCAGGCGGAGATCGGGCCGAACGCGCTCGACGGCATCGACCTGAGGCTGCGCGGCCGCTTCAATGCGGAGAATGCACTCGGCGCACTGGCCGCCGGACGGCTGCTCGGCCTCGATCACGACGCGATCGCGCACGGACTCGAGTCCGTGCGCGGCGTGCCCGGCCGGTTCGAGTCGATCGAGGAGGGACAGCCGTTCGCGGTGATCGTCGACTACGCGCACACGCCCGACGCGCTCGCCAACCTCCTGCGCGCTGCGCGCGGCCTCGCGACGGGGCGCGTGCTGTGCGTCTTCGGCGCGGGTGGCGACCGCGACCGCGAGAAGCGCCCGCAGATGGGGCGCATCGTCTCGGGGCTCGCTGACCTCGCGATCGTGACCTCGGACAACCCGCGCAGTGAGGAGCCGCAGGCGATCATCGCCGCGATCGTCGAGGGTAGCTCCGGCGAGGTCGAGGTCGAGCCCGACCGCGCCGCGGCGATTGCCCGCGCGATCGAGGTGGCGCGGGAGGGGGACGTGGTCGTGATCGCCGGCAAGGGCCATGAGCAGGGCCAGCAGTTCGCCGACCGGGCGCTCACCTTCGACGACCGTGACACGGCTCGCGACGCGCTGCGGAAGGCGCGGGCTTGATCCCAGTCGCGGTCGACGAGCTCCACCGATTCGACCTCGGGCGTCTCGAGAGCGCGACCGAGCTCGTCACCGGGGTGCAGATCGACTCGCGCCGTGTCCAGCGCGGCGATCTGTTCGTGGCGGTCGGGAGCGGTGGTCTCTATCTTGACGACGCGCGCGCGCGGGGGGCGGCTGCGACGCTCGTCCCCGACGATGCGTTCGCAGCGATGGCAGCGCTGGGCGGCCTCGTCCGCTCCCGCAGCAACGCGCGGGTCGTCGGGATCACGGGCTCGACGGGGAAGACCTCGACGAAGGACATCCTTGCCGCCTTGCTCCGGCCGCACGTCGTTGTCGTGGCCGCCGAGGGCGGCCAGAACAACGAGCTCGGGCTGCCGCTCACGCTCTGCCGGATCGAGCCCGACACAGAGGTCGTCGTCGCCGAGATGGGCATGCGCGGTCTAGGTCAGATCGCGGCGCTCGCCGCGCTCGCACGACCGGACGTCGCGATCGTCACGGGTATCGGCCCGGTCCACCTCGAGCTGCTGGGAACCGTCGCGCGCGTGGCCGAGGCCAAGGCCGAGATTCTGTTCGCGCTGCCGCCGGGCGGGGTCGCGATCCTGCCGTCAGGCGCGCCCGAGCTCGAGCCGTTCATCCCCGAGGGGCTGGACGTGCGGCGGTTCGGGCCGGAGCGGATCCGGAGCTTCGCGGTGCGAAACGGCCATGCACGCGTCGTCTACGACGTCGGTGTGGCGGAATTCACCTTCACCGCACGCCACCAGGCGGGAAACGCCCTGGCGGCGCTGCTTGCCAGCGAGGCGCTCGGTGTCCCCTGGCCCGACCGACCCGTCGAGGTCGCGCTCTCTCCCTGGCGGACGGAGGAGTCGGAGCTGCCCGGCGGCGGGCTGCTGATCAACGACGCGTACAACGCAAACCCGATCTCGATGCGGGCGGCTCTCAGCCACCTGCTCGAGCGGGCGGAAGGGCGGCGCACTGTCGCCGTGCTCGGCGAGATGTCCGAGCTCGGATCTGGTGCACCCGGTTTCCATGCCGAGATCGGCCGCACCGCGGCGGACGTGGACGTCGTCGTGGGCGTCGGTGAGCTCGCTCGAGGCTACGGAGGCTCTGCGTGGGCCGCGACGGCCGAGGAGGCGGTGCCGATCGTCCGCGCCCTCGTTCGCGTCGGCGACGCAGTGCTCCTCAAGGGCTCGCGCTCCGTCGGCCTCGAGGTCGTCGCCGACGCGCTCGCAGGGGCTCCCGCTCCGTGACCCGCGTCCTGATCGCGGCGCTCGTCGCGCTGCTGATCTCGATCTTCTTCGGTCCGAAGTTCATCGCGTTCCTTCGCCACAACGAGTTCGGGCAGCACATCCGCGAAGAGGGGCCGGAGGGTCACTCCGCCAAGCAGGGAACGCCGATCATGGGCGGGCTCCTGCTCATGCTCTCGGCGACGATCGCCTTTCTCGCGGTCAGCCACTACAAGCTCCAGGCGCTGACCGTCCTCTTCGTCACACTCGCCTGCGGAGCCATCGGCTTCCTCGACGACTTCATCAAGCTCACCCATCGCCGCTCACTTGGCCTCTCCGGCCGCTGGAAGCTGTTGCTCCTGGCCGGGATCACCGCCCTCGTCGCCGTCGTCGCGCATCATCTCCACCTGAGCACGGACATCTATGTGCCGGTTGCCGACGTCTCGATCCCGCTCT
>JBHEMK010000126.1:0-6353 GCA_046262635.1 Gaiellaceae bacterium
CGCCGGTGTCGGCGATCACCTCGATCGACCTGCGCGCCGCGGCCGCCGCGTCGTCCCACCGGTCGAGCAGCCAGAACGTACGGCCGAGGTGCCGCAACGCGCGGCCGAGCAACAGGGGGTCGGCGGTCCGCTCCGCCTTACCACGACCTCCTCGAGCACCTCGCGGGCGCGCTGCGGCTCCTCCGCGAGCCACGCGACCGAGCCGACGGCGAGGAGCAGCTCAGTCCGACCCTCCGCGCCCCCGCAGGCGAGCGCACGCTCGCGCTGGGCGAGCGCCTCCCGGAACGATCCAACCCGCTCCGCCTCGGCCGCGGCTTCTGAAGCATGCTCGGCGACGAGACCGTCGAGTCTCCCGGCTGCGGCGTGGTGTGCGATCCGTGCGTGATCCGATGGCTCCGTCGTTGCGATCGCCTGCGCGACGGTCGCATGGAGCAGCGCGCGTCGTGGCGGCGAGATCGCCTCTTCGACGGCGGCACGGGTGAGCTCGTGCCGGAAGCCGAGGCGCTCGCCGTCGGCGACGAGGATGCCGCAGGCGAGGCACTCCTCGAGCGCGGAGGCGCCTGCACCCGACACGCGGGTGAGCAGCGCCGGGTCGATCGTGGCGCCGATCACGGCGGCGACGTCGAGTGCTCCTCGCGCCGCGGCCGTGAGCCGCGTCGCCCGCGCGAGCACGGCCTCACGGACGTTCGGCGGGAGCCGCCCTGGTGCGGCCAACGACTCGGTGACGAGAAACGGGTTGCCGCCCGTCGCCTCGAGCAGCAGACGGCCCTCGAGACCGGCCCCCGGCGGCGAGCGACAAGACGGCAGCGGCCGAGAGCCGCCGCGGCGTGAGCCGCACCAGGCTCGCGGAGGAGGCCAGCTCACCGGCGAGGACCCGCACGGGCTCGCCGGGGGCCCCGTCGTCCCGGTAGGTGAGGAGCAGCACGGCCGCGACCCGTTCCGCGCGCCGCGCGGCAACGCGCAGAACGTCGAGCGTGGCAGCATCGGCCCAGTGCACGTCCTCCAGGACGACGACGGCTGGGCCGCGAGCCGCAAGCGACTCGAGCAGCGTCCGCGCCACCGCCGGGGCGTCCGCTGCCCTCGCGAGCGCGTCGCAGAGCGGGGGGCCGAGCGTCGCCGCGATGTCGTGGAGCGGCGCGAGCGGTGCCGGCACGGCGAGCGGTTCGCAGCTCCCCACGTGGACGGGCGCGCCGGCCGTGCTCGCGAAGGCCCGGACGAGCGCCGTCTTTCCGATCCCCGCCTCGCCCGCCAGCAGGACGAGTGTTCCGTGCCCAGCGAGCGCGGCCACACATGCCGCGTCGAGCGCGGCCAGCTCGGCGTCGCGCTCGAGCAGCACCGTCACCGCTCTATGGTAGAGCTGGTCTAGCCGTTCGAGTCGTCCCAGCCCTCGAGTGTCTCGCGCAGGTCGCGCAGGAAGCCCCCGGCGTACGCGCCGTCGACAAGCCGGTGGTCGTAGGTCAGCGTCAGGTTCATGATCGGTCGGATCGCGATCACGTCGTGCCCGAGCTCGTCCTCGATCACCCAGGGCCGCTTGACGACCGCATAGGTGCCGAGGATGCCAGCCTGTGGTTGGCTGATGATCGGCGTCCCGTGGAACGTGCCGAAGCCACCCGGGTTCGTGATCGTGAACGTACCGCCCTGGACGTCATCCGGCATCAGTTTCTTGTCGCGTGCCTTGACGGCGATCTCCTGGATCGCCCGCGCGAGGCCGAGCAGGTTCAGGTCCTGGGTGTTCTTGATCACAGGAACGATCAGACCCTTGCCCTCCTGCAGGGCGACGGCGATGCCGAGGTTGACGAACTGGCGCGTGACGATCTTGTCGCCGCGGATCTCGCCGTTGACCAACGGCCACCGGCGCAGCGTCTCGACGGTGGCGCGTGCGATGAAGGCCAGGTAGGTCGGATTGACGCCGTCGGAGGCCTGATACTCCTGCTTGAGCTTGTCGCGGGCAGCGACGATCTTGGACATGTCGACCTCGATCGCGCTCGTCACGTGGGCGGAGGTGTCGAGCGACGTGCGCATGTGCTCGGCGATCCCGCGGCGCATGGCCGTGATTGGCTCGAAGCTCTCGCCCGGTTGCGGCTCTCCGGGGTCGGCGGCCGGCGCGGGTGCCGCCGGGCTCGGGGGCGCGGCGGGAGCCGTGGTCGGTGCTGCCGGAGCCGCAGCGGGAGCCTCGGTCGGCGTCGCCGGAGCGGCAGGAGCCTGAGGCGTCGCGGCGGCCCCCTCACCGGACTCGATGAAGTCGAGGATGTCCTTCTTCGTCACGCGCCCGCCGCGGCCGGTGCCCTCCACCTGGCCGGGATCGACGCCGTGCTCGGCTGCGATCTTCGCCACGACTGGGGAGACGAACGTCTTGCCGTTGGTCTCGGCCGCGGGATTCGGAGCCGCGGCAGTCGGTGACTGGGCCGCCGCGGGCTCGGAGGGCCCCTGCGTGCCCGGCGCGACGTCGCCGACGCCTTCGCTCGCCGCCGCCATCGCCTCGTCGGCAGCCTGCTGGGTGGCGGGCTCGGCGGGAGCCTCCGCTGTCTGCGCGGCCTCGGCGGCCCCGCCGCCGATCATCGCCAGCTTCGTCCCGACCTCGACCGTCTCGCCTTCCTGGACGAGGATCCGCGTCAGCGTGCCGGCTCCGGGACTCGGCACCTCGGTGTCGACCTTGTCCGTCGAGATCTCGAGCAGGGGTTCGTCGGCCTCGACCTGCTCGCCCTCCTGCTTGAGCCATTTCGTGACGGTGCCCTCCGAGACCGACACCCCCATCTGCGGCATGACGACGTCGACTGCGATTTCGGTGGCCATGGTTCTCCTTAGTACTCGGCGAGCTCGCGGAGCCCTGCGACGACGTCCTCGACCTGCGGGATGAAGGCCTTCTCGAGCGGGGGCGAGAACGGCACGGGCGTGTCGGGCGCGGCGATCCGCCTGATCGGGGCATCGAGGTCCTCGAAGGCCTCCTCGGCGATCGTCGCCGCGATCTCAGCGCCGAAGCCCCCGGTGCGGGTGTCCTCGTGCAGGACGAGCACCTTCGAGGTCTTCCGTGCCGACTCGAGCACGGCCGGCTTGTCCCACGGCATCACGCTGCGCAGGTCGATGATCTCGACCGACACGCCGTCCCCGTCCAGCTGCTGCGCGGCCTCCTCCGCCGTGTAGACCATCGCGCCCCAGGTGACCAAGGTCAGATCGTCGCCCTCCCGGTGGGTTCGTGCCTTGCCGATCGGCACGGTGTAGCGCTCCTCGGGGACCTCGGCCTTGATCCGCCGGTACAGGTGCTTGTGCTCGAAGTAGAGAACCGGATTCGGATCCTCGATCGCGCTGATCAACAGGCCCTTTGCGTCCTCCGGTGTGGCCGGGCAGACGCACTTGAGGCCGGGAATGTGCGCGAACGATGACTCCGGGTTCTGGGAGTGAAAAGGGCCGCCGGAGAAGCCGCCGCCCGAGGGAAGCCGTAGGACGATCGGGACGGGTGTGCCTGCGCGCCAGCGCTGCTTCGCCGCCACCGTGACGAGGTGGTCCCAGGCGCAGGACACGAAGTCGGAGAACTGCATCTCGGCGACCGGCCGCAGACCCATCATCGCGGCGCCCGTCGCCCCGCCGACGATCGCCGTCTCGGCGAGCGGCGCATCGATCACGCGCCACGGCCCGAATTCCTCCTGGAAACCGAGCGTCACCTTGAAGGCGCCGCCGTAGACGCCGACATCCTCGCCGATCACGAACACGCGCTTGTCACGGCGCATCTCCGAGCGGAGGCCGTCGGAGATCGCCTGGAGATAGGTCAGCTCGGCCATTTTACTTGTGGTGAGGCGTCTCGAGATCCTCCGGCGTCGCGTAGACGCCCTCGAGCAGATCCGCCGTGTCAGGCAGCGGCGAGTCCTCCGCACGCTTGAGCGCGTCGTTGAGGAGCTTCTTGACGCCGGTGGAGATCTCGTCCTCCTCCTCGTCGGACATGTCCGCGTTCTCGCGCAGCCAGCCGCGGAAGCGCTCGAGCGGGTCGCTCTCGGCCCAGCGCTCGAACATCACCTTCGGCACGTAGAAGGCGTCGTCATGGACGGCGTGACCCTCCATGCGAAGGGTCAGGCACTCGAGCAGCGTCGGGCCGCCTCCCTCGCGCGCCTTCTCGATCGCCCGTTTCGCCTCACGGTAGACGGCGAGGACGTCGGTGCCGTCGACCACGACGCCCTCGAAGCCGTACGCCTGGGCACGGTCGGCAACGTGCTCGGTCGTGTATTCGAGATGGGTCGGGGTCGAGTAGGCCCACTGGTTGTTGTCGCAAACGAAGACGATCGGGAGCTTGCGCGTGCCGGCGAAGGTCATCGACTCGTGCACGTCGCCGCGCGCCGAGGCACCCTCGCCGAACCACCCGACGGCCACCAGGCTCTCCTCCTTGATCCGGAAGGCGAGCGCGCAGCCGACAGCGACCGGCAGCATCGCCGGCAGATGGCTGACCATCGCGATCAGCCCGAGCCGCGTGTCGGCCATGTGGACGTTGCCGTCCTTGCCCCTCGTGGGCCCGTCGCGGCGGCCCATGTAGTTCGAGAAGATCCGCCACGGATCGACGCCGCGCACGATGTGAACGCCCATGTCACGGTGGAGCGGCGTGCCGACGTCGTCGGGCCCCATTGCCGTCGCGACACCGACCGCGGCGGCCTCGTTGCCGCGCCCGGTGTAGAACGAGCCAGGGATCTTCCCCTGCCGGTAGAGGATGTGTCCGCGCTCTTCGACCCCGCGGCTGATCAGGAGGTTGCGGTAGATGCCGAGCAGGTCCTCCCGGTCGAGGCCCGCCTCCTTCACCTCTCTCAGCGAGCCGACCGGCTCGGCCTCGCGCGCAATCGCCACTGGTCGTGACCTCCCGGTCGTTCGGCCTGGGACGCTGCCACTCTAACGGCTGCGGCCGCGGCCCCGGTTGGGTCGGCCCGACGGGGGCGACACCTGACGGCGCCCCGCGCCGCCGCCTGCTCCGGCCTCGGTCGCAATGATGATGCGACCCGCACGACGGCAACCTCCTGCCGGCCCGCCCTGAGCGGGCCCGCCCTCGCAGTCGCCGGCTGGTGTGATTCGTCCTGCTCCAGGCGGGCGCCACCTCGCGTCGAGCCCGGCCACATCTAGAGTGGGAAGCGTGGGCAAGGCGGCAGACTGGCTGCGCGAGGAACGGCGGAACGTGCTCGGCCACTGGGCGGCCGTCTGCTTGCGCTGCGGCGCCTCGAGGCGCTGGTTCGAGGAGTTCGAGTCCGCGGTTCCGAGGGAATGCCCGGAGTGCGGCGGCTCGATGCTGCGCCGTTGCCCCGGCTGCGAGGCGCCGTTCTCGTCCGTCTTCGCCGTCGACTGTGAGGCATGCGGCAGGCCGCTACGGCGGGCCGAGCTCTTCGGCACGTCGATCCGAAAGTCGTAGTTCCTTCCGCGTTGTCCCTGTAGGCCCGAGGTCAGGCCGGGAGCAGAGTCGGCGGCGAAACAGCCTCGCGTCCGCGGCCCGGCGAGAGGTCGTCGGAGGAGCGGGGCCCGGGCGTCAGTGCTTGATCGCCGAGAAGCGGATCACCGTGACGGTATCGCTCTCGGCTACCTCCCGGTTGTACAGCTGACCGAGGAAATGCGCCATCTCGTCTGTGTGCCGGATCTCCGGGTTGTCGTGCTCGATCTCTCGCGGTGAGAGCTCGCCGAGCGTCTTGACCTCGACCTTGTCGATCACGGCGTCGAAAACCTTGTCCCGCGGCCCGAAGCGGGCGCCGACGAGCACCTGCACGACCATCCCCTTCTTGTACTTGCCGGACTTGTCGCCAAGCCGGATCGTCGCCGTCTTGCGATGTGTGCGCAGCTGGTCTGCGACGATTGGCGAGTAGAAGTTGAGTGCGTACATGGTGTCGGTCAGGCCGGGGGATCATAGGCCACACCCGGTTCGACGTGACTCCTGCGCACATCGGCCGGAGAGGGGCATCCGAGCAGGCCGAGCCCGAGCTCGATTTCGGCCCGCATCAACCGGAGCACGTCGGCCACTCCGGCCTCCCCCGCCACGGCGAGTCCGTAGGCCACTGGGCGCGCCACCAGCGCCGCGCTCGCCCCGAGCGCGAGCGCCTTGAGGATGTCGGTGCCGCGCCTGACGCCGCCGTCCACCAGCACCTCGATCCGCCCGTTGACCGCCTCGACAACCTCGGGAAGCGCGTCGAGGGAGGCCGCGACACCGTCGAGCTGCCTGCCGCCGTGGTTCGAGACGATCACCCCGGCGGCTCCGTGCTCGCAGGCGAGTGCGGCATCCTCGCGCGTGAGTACCCCCTTGACGAGCAGCGGCAGCTTCGTCCGGCCGGCGATCCACTCCAGGTCGTGCCAGGAGAGAGACGGTGAGATGCGGAACTGCTGCTCGAACTTCATCGAGG
>JBHEMK010000127.1:0-3246 GCA_046262635.1 Gaiellaceae bacterium
CCGAGGAGCGTCGCCGCGCGCTTGTCGGCTGGCTCGACTTCTACAATCACCGACGACCACACGGCTCCCTCGGCCGCCAGCCGCCGTTCATACGGTTGGAGGCGCTCACGAGGAACAACCTTGCTGGGTCTTACAACTAGGAGGAGGCCGCATGGCTGAGGACGCAACCGAAGTCGCGCCGCACATCTACAAGGTGTTGTTCGAGAACGAGCAGGTGCGGGTGCTGGAAGTGACCATGCAGCCGGGGGACAGTTCTGAGATGCATTCACATCCCGACTACTTCTTCTATCTGCTCGGCTCCGGCGGCAAGGTGAAGTTCACTATGTCTTCTGGCGAAACTGCCGAACTCGAGCTGCCGGCAGGCGCATCGCAGTGGCGGGAAGCAGAGGAGCACTCAACCGAAAACGTCGGGGGCACCGCCATCCACGCGCTCTTCTTCGAGCCGAAGTAAGCAGATCTGAGCGCTCTGCGCTCCTCGCGCACGTCGGTGAGACCGGCAGCTACGCGACGTGCTGCCGGGGATGCTCGTCGCAGGAGGACGCCGCGGGCGCGGATGCTATTGACAAATTACGATTCCGCGTTTACCGCTACGTCGACCGCTACACCACCGGCCCCACTCGGGCCTCGACTACCGGACACCGCTCGAGGCGCGCCGGATCTGGGAGGTGTGGGCGCCGTCTGAATACTGGACCACCTGCGCCGGTTGAGATCTGGACCGCTCGGCGCTGAGCCGGAGGTTGTCCGGCTGGTCGCGGAGCCTCGCCTGGTTGTCGGGCGAGGAGGGAGCGGTGATCGGCGTGGAGCAGTGGGCAGAGATCAGGCGGCTGTACTTTGTAGAGAAGCGCTCGAAGCGGGCGATCCATCGGCTGACGGGTGTGCACCGCGACACGATCACGCGAGCGCTCGCCGCTGAGGCGCCGCCGCGGTATGTGCGTCCGCCGGCGGGCTCGAAGCTCGATCCGTTCAAGGAGTGGATCTGCGAGCAGCTCCGGGTCGAGCCGACGCTGCAGTCGCAGCGGTTGCGGGAGCTCGCGAGCGAGCTTGGCTATACGGGCGGCAAGTCGATCTTTGACGAGTACGTGCGCGAGGTGCGGCCACGGTTTCTGGTGCGGCGGACGTTCCAGCGCACGCTGTATCGGCCGGGCGAGCTGGTGCAGTGCGACCTGTGGGAGCCACGGGAGCTGGTCCCGGTCGGGTACGGCCAGACCCGCCGCGGCTACCTGGTGACCGTCGAGCTGTGCTGGTCGCGCGTGCTTGCCGGCACGCTCGTCTTCTCGAAGGAGCCGCCGGATGTGCTCTGGGGGCTCGGACGCTCGCTCGAGCGGATCGGGGTGTTGCCGGAGAAGCTCGTCTGGGACCGGGAGGGCGCGATCCACGCCGGCGGCGGTCGCCCGACGGACGCGTTCGCCGGCTTCTGCGGCCAGCTCGGCGTCGGCTGGGTGATCCTGGCCGCGGCCGACCCGCAGGCCAAGGGCATGCTCGAGCGCTCGCACCGCTTCATGCGCACGAATTTCGAGCCCGGCCGGCGGTTCGCGAACGAGCTCGACTTCCAGCACCAGTTCGACGGCTGGTGCGACAAGGCCAACCAACGCGTGCACCGCAGCGTCCGTGCGGTCCCGCTCGAGCGGCTCGCCCTGGAGCGCGAACGAATGCGGCCGCTCCCGTCCCGGCTGCCTGATCTCGACCGGCGGCTGGTGACGCGGGTGCCGCAGCAGCCCTACCTGCGCGTCGACCGCAACGACTACTCGCTCGACCCCGCCTTCGCCGGGCAGCGCGTGGAGCTGCGCGAGTCGCAGACGCACGTGACCGCGATCGTGCTCGACACGGGCGAGCTCGCCTGCCGCCACCGCCGCGTCTTCGCCGGCGGGCTCACGCTCACCGACCCGGAGCATGAGCGCGCGCTCGACAGGTTGCGCGGCCGCCGCCTCGGTCGTGAGGTTGAGGTCGAGAGCAGGCCGCTCGCCCGCTACGACGCCTTGATCCCGGCGTGAGCAAGACCTCCGAGCTCGCCCACCTGTTCCGCGCCTTGAAAGCGCCCGCCGCCGCGAGGGCGCTGCCAGCGCTCGCCGAGCGGGCGCGGGAGGAGGCGTGGAGCTACGAGCGCTTCGCCGAGATCCTGCTTGGCAGCGAAGTCGCCGCGCGCGACAGCCACGGCGGCGAAGCCCGGATCAAGGCCGCCCGCTTCCCGGCGCGCAAGACGCTCGAGGAGTTCGACTTCAGCTTTCAACGCTCGATCAAGAAGACCGTGATCGAGCACCTCGGCCAGCTCGACTTCCTCCACGCCCGCGACAACGTCCTCCTGCTCGGACCGCCCGGCACCGGCAAGAGCCACCTCGCGATCGCCTTGTCGATCCGCGCCTGCCTCGCCGGCCAGCGCGTCCAGTTCGCGACCGCGACCCAGTGGGTCGCCCGTCTCGGCGAGGCCAAACGCCAGGGCGGCCTTGAAGCCGAGCTGCGCCGGCTCAGCTTCATCCCGCTGATCGTCGTCGACGAGGTCGGCTACATCCCCTTCGACCCCGAGGCCGCCAACTTGATGTTCTCGCTCGTCTCGAGCCGATACGAGCGTGCCTCGATGATCGTCACCAGCAACAAGCCCTTCAGCGCCTGGGGCGAGATCTTCGGCGACGACGCCGTCGCCACCGCGATGCTCGACCGGCTTGTCCACCACGCCGAGATCCTCGCCCTCAAAGGCGACAGCTACCGCCTGCGCGGCAAAGACCTCGACGCCCGCCCCCGCACCACAATCGCCGAAAACGCCTGACCGATCACTCAAGCGACCGTGTCGCAGGCCCGCAGGCGCCCCTACAGCGTCTCGATCTCGACCACGAACCCGTCCAAACGCCGCCTACGCGGCACAAGCTCCCAGCGCCGCCAGGTGGTCCACTTTTCAACCGGCGCAGGTGGTCCACGTTTCGACCGGCCTTGACAATCTGCGAACACCGGAGCCGCGCCGAATGGCTGCAGCCACTCCAGTCGCATCAACGACAGCGATCCAGCGACGCGACCTCCTCGGCGGACTCATCCACGAATACGCCCACCGCCGCATGAGACCGAGTAAATGCACCCCACGGGGTTGCGACCCGTTGGCGAAGGTAGTGCATGGTAAGGAGGGGGTCTCCGGTTCGAGTCCGGAAGAGGGCTCTGATCGACTCAAGGCGTCGAGGCCAGTCGCCGCGCCAGCTGCTGATCGCCTCTAGGAGCTCGCGCAGCTGAGAGCTGGCGCGCTCGACCCCGTGGGGTGTGCAG
>JBHEMK010000128.1:0-6105 GCA_046262635.1 Gaiellaceae bacterium
CGCGTCGATCCAGGGCTCGACCGACATCCCGACGCTCTACAACATTCTCCCGGGGTACCTGCCGATGCCGCATGCGGAGTACTACGGCAGCTTCGACGAGTTCATGCAGGCGAACACCTCGCCGACCGGCTGGTGGGGCCACTTCAAGGCGTACTGGGTCAGCCTGATGAAGGCCTACTACGGACCGGCCGCCAGCGAGGAAAACGACTGGCTCTTCGAGCGCCTGCCGCGCGTCGACGACGACAACTCCGCCTACCAGTCGACGCTCGAGATGCTCGACGGCACGCTGAAGGGCTACCTGATCGCCGGCGAGAACCCGGCCGTCGGCAACACAAACTCCAAGGCGCACCGGCTGGCGCTCGCGAAGCTCGACTGGCTGGTCGTCCGCGACCTCGTCGAAATCGAGTCGGCTGCCTTCTGGTACGACTCGCCGGAGATCGAATCCGGTGAGCTCGAGACGGCGGCGATCCCGACCGAGATCTTCTTCCTGCCAGCCGCGGCGCACACCGAGAAGGACGGCTCGTTCACGAACACCCAGCGGCTGCTGCAGTGGCACTCGCAGGCGGTCGAGCCGACGGCGGACTGCCGCTCCGACCTCTGGTTCTACTTCCATCTCGGCCGCCTCCTGAAGAAGCGGCTGCGGCACTCGGAGGAGGAGCGCGACACGCTGATCAAGGCGATGACGTGGGACTACCCGACCCACGCGGCGATCGAGGAGCCCGACGCCGAGGCCGTCCTCCAGGAGATCAGCGGCCGGGAGATCGGCAGCGGCGCTTTCCTGGAGGGCTACCCCAAGCTGGCCGACGACGGCTCCACGCTCTGCGGCTGCTGGATCTACTGCGGCGTCTTCAAGGGCGGGGAGAACCGGACGGCCCGGAAAGTGCCCCACTGGGAGCAGGCGCTCTACACCGCGCAGGACTGGGGCTGGGCCTGGCCGGACAACCGGCGGCTGCTCTACAACCGTGCGTCGGCCGATCCCGAGGGTCGGCCGTGGTCGGAGCGGAAGAAGTACGTCTGGTGGGACGAGGAGCAGGGAACATGGACCGGCCTCGACACGCCCGACTTCGAGCGGACGAAGCGTCCCGACTACGTCCCGCCCGACGGCGCCGAGGCCGAGGACGCGATCGCGGGCAGCCACCCGTTCGTGATGCAGGCCGACGGCCGCAGCTGGCTCTTCGTCCCGCAGGGGCTGCAGGACGGGCCGCTCCCGACGCACTACGAGCCGCACGAGTCCCCGTTCGAGAATCGCCTCTACGCGCAGCGCGCGAACCCGCGCCGCCAGCATCCCGAGCGGCCGGAGAACCCGTTCAACCCGGCCGGCGACGAGCCGGGCGCGGATGCCTATCCCTACGTCGCGACGACCTACCGGCTGACGGAGCACCACACCGCCGGCGGCATGTCCCGCTTCGTCCCGTACCTCTCCGAACTCCAGCCGGCGATGTTCGTCGAGGTCGATCCCGAACTGGCCCGCAAGGAGGGTCTCGTCCACGGCGGCTGGGCGACGGTCTACAGCTCACGCTCGGCGATCGAGGCGCGCGTCATGGTCACCGACCGGCTGAAGCCGATTACGGTGCAGGGGCGAACGACACACCACGTCGGGCTTCCGTACCACTGGGGCACGCGCGGGCTCACCACAGGCGGCGCCGCGAACGACCTCTCCCCGATCGTGCTCGACCCGAACGTTCACATCCAGGAGGTCAAGGCGTTCACCGTCGGGATCAGGCCGGGGCGGCGACCGCGCGGGCAGGCGCTGCCGGCCTTCGTCGAGAGGATGCGGCCCCGGTGAGCGCCCTCTTCGAGACAACCGGGCGCCCGGACGGCTGGGACGAGTACGGCGAGGCGCGGGAGACCCGGGTCGGCTTCTTCACCGACACCTCGGTTTGCATCGGCTGCAAGGCCTGCGAGGTGGCGTGTAAGGAATGGAACCTCGTCCCCGAGGACGGGCTCGTCTGGACCGGTGAGTCGTACGACAACACCTCCGCGCTCGGCGCCAACTCCTGGCGCCATGTCGCGTTCATCGAACAGCCGAAGCCGTTGCGCTCCGGCGACGACGACCCGCTGCGCTGGCTGATGAGCTCTGACGTCTGCAAGCACTGCACGCACGCCGCGTGCCTGGACGTCTGCCCGACCGGCGCGCTCTTCCGGACCGAGTTCGGCACCGTCGTCGTGCAGGAAGACGTCTGCAACGGCTGCGGCTACTGCGTCCCGGCCTGCCCCTTCGGCGTGCTCGACAAGCGGCACCTTCCCGCCGGTTCGCCGCAGAGCCTCGACCTGCTCGGCGGATTCGGCTCCAAGGAGGACGGCCGCGTCTGGAAGTGCACGCTCTGCTACGACCGGCTCAAGGGTGGGCACGAACTCGCGTGCGCAAAGGCATGCCCGATCCAGTCGATCCAGTTCGGACCGCTCGACGAGCTGCGGGAGCGCGCCGACGCGAGGCTCGGCAAACTGCAGCAGGAGGGCTGGAACGGGGCCCAGCTCTACGGCCGCGACCCGCAGGACGGCGTCGGCGGATTCGGCGCCTTCTTCCTCCTGCTCGACGAGCCCGAGGTCTACGGGCTTCCGCCCGATCCCGTGGTCGTCACGAGGCATCTCCCTGAGCTCTGGGCGTCCACGGCGCTCGCCGCCGGCGCGATCGTGGCCGGTGTCCTCGCCTCGTTCCTCGGCGGCCGGCGGTGAGCGACTCGTATTACGGCCGCCCGATCGTCAAGGAGCCGACCTGGACGTGGGAGATCCCGGTGTACTTCTTCGCCGGCGGGCTGGGCGGGGCGTCGGCGGCCCTCAGCCTCGGGGCCCGGATCGCGGGGCAGGACAAGCTCGCGCGGACGAGCCTCTACGTTGGCGCCGCCGGCGACCTCGTCAGCCCCATGCTCCTGATCTCCGATCTGGGCCGGCCCGAGCGTTTCCTGAACATGCTGCGCGTCTTCAAGGTCACCTCCCCGATGAGCGTCGGCAGCTGGGTGCTCGTCTTCAGCGGCGGCGCGTCCTCGACCGCGGCTCTGCTCGAGCTGCTCGGGGTCCTGAAGCCGATCAAGCTCCTCGCCGAGATCGTGTGCGCGGCCTTCGGGCCGCCGCTTGCGACCTACACCGGAGCGCTCGTGGCCAACACGGCCGTGCCGGTCTGGAGCGAAGGGCGGGCCAAGCTCCCCTTCGTCTTCGGCTCGAGCGCGTGCGCCAGCGCGGGCGCGGCGTCCGCGCTGCTGCTTCATCCCGGCGAGGCCGGCCCCGCCCGCCGGCTCGCGTGCGGCGGCGCGGTCGGCGAGCTCGCCGCGATGCGCCTGATGGAGCACCGCCTGGGACCGCTCGGGTCAGCGAGCCGCAGGCGAGCCGTACAAACAGGGCCTCGCAGGGAAGCTGACACGGGCGTCGAAGCTGTGCACCGCGACCGGCGCCGGGGTTCTGGCCTGGCGCGGGGACCGGAGCCGGGCCGCCGCGATCGGCGGCAGCGCGCTGATGCTCGCCGGGGGGATGCTGCTCCGCTGGAGCGTCTACAAGGCCGGCCTGGCGTCCGCGAAGGATCCGCGCTACACGGTGATCCCGCAGCGCGAGCGCGCCCGCCGGCGGGGCTCGGAGGCCGCAACCGCCTAGGCGGTCGCCCGTGGCAGCGGCGTCACGCCCGGGCCGGTTTCGTCGCAGCGCCGACACGGTAGAGACCGGCGATGGAAGTCGGCTTCGCCTTCTCCTCCGAGGATCACCCGCCGCAGGAGCTCGTCCGCCAGGCCCGCGCAGCCGAAGAGGCGGGGTTCGGCTTCGGCCTCATCTCTGACCACTTCCACCCGTGGGCGGACGCCCAGGGGCAGAGCCCGTTCGTCTGGTCGGTGATCGGGGGGATCGCGCAGGTGACGGAGCGCTTCCGGCTCGGGACGGGAGTGACGTGTCCGATCATCCGCATCCACCCGGCGATCGTCGCGCAGGCGGCGGCCACCTGCGCGTGCATGATGCCGGGCCGGTTCTTCCTCGGGGTCGGCACCGGCGAGAACCTGAACGAGCACGTCCTCGGCGACCGCTGGCCGCTTCCGGACGAGCGCCTGGAGCTGCTCGAGGAGGCGGTCGCGGTGATCCGCCTGCTGTTCCAGGGCGGCGAGCAGACCCACCGCGGCACGCACTACACGGTCGACCACGCGAGGCTCTACACCGTCCCCGACGAGCCGCCGGAGATCTACGTCGCAGCCTCCGCGCCGAAGGCGGCCGGGCTGGCCGGCCGGATCGGTGACGGGCTCATCTCGACCGCGCCGAAGCGGGAGATCGTCGAGTCATACGAGGCCGCCGGCGGCACCGGCAAGCAGAAGGTCGGAATGATCCACTGCGCCTACGACCGGGATGCGCGGGCCGGCTTGAAGCGCGCCCACGAGCAGTGGCCGAACCTCGCGCTGAAGGGGCCGCTCGGGCAGGAGCTCGCGACGCCCGCCGATTTCGAGCAGGCCGCCGGCATGGTCCGGGAGGAGGATGTCGCCGAGCTCGCCCCGCACGGCCCAGACCCGGCCCCGTATCTGACGGCGATCGGCAAGTATGCGGACGCCGGCTTCACGCACGTGTACGTACATCAGATTGGACAGAACCAGGACGAGTTCCTCGAGTTCGCCGCGAACGAGGTGATCCCGCGGGTCTGAGGTCCCGTACGGATTCCGCAAAGCTTTCGTTTGGAATCGGCGAGCGACGGTAGGCCTACGGCCATGACGACCATACGGAGGTTCCGGTTCTCGCCCGCGACGGTCATCGCCTGCATCGCACTCGCGATCGGCCTCGGCGGGACGAGCTATGCGGCGGTCAACGCACTGCCGCGAAACAGCGTTACGACCGTTCAGGTCAAAAACCACTCGCTGCTCGCCAAGGACTTCAAGGCGGGGCAGCTGCCCCGCGGCCGAGTCGGCCCCGCAGGCCCCGCTGGGCCCGCAGGCCCGGCCGGCCCGGCCGGTACGGGCGGCGCGGCGGCGGTCAAATGGGCCCTCGTCAACCCGGACGGAACGATCGCGACCCAGTCGGGCGGCATTACGGTGTCGAGCCACTCGACCGGCCTGTACATCCTCGACTTCGGCGCGGCGTCGAACACCAAGCTGATCGAGGCCACGGCGGCGTTCGCGAAGGACTCCGGCGGACGCGGAACAGTCGTTGCAGGCCCGTGCGGCGGCACCGCCGAGGGGCTCGCCTGCTCGAGCAGCAATGACACAAACCACGTCGTCGTCCACACCTACACCGTCGGGAACGCGACGCTCGAGAACCACCCCTTCTACATCGCAGTCTTCGGCTAACGAGACCCCTGGGCGGCCGCCGAACTTCGTGCGTCGTGCGGCCGCCCTCGACCTCGACGTAGCACGAAGACCCAAGTCGAGCCCGGCTCTGACCTCCTCCTGCCCGGCGGACCGGGGTCTTCTTTCCCCGGTCACGGACTCGCTCCCGACGTGCAACCGCTCGTACGCCGTCGCAACCACCGGCGGGGAGCGTCGCCGCGGTCGGCAGGCGCCGACCCGGTGCGCGCCCGTCCTTCGACGGCATTCCCGGGCAGCGCCGGATGCCGTCGAGGAGGCAGGTGGACGGTTCAACGTGCGGAACAGCCGAGCGAAGAGAGCAAGATGCTGAATCTGCAGTAGACCTCGATTGCGGCCATCCTTGGCGCCCTCGCCTGGCCGCGACGCCAGTCGCACAGGCGAAGGTCGACGCGTTTGCCGCGAGGAACGATGAGGCGGCGGCCCGGTCGACGCAGCCCTCGCTGGGCGGGCTCGCAGACGGCCGGCGCTGGCAGACAGTCGCGGCCTCCTACGCGGCGCTGCCGGCGACTGCGGAAGCGAGGAGCGAGCACACGCCCGTGGTCGTCTCGCCGAGCGGCGCACCTCAGGCTCTTGGCCGACCAATGGCGATGCCATCAACTTCGCCAGCAGGCCGCCTGCCCCCTCGTTCGGGATCTCGCGACTTCCACCGAGCGTGGCCTCCTTGCCCCGAGGAGGGCCCGGCGCCGATCGGAATGGGTTCAGTTTGAGACTCGCGGCCACTCGCTCGAAACCCCTGCAAATTGCCCGATCAGGCGCCCAGTCGATCTGCATCGACCCGCGGGTGTCTGATTGAATCGAGGCATGGGCGAGCTTCGGGTCGGAGACCAGACCTACGAGATCT
>JBHEMK010000129.1:0-14705 GCA_046262635.1 Gaiellaceae bacterium
GCCGACGAGCGTGGCCTTCAGGCGCTTGCCGTCCGGGAAGACGACGGTGTACGAGGTCGAGCCGTCGACGACGTGCGCGTTCGTGACGATGTGGCCCTCGGAGTCGTAGACGAAGCCGGAGCCTTCGGCGCCGCCACCGGACCCCTGGACGAGAATCTCCACGGTACCGCGTGAGGCTGACTTCGAGACCTGCGTGACGCCTAGGGTGCCCGTGCTTGCGAGCGATGTGTTGGCAGCCGGCACGGTCACCTGGCGGACGACGGTCTTGCCGGGGTCATGTGTGAGGGCGACCGCGGTCGCACCAAGGCCGACGCCGAGGACGAGCGCCCCGGCGATCGCGGTGCGGGCGAAGGCCGCGCTGCGGCGCCCGGAGTTTGGATTCAGGTGCGGTTTCATGACCCAATCAGAGCATGGGCGACTGAGAAGAGTCTGAGAGTGCACTAAGAAGCGCCTAAGACTGCACAATGCGCCGATGAGGATTCTCGTCGTCGACGACGAGCCGGCTGTCCGGGACTCGCTCCGGCGCGCGCTCGCGCTCGAGGGCTACGAGGTCGAGCTCGCCGTGGACGGCGCCCAGGCGCTGGAGCGGCTCCGGGACGGCGAAACGACAGACGCCGTCGTTCTCGACGTCCTGATGCCCGGGGTCGACGGGCTCGAGGTCGCCCGGCGGCTGCGCAGCCAGGGCAGTCGAGTCCCGATCCTGATGCTGACCGCACGCGCCGAGGTCGAGGATCGCGTCGCGGGCCTCGATGCGGGCGCCGACGACTACCTCGTAAAGCCCTTCGCGCTCGAGGAGCTTCACGCGCGGGTGCGTGCGCTCCTGCGCCGGAGCGGCGCCGGCGAGGGCGAACCGCTCCGTTTTGCCGACCTCGAGCTCGATCCGCGCACACACGAGGTGCGGCGGGGCGGCGAGCCGGTCGAGCTGACCCGCACCGAGTTCGCGCTCCTCGAGCTGTTTCTGGTCAACCCCCGTCAGGTGCTGACCCGCTCGGTGATCTTCGAGCGGGTCTGGGGCTTCGACTTCGGGCCCTCGTCGAACTCGCTGGACGTCTACATCGGCTACCTCCGCCGCAAAACGGAGGCCGGCGGGCGGCCGAGACTGATCCACACGGTCCGAGGCGTCGGCTACGCGCTGCGGGAGCCGTGAGCTTCCGCGCACGACTCACCGTCGCGGTGGCCGTCGCGGTGGCCGTCGCGGTCGCGCTGGCTTCGCTCGTCGTCTACTTCGTCGTTCGCGGCGAGCTGCGCGGTCAGGTGGACGACGGGCTGCGGGGCCGCGCGGGGATCATCGCCTCAACGCCGCTCAGCGTGTCACCGACGACCAAGCCGGGCCGCTTCTTCCTGCGAGTGCCGAAGCCGCTGCTGGGCGGGCCCGGTGGCTACATCCAGCTCGTCACTGCGGGCGGCGAGACCGCGCGCCCGGAGGACGAGCTGTTCGCGCTGCCCGCGGGCAAGCGCGTGCTGGCCGTCGCACGGCGCACGGACTCGTCGTTCTTCACCGATGCGGACGTCGACGGCGTCCACGTTCGCGTCTACACGTTCCGGCTGACGCACGGGGTCGCGGCTCAGGTCGCTCGCCCGCTGACAGAGGTCGACCGGGCGCTGCACCGGATCCGTGCCTGGCTGCTCGGCGTCGCCGTCGGCGGCATCGCCCTCGCCGCGGCGCTCGGCCTCCTCGTCGCGCGGACGGCGCTCGCGCCGGTGCGCCGACTCACCCAGACGGCCGAGCACGTGAGCGAGACCCGCGACCTCCGCAGCCGGATCGCGGGCGGCGGCCACGACGAGCTCGGTCGGCTCGCCGCGAGCTTCAACCGGATGCTCGAGGCGCTCGAACAGGCGGCTCACGCGCAGCGCCAGCTCGTCGCCGATGCATCGCACGAGCTGCGAACCCCGCTGACGAGTCTGCGCACGAACATGGAGGTGCTCGCCAGAGACGACCGGATGGCGACCGAGGAGCGCGAGCGGCTGCTCGCAGACGTGGTCGGACAGCTCGGCGAGATGAGCGAGCTCGTCTCCGAGCTGGTCGAGCTCGCGCGTGTCGACCGCACCCCGCACGACCCCGAGGACGTCCGCCTCGACCTGCTCGTCGAGGCGGCTGTCGAGCGCGCGCGGCGGAACGCGCCCGGTCTCCAGTTCGAGGAGGCGCTTGAGACCTCGACCGTCCACGGCGTCGCCGACGCGCTCGACCGGGCCGTCGGCAACCTGCTCGACAACGCGGCCAAATGGAGCCCGAACGGCGGCCCGGTCGAGGTCCGCGTGCGGGACGGTGAAGTGACAGTGCGCGACCATGGCCCCGGCATCGCCCCGGAGGACTTGCCGTTCGTCTTCGACCGCTTCTACCGCTCGCGCGCCGCCCGCGGGCGGCCGGGGTCTGGTCTCGGGCTCGCGATCGTTCGCCGCGTGGCGGAAGCCCACGGCGGCGAGATCACAGCCGAGCCCGCACCCGGCGGTGGCACGCTGATGCGCCTGAGGCTGCAGCGCGTGGGAGTTGGTGCACCGGTTCCGTAGACACGTGCTCAAACACGGACGCACGGGGGCGGGGCCCGGCAGGTGAGGCGGCGAAATGGGTGGAACGTCGGACGGTGCAGGTCGTCCGCCACGGGAGCCATCGAGTCCTGCGGCTCGAGCCGGACCTGCGGGTTCGGAACACGAGGCCGCTCGAGCGAACCGACACGCCGGGAGTCGTAGCCGAACTGAGCTCCAGCACTGCGAGCCCCGCGAAGCAGCGTTCGAGGGTTCTGCGCGTCTAGCCGAAGTCGATCACGCTTCGGATGCCGTTCTGTGCCTCCATCAGCTCGAAGCCGCGGTTGACCTCCTCCAGCGTCAGCCTGTGTGAGACGAATGCGTCGACGTCGATCTCGCCGGCCAGATACCGCTCGACGAGCTCAGGCACCTGGTCGCGTCCCTTGACGCCGCCGAACGAGGAGCCGGCGACGCGGCGGCCGGTGATCAGGAAGCGCGGAACCACGCCGAGGGTCTCACCTCTCCCGGCGACGCCGCAGACAGTGGCAAGGCCCCAGCCCATGCGCGCCGACTCGACGGCCTGGCGCATCACGGCGACATTCCCGGTTGCCTCAAACGTGTAGTCGGCCCCGAAGCCGCCGGTCAGATCGAGGATCTGCTGGACGGCATCCTCCCCGCCGCGGATCGTGTGCGTCGCGCCCTGCCGCTGCGCGAGTGCGAGCCGCTCGTCCGACAGGTCGACGCAGGCGATCTGGTCGGCACCCTGGAGGCGGCAGCCAGCGACTGCGCCGAGCCCGACCATCCCTGCGCCGAAGACGGCGCAGGTCGAGCCGGCTTCCACCTTCGCGGTGTTCATCGCTGCACCGAGGCCGGTGGAGAGGCCACAGGCGAAGAGGCAGGCGCGGTTGAGGGGGGCCTCCGGCGAGACCTTCGCGAGTGCGATCTCGGGCATCACCGTGTACTCCGCGAAGGTCGAAGTCCCCATGAAGTGGCGGACCTGCTCGCCCTCGCGGGAGAGACGCGTCGTCCCGTCCGGGAGGAAACCCTGATTCTGCTGTTCTCTGATCGCCAGGCAGAGGTTCGTGCGGGGATCGCGGCAGTGGATGCACTCGCGGCACTGCGGCGAAAACAGGGTGACGACGTGGTCGCCCGGCGCGAGCGAGCCGACCCCGGCTCCGATCCGCTCGACGACGCCGGCGCCCTCGTGTCCGAGCACCGTCGGCGCGTAGCCCGAGGGATCTGCGCCCGAGGCTGTGAAGAGGTCGGTGTGGCAGACGCCGCAGGCGACGAGCCGCACGAGCACCTCCCCGGCCCGGGGCTCGGTCAGGTCGAGTTCCTGCACCGCGAGCGGAGCGCCGAAGGATTCGAGGACGGCGGCGCGGATCTTCATTGCCCAAGGGTAATTCGTGCGGCCGCAAGACGCAGCGCGAGCACGAACAGGAGTGTCAAGGCGAGGGTCGTGACGAGAAACGCCGCCTGGTGCGCGTCGAGGGCGCGGCCGAGCGCGAGCGCGCGGAGTAGCACCCCCAGTGGGATGCCGGTCGCCCAGGTGACGAGCAGCGTCCGCCGTGAGCGCCGGCGGTAGGTGCCGGCGACAAGCGCGACGGTGAACCAGCCGAGGAGCAGCGGCAGCGCATCGCGGCCAAATCCCGAGGCGCTGAGGCCGTGGTTGTGCGAGAACATCCCCGCGATCGCGAAGAGCAGGATCGCTGCAGCGTCGAGGCACGCCAGGCGCACGACCCGCACGGTATCGTCAGAGGCCATGTGCTTCGAGCTCGACTCCCTGCCGCCGATCCCTGTGCTCAGCGGCGCGGCCGTCTCGCACGACGAGCTGGAGCTCGAGTCGCGAGATGGGAACCGGTTCGCCGCATTTGCCGCGACGCCGGAGGAGTCGTCGGAAAGCGGCGTCGTGATCCTGCCGGACGTTCGAGGCCTGTACCGCTTCTACGAGGAGCTCGCCCTCCGGTTCGCCGAGCGCGGGATCGCGGCAGTCGCGATCGACTACTTCGGGCGGACGGCGGGGGTTGCCAAGCGGGACGGCGATTTCCCGTACACGGATCACGTCCAGCAGACGACCCCGGAAGGGATCCAGGCGGATGTCGGGGCAGCAGTGGCCTATCTCCGCCAGTCCGTCGGCTCGATCTTCACCGTGGGCTTCTGCTTCGGCGGTCGCAACTCGTGGCTGGCGGGAGCCGGTGGGCACGGCCTCGCAGGCGCAATCGGCTTCTACGGGATGCCCGGCCAGCGGAACGGTACCCCGGGGCCGACGGAGCGCGCCGGCGAGATCGCGGCGCCGATCCTCGCCCTCCAGGCGGGTGCCGACCAGAACATCACGGCGGAGATGAATGCGGAGTTCGCAGAGGCGCTCGCCGACGCGGGAGTGGAGTACGAGCTCGTCACGTACGACGGCGCGCCGCACAGCTTCTTCGACCGCAAGTACGAGCAGTTTGCCGAAGCGGCAGAGGACGCCTGGGAGCGAGTGCTTGCATTCATCGCGCAGCACGCCGCCGCCGTGCACTAGCTCGTCCGCTCGACGAAGTCGTCGATCAACCGACGCGCGATCGTGAACGGCCCGGGAATCTGCGGCAGCTCGTCGGGCCGAAACCAGCCGGCCTCGCCGAGCTCGTTCTTGTCGATCTGGAGCTCGTCGCCGAGTGCGCGTGCGACGAACCCGATCATCAGCTGGCTCGGGAACGGCCACGGCTGGCTGCCGAAGTATCGGACGTCTGCGACCTCGACGACCGCCTCTTCGCGGACCTCGCGGCGGACAGTCTCCTCGAGCGTCTCGCCGGGCTCGACGAAGCCTGCGAGCACGCTGAAGAAAGGGAGCTTGAGGCCGGCGCGCCGTGCGAGCAGCACCCGGGCCTCGTTCTCGACGAGCATGATCACGGCGGGCGTGATCCGCGGGTAATATGCCGCCCCGCACGAGCGGCAGATCCGTGCGAGCTCGGTCTCGGACGCGTCGGTGGCCGAGCCGCAGCGGCCGCAGAATGCATGCCCGAGCTCCCATTCGACGATCTGCGCCGCTCTGCCGGCCGCTGCCGCCAGCGACTCGGGCGCGGCCGCCAAGAAGTCGCGCAGCCCGACGAGCTCGACTCCTCCGAGCGCGGGTTCCGCCTTGAGGGCGATCGCCACGCCCAGCGGCCCGACAGGTAGCGGCCGCTCGACCGTGGCCAGCCGGTCCGCGGTCGGCACCTCTCCGTCGAGTAGGAGGAGCCGTCCGTCGACGAATGCGAAGACGAGCTCGTCGGTCACCCCCGACAGCGTAGTCAGTGCGTCGAGGCGAGCCTCGACAGGCGGGGTGACCGACAAGGCGGCGCTGCGACGATGACGAGCTACGGCCGCAGTGTGCGGAACGTGATCGAGTAGCGCAGGTTCTTCGTCGGCGGGATGTGGTGCTGCCAGGACAGGCGCGCCGGTCCGGCGAGCACGTAGCCGGAGCGCGGTGCCAGCTCGAGCTCGAACGCATGGCGCTCGCCGGGGGGTCCGCGCCGAAAGAGCAGACGGGACAGGCCCAGCAGCGAGACCCCGACGACGGTGCCGAAGGTGGCCGCATCACGGTGCCAGCCGATCTGCGCGCCTTCCGGGTACCGCTGCACGAGCACCTCGACGAGCCGCTCCGGTTCGAGGCCCGTGAGCGCCGCCCCGGCCGCGCGCACGGGGAGGATCCACTCCGGAATCGGCTCGGCGGCCGCGACGGGCTTGCGCCGCTCGTAGTCGTAGTCGAGTCCGAAGTGCTTCGCCGTGCGCCTGGCGACGACGCCGTGCATGCGGATCTCGCCGAACGCGATCTGCTCGATCCTCTCGAGCAGATCGCGTTCTTCGTCCTCGGACAGGAGCCGCGGCACATAGACGAGACCCTCGGGCCGCTCCTCGGTCGCGCGCTGTCTCGCCATGAGGTTGCCTGCGCCGGACGAGCGCACGACAAACCTGGAGAGGGCTTCCTGAGGAGCCCTCTCCAGGTGGCTCACCGATCCTGCGGGGTCTGACTAGGAGCAGCCGGTGTTCGTGCCGCAGTCCCTGCACGTGTAACAGGAACCCGTGCGGACCATGCGGCCGCCGCAGCGGGCGCACTCCTGGGCGTCCTCGAACGCGTTGAAGAGCGCGGTCTGGCCGGGCGGCGGCGCATCGAGCGGCGGCGCCTCGTGGACCGGCCGGTCCCCGAGCGCGTTGTACGCCTCCGCCAGCCGTGCGCGTACCTCAGGCGAGAGGATGCCGATCTCTTCCTGCTGATCGGGTGTCAGGAACTTCTTGCCCATCCAGCGGAACACGTAGTCGACGATCGACTTCGCCATGCGGATGTCCGCGTCGTTCGTCAGGCCGCTCGGCTCGAAGCGCATGTGCGCGAACTTCGAGACGTAGACCTCGAGCGGCACGCCGTACTGGAGGCCGAGCGAGACCGAGATCATGAACGAGTTCATCAGGCCCGCCAGCGTCGTGCCCTCCTTGGCGATGTCGATAAAGATGTCGCCCGGGCTGCCGTCCTCGTAGAGGCCGACGTGGATGTAGCCCTCGTAGTCGCCGACGCGGAACTTGCGGCCGACCTCCACGCGGTCGTCCGGAAGCCGCTTCCGCTCGCGCAGCTGCACCGGCGGCGCGGCCACCGCGGAACTGCCCTCGCTCTTGCCCGAGAGCGGCTGGGCGACCTTGCAGTTGTCGCGGTAGATCGCGATCGCCTTGACGCCGAGCCGCCACGCCTCGACAAGCAGCATCGCGACCTCGTCCACGGTCGCCGACTCCGGCAGGTTGACGGTCTTCGAGATCGCCCCCGAGATGAACGGCTGAACCGCACCCATCATCTTCACGTGGCCGAGGTAGTGGATCGCCCGCTCGCCGACGGCGCAGTCGAAGACCGGGTAGTGCTCCGTCTTCACGAACGGCGCGCCGACGATCGTGTTTCGCTCGTCGATGAACGCGACGACCTCCTCGATCTCCTTCGGCGCGTAGCCCAGCTTCTCGAGTCCGGCCCGGACGGTGCGGTTGACGATCGTGATCTCGCCGCCGCCGACGAGCTTCTTCGACTTGACGAGCGAGAAGTCGGGCTCCACCCCGGTCGTGTCGCAGTCCATCATGAAGCTGATCGTCCCTGTCGGTGCGAGCACGGTCGCCTGCGCGTTGCGGTAGCCGTTGACCTCACCGAGGTCGAGCGCCTCGTCCCAGGCCCGGCGGCACGCGCTCAGCAGCTCGGCCGGCACGACATCGGTGTTCTCGATGTTGCCGACGGCGGCGCGATGCTTGGCGATCACGCCGATCATCGCGGCTCCGTTCTTCGGGTAGCCGTCGAAGGCACCCATCCGCGCTGCGATCTCGGACGACTTCCGGTAGGCACGGCCGGTCATCAGCGCAGTAATCGCCGCGGCGTAGGCACGGCCCTCCTCGGAGTCGTACGGAAGCCCGCGCGCCATCAGCAGCGCGCCGAGGTTCGCATAGCCGAGGCCGAGTTGGCGGAATCGCTTCGCGTTCCGCTCGATCTCCACCGTCGGGTACGAGGAGTAGCCGACGCAGATCTCCTGGGCGAGGAAGACGACGTCCACGGCATGCTCGAACGCGTCGACGTCGAACTCGCCGTCCTCACGGCGGAACTTCATCAGGTTGAGCGAGGCGAGGTTGCAGGCCGAGTCGTCGATGCTCATATATTCGGAACAGGGGTTGGAGGCGTTGATCCTGCCGGTATTCGGGCAGGTGTGCCACGAGTTGATTGTCGTGTCGTACTGGACACCCGGGTCGGCGCACTGCCACGCCGCCTCGGCGATGTCGCGGAGGAGCTTGCGTGCGTCGACGGTCTCGATTACGGCGCCGTCGGTGCGGGCGGTGAGGTTCCACTCCGTGCCGGCGACTGCGGCGTCCATGAAGGTGTCGGTGACGCGGACCGAGTTGTTCGCATTCTGGTACTGAATCGAGGCCCAGTCAGCCGAGTCGAGCGACATGTCGTAGCCGGCCTGCTCGAGGACGCGCGCCTTGCGCTCCTCCTTGGCCTTGCACCAGACGAACTCCTCGATGTCCGGATGGTCGACATCGAGGACGACCATCTTCGCGGCGCGCCGCGTCTTGCCCCCGGACTTGATCGTCCCGGCGGAGGCGTCGGCACCGCGCATGAAGGACACGGGTCCAGAGGCGAAGCCGCCCTTCGAGAGCTGCTCCTTCGAGGAGCGGAGCCTCGAGAGGTTGAGGCCGGAGCCAGAGCCGCCGCGGAAGATGATGCCCTCGCGACGGATCCAGTCGAGAATCGACTCCATCGAATCCTCGATCGAGAGGATGAAGCACGCGCTGCACTGCGGCTTCTCCTCGAAGCCGACGTTGAACCAGACCGGGGAGTTGAAGGAGGCGTACTGGTTGACGAGGATCGCCTTGAGCTCGGCCTCGAAGCACTCGGCATCCTCCTCGGCGGCGAAGTAGCCGCCCTGGCGGCCCCAGCCGGCGATCGTGTCGACGACCCGGCCGATCATCTGCTTGACGCTCCGCTCGCGCTCCGGCGAGGCCATGCGGCCGCGGAAGTACTTCTGGGCGACGATGTTCGTGGCCGTTTGTGACCAGAAGCGCGGAAACTCGACATCCTTCTGTTCGAACGCGGCGCCGTCCTTGCCAGGGATGAGGGCTGTGCGCGATTCCCAGTCGATCTCGTCGAATGGATCCCGGCCCGGAATCGTGAAGAAGCGGCGAACGCCGACACTCGCATCCTTGCGGACGACGGTGTTTAGGACCTCCTCTACGGCCGGATCAGGTACCGTCGTCTGCTCTGCTGCGCTCGCCATACCGTGCCTCCTACTTTAGCTTGAGGTCCTCCGTCTAAAAGGGGGACTGAGGAGGCTAGTCGGCGGCTCGGACGGATCTGGCGGCGGCGCTGAGTTGGCGGCTTACTTGCGCTTGGGGCCCTGCGAAGGGGCCGGCAGGGGACGGAGGCGGCGCGCCTGGATGCGTCGGGCGAGGAAGCTCGCGGCGGCCGCTGCGAGCAGGAGCAGAGCGATGCCAGCGAGGACGAGCAACGGCAGCGGAATCGACTCGGCATTGGAGGGTCCGAGCCACTCAATCGCGCGGGTGACCGGTCCGCCCTTCTTCGGACTGGCACCGCCGCCCGGAGGCCGAATGCGGCCGCCACGGGCTGACGGGGTGCTCGCACCGCCGCCGCCGCCGCTCGCGCGACCGCCGCCGCCGCCGCTCGCGCGACCGCCGCCGCCGCCGCCGCTCGCGCCGCCGCCTGTCGTCCGACCGCCGCCGCCGCCCGAGGACTGGCCGGTGAAGCCGCCACCGCCCGGCCCGTTCGGCCGGTCCTGGCGGATTGCCGCCAAGAGGGCGCGGCGTGCCACATCACCGAAGCTCGAATAGGTCTTCGCGTCGTCGCCGATGTGCTGCTGGGCCTCGGTGTAGCAGACGATCGGGTACGTCCCGTCGATGCGGCCGTCAACGAACCAGTCATTCAGGACCTTCTTCCAGCACGGTGCGGCGGCGTCCGCCGGTCCAGCGCTGAGCCCGCCGAGCCCGGACAGGACCAGGACGGTCAATGCGGCGAGCGCGAGGAGGCCTCGCCTCTCCTTCGTTGCTCGTTGAGGCGTCGTCATCGTGTCTGGTGGCGTCCACAGGACGCACGCGGCCAAAACATCATGATCACTATCCCGGACGGCGGTTTGTCAACCGTATGCCGCTCGTAAACCGTTTGTAAGGTGGGGATCGACTTCGAGGCCCAATGCTAGCGTCCCGGCCGATGCGGACGGCGGCTGTAGGCGCGACGACCTCCGGCCGCGCCGCTCCCGTGCTCGCCCTCGCCGCCGGCGCCGCCCTCTTCTGCGCGCTCTTTTTCTCCAACGGCTCGTCGGACGACCCGCTCGTCTGGATCGGAGGCGCGGCCCTCGTTGCCGCGGCGCTCGCGGCGGCCGCGGTCGCTATCGGCGGCGTCGGTGCTCCGCTGTTCTCACGGGTTGCGGCGGCCTTCTTCGGCTGCTTCGGCGGGCTCGTCCTCTGGATGGGCCTCTCGATCCTCTGGTCGTCGGAGCCGGGCCGCTCATGGAGCTACACGAACCGAACGCTCGCCTACCTCGGCTTCGCGTGCCTCGGCCTCCTCGTCGGTGCGCTCGTCCCCCGTGCGTTTTCCCTGGTCGCCGGCGGCCTGGCGATGCTGCTCGGAGCACTGTTCGTCTGGGCCCTGCTCGCGAAGTGCGTTCCGTCGCTCTACCCCGATTACGGTCGCATCGCGCGGCTGCGCTCCCCGGTGGAGTACTGGAACGCCCTCGCGTTGCTCGGCGACGTTGCTGTCGGGCTCGCGCTGTGGGTCGCGGCGCCGCGCCTGCGGCGCCGGCCCGTGCGCGCCGCGGGCGTGACCCTGCTCTATGTCGCGCTAGTGGGAATCCTTCTGACGTACTCGCGCCTCGGCATCGTCCTCGCAGCGCTCGTCGCCGTGCTCTGGCTGCTGCTCGACCGGGCCCGGGTCGAGGGGCTCGCGGCGCTCCTGATCGCGGGTGCGGCGGCTGCCGGCGTCTTCGCGGTTGCCCTGGCGCTGCCCGGGATCTCGAAGGACGGGCAGACGCACGCACAGCGCGCCCACGATGGTTGGCGCTTCGGGCTCGTGCTGCTGGCGGGGGCCACGGTCGCCTGGGCCGCGGCGGCGGCCGCGGCCGCGGCCGACGAGCGGCGGCCCCTCGGTGCGCCGAGCCGCGCCCGGATCGAGCGGCTCGCATTGCGGGCAGGCGCCATCGCCGCGATCGCCGGACTCGTGCTCGCGATCATTCTCGCCGGCCGGATCTGGCATGCCTTCAAGAACCCCGTCTCGCTCGGCCAGAGCGTCGGCCGCCTTGGGAGTGCCAGCTCGAGCAACCGCTGGTCGTGGTGGCAGGAGGCCTGGGACGCCTTTACCGGCCATCCGTTCGGCGGCACCGGTGCCGGCTCCTTCGAGCTGACGAACCGGCTGCACCGGACGAGCCCCTTCGACGTCGCAACCTCGCCTCACAACACGCCGCTCCAGTTCCTCAGCGACACGGGCATCATTGGCCTCCTGCTCTGGCTCGGCGCCGCCGCAAGCGCCGCAGTGGGAATCGTTCGCGCGCGTGCGGGCAGAGACGGTGACGCCGTGACGGCGCTCGCCGTCGGGCTCGTCGCGTGGTCGCTCCACCTCGTGGTCGACCAGGACTGGGGCTACGTCGCCCTCTGCGGGCCGTTGCTCTTCGTCGTCGGCGTCCTCCTTGCAACCGGGGCCCGGGAGCCCATCGCCCGCCGCCGGCCGCTCCTTGCAGCGGGGAGCGTTGCCTTTGCCGCCGTCACCATCTACTCGCTCGCGTCCCCGTGGCTCGCGCGCCGCGAGCTCGACCAGTCGGCTGCCGCGTTCGGTGCCAGCGACCTCCCGGCGGCGATCGACCACGCGAAGACCGCCCACTCCTACGACCCGCTGTCTGTCTTCGCCCTCGACCAGTGGGCCGGTCTCGAGGACTTCGCCAACCATCCGGGGCGTGCACGCGAGCTCTACCGACAGGCGATCAGGATCGAACCGCTCAACCCGGATGCGTGGTACGAGCTCGGCGCCTTCGAGTACGACCGGAAGAACTGGGTTGCCTCCTACCTCGCGCTCGACCGCTCGTGGGGTCTCGACCGCCAGGGCCCGGCCGGCGAGCATTGCGGGCTGCTCGATCGCGTCCGGCGGCGTGTGAAGGGCTACGGCGTCAGCTGCCCAAAACCAGGCTGAGCTGCGCGCCTCTGAGATCCGCGGCCCGGAGGCCGTCCAGTGGGCCGACGAGCGTGATGCCCCGGTCGTGTGCGAGCCGCAGCGCCTCGGGTCGGTAGCCTGGGCGGTACATGACGATCGAGCCGCCGTGGTCCCGGCGGGGAGAGTTGCCAGTTCCGCCGATCCGGTAGCCGAGCGTCTGAAGCGTGAGCGCCTCGGCGGCGGCTGCACCTGTGCGGCCGTTGCCGTTCAAGACGAGGACGCGGGTCTGCGCACGGGTCAGCCGGGCCACGCGGGGCGGGCCGACGATCCGACGTGCCGGCGCAGACGGAGCGGCGGCGGGGTGGTGGCGGACCGCGCGCGTCAGCGGTCCGCTCAGGAGCGCCAGCCCGATCGCCACCAGCACAAGGAGCTCGATGACGGCGAATGCCCCCGCCACGACGGCGGCGGTGCGCCAGGGGCGGGCGGCGGCCTCTGAGTGGATCGCGGCGTCCACGGACTCCGGTAGTTCGAGTCCGCGGTCCCTGCTCCTGCCCGGCCCGAGTCCTGCCGAGGCGCCGGCTCGTATCCTAGGCGGGTGTTCATCAGCTTCGAAGGGTTGGATGGCTCGGGCAAGTCGACGCAAGCCCGGCTACTGCATGACGCACTGGTCGCCGAGGGTCGCGAGGTCGTGCTGACGCGCGAGCCCGGCGGCACCGAGCTGGGCGAGCAGATCCGCGCGCTGCTACTGGATGGAAGAGCGATAACCGCGTGGGCCGAGGCGGGACTCTTCACGGCTGCCCGCGCCCAGCTCGTCGAGTGCGTAATCCACCCGGCCCTCCAACGTGGGGCCGACGTCGTCTGCGACCGCTATCTCGACTCCTCGCTCGCCTACCAGGGCATCGCCCGCGGCCTCGGCGTCGAGCGTGTAATGGAGCTCAACCTCCAGGCGATCCGCGGGCTCCTGCCCGACAAGACCGTTCTGCTGCTGCTCGACCCGGCCGAGTCCGCGCGCCGGTCGGGGGCGACCGACCGGATCGAGCGCGAGGGCGGCGACTTTGCCGGGCGGGTCGACCGCGCCTACCGTGACCTCGCCGAGCTCTTTCCTCGCCGGATCATCGAGACCGATGCGAGCCACCGTCCCGAGGAGCTCGCGAGACTCATCCGTGGACAGCTTCGAGACCTTTCCTGAGCAGGCGGAGGCGAAGCGCCTCCTCCGTGCCGCCCTGACGGAGGGCCACGCACACGCGTACCTCCTGCACGGTCCGCCTGGGGTCGGCAAGGGGCGTGCGGCGACCGCCTTCGCCGGCGAGCTGCTGGGCGATGTCGAGCGTACGGCCCGGGGCGCACACCCTGACCTCTACGTGCTCGAGCCGCTCGGCGACCAGATCCGGATCGACGACATCCGTGCGCTGCGGCGCGATCTGCACATGCGTCCGTTCGAGGCCCAGCGGCGCGTGTACGTCGTTCTCGGCGCCGACACGATGAACGAGGACGCCGCCGACGCGCTGCTCAAGGACCTCGAAGAACCGCCGCCGTACGCGGTGATCCTGCTCGTCGCGAGCGATCTCGGCCCCCTGCCGGAGACGATTCGCTCGCGCTGCCAGCTCGTCCCGTTCCGGCGTCTCTCCGAGAAAGCGGTGCGCGAGGAGATCGCCGCGCGGGCTCCTGAGCTCACCCCCGAGGAGCACACAGCGCTCGCGCGCGTTGCTGCCGGACGCCTCGACCGGGCAATGCGGCTGCTCGATCCCCCTGCGGCGAACCGACGGAAGGCCCTGCTCGAGGTGGCGCGGTCGGTCTACCTCGACCCGGCCTTCGATCCCGCCCGCGCCGCGGGCACCCTGGTGGACGGAGCAGCAGAGCGCGGGGCGGAGGCAAGGGAGCTCGCCGAAGCGCAGATGCTCCATCTCGACCTGACCGACCGTGAGGCCGAGCAGCGCGCCAGGCGCGCGCAGCGAGGGGCGGAGCGCGACGAGCTGCTCGCCGCACTCGAGGAGCTCGAGGCCTGGTACCGCGATCTGGTCGTAGTGGCCGCGGGCGCGGAATCGGCCGCAATCCACTGCGACCGGCTCGCCGAGCTCAGCGTTGACGGAACCCTCGAGCGGATGCAGGGCGCCGAGCGCGCGTGTGAGCTCGTGCGCGGGACCTGGCGCGCCTTCGAGGAGTTCCAGCTGAGCCCCGGGCTTGCGTTCGAGGCGCTGTTTGTCGAGCTACGGCAGGAGTTGGGTGGACCCGCGTTGGCCACCGCTTGAGGGATGCGGCAGCGGCTGCGCCGGATCTACGGTGCACGCGACGGAGCTCGGAGCCAGGACGATGGACGCCTCAGCCGCGCGGCCGCAAGGGCCAGGTTCGGGCCGCCCCGCTCAGTCTGGCGCCGCGCACCTTGGTGGCGACCCGCTCGTCCGGACCCGGCGCGTGGCGGCAATGCCACTGCCGTCACGCGGTCAGGTTAAGAGCAACCCGAGGCGATCGGGCGTAAGGGCTACCCTGCTGCTCGAGCTCCTCGCAGGTTGTCAGTCACATGGGAGCTGTACTTCGTCGGGACGAGCGCCGGGTCTGACTCCGCGTGCCTTCCGCAGAGGGAGTTGCCCCAGCGACCGGGGCTTCCCGCTCACCT
>JBHEMK010000130.1:0-34752 GCA_046262635.1 Gaiellaceae bacterium
CTGAGCGACGCCCGCTACCGTCGCATCTAACTCGGGCTGATTGTGACGCCGAGCAGCATCGCGCAGGAGAAAACGACCTCACCCCGACGCGCCGCGGAACCGGGTGCGCAGCCCTGCGCCGGCCTCGAGACGCGTCGACCGCCAGCGGGTGCCTGGTGGGATAGTGGCGTCTGGGTCAGCCGCGGGTCTGCGCGCGGTGGGCTAGCCGGGAGGATCCGCGTCCGCCACCCAGGCGAAGAGCTGCAGTGTCGCGGCCTGGGTGTAGATCGCGCCGGGGAGGGTCCAGCCGCCGTCCCAGCGCTTTGACCAAAGACCCTGCCCGTCACGGGCGTTCGCGAGGGCCGCCCGTGCATTGGCGTACCCGACCGCGTACCAGCGTGGGTTCCGATCGCGCCGATAGAGATCCATCAGTCCGCGCAAATAGATGACGTCCGTCTCGGGCGCCCAGTCGGCGAGGATCGGAAACTCCTCGAGCGATGCCGCCGCGATCTCCTCCGAGCGTGTGCAGTACATTTTGACGCCGGTCGACCCGCACAGGCTCGATTGCGCCGCGATCATCATCCCCTGCACGTAGTCCATCACCGTTGCGTCCGTGTCGCTGCGCCCGTAGAGCCCATGCTGTGCCGGGTTGCGCGTCTTCGCATCCGCCCAGGCGATGTACTTCTTCGCGATCTTCAGATACCGAACCTGGCGGGTGATGCCATAGAGCTCTGCGGCGATCATCGCGCCGGCAGCAAGCGGTTCCGCCGTCTTGTGCCGGTGCGCCATGTCCCACCAGATGCCACCGGACGTCCGATCCCAGCCGAAGCGGTCGATGAACAACAACGCATGTGCGGCGCTCTTCAGCCAGCGCTTATCGCCGGTCGCGCGGTAGGCGTCGACGAACGCGATCCCCCACCAGCCGTTGTCGTCGAAGTAGGCGTTCCCGGTTCCGCGCAGCCCGTAGTACCACGAAAACGCGCCCGCGCCGCTGGCGATCGTCGGATCCCAGTAGTTCTCGGCCTTCGTCGCGAATGCCTCGACAGCAAGCTTGTTCGCCGCAGTCGGATGGGCAAGCGCCACCGCAGCCTTGGCCTCGAAGAGCGGGAAGGCATACCAGAGGCTGGGGAGCGGCTGCGCGTCGGTCGTGCCGGGGCGGCTGTTGTACCAGCCGAGGTCTGCGTTCCACCAGAACTGCTCCGTCTGCTCGAGTCCCTGCTCGGTTGCGCCGAGGAAGGTCGCGCGGTCGGAGAAGACCCGGCCGGCTGCAGGGAGTCGCGGCACGTCGGCGGCCGCGGCAGCCGTTGCCGCGATGCCCGCGGCCGCCAGCAAGATCGTGACGCGCCGAACCACACCCAGCGCTGCTTGGACGAAGTCGCGGGCACGGAGTTTGACTCCTGGGCGAGAGAGCGGGGCAGGCCCTTTCGGGGCGTCCGAAGCAGTCGGAGATTTCCCGTTTCGGGCTGCCACCAGCGAGGTCATCGCCTTAAGGCTAAGGGCGTCCCGGCGGCCACGTCGAGTCAACCGTGCGTCGCTCGCTCCAACGAGATCCACCGCCGACCAGCTTCTCGTCGGATCTCAGCCGAGCGCACGCCACTACGACGCCGGTGGCGGCGGGCCTATCCGGCGGAGGAGAGCCGGGATGTTATGGCGCCCCGCCCGGGCGTGCAGCAGAACCTGTTCCCTCTCCAAGATACGATATATCATCCTGCGACGTGGGCGCGATCGATGAACGCGAGCTGTCGGCGGCGCGGGACGAGCTCGAGCGCGCGCTGCGACGCTGGCGCCAGCTCGTCGGCGATCTGCCCGCTGAGACGACCGACTCCGGCATACCCGTCGAGCCGCTGTACGGCCCTTCGGCCGATCGGCTGGATCGCGTCGGCACCCCCGGCGAGTTCCCGTACACGCGGGGGATCTACCCGAGCATGTACCGGGGACGGCTCTGGACGATGCGCCTCTATTCCGGGTGGGGTGGGCCCGAGGAGACGAACACTCGCTTCCGCTACCTGCTCGACCAGGGGCAGACGGGGCTGTCGGTTGCGCTCGATCTGCCAACGCAGATGGGGCTCGACTCAGACCACGAGCTCGCGGCCGGCGAGATCGGGAAGGTGGGCGTCGCGATCGACTCGCTCGCGGATCTGGATGAGGTTTTCGCGGGGATCCCGCTCGACCGCGTCTCCACCTCGTTCACGATCAACGCGACGGCGCCGATCCTGCTCGCCATGTACCAGGTCGTCGGCGAGCAGCAGGGCGTCGAACCAGCGGCGCTGCGAGGCACGGTCCAGAACGACATCCTCAAGGAGTTCCTGGCGCGGAAGACGTATGTCTATCCGCCGGGACCGTCGCTCCGGCTCGTCGCGGACGTGATCGAATACTCGACGCGGTCGCTGCCGCATTTCAACCCGGTCTCCGTGTGCGGCTATCACATGCGACAGGCCGGCTGCGACGCCGTGCAGGAGATCGCGATGACGCTCGCGAACGCCTCGGCGTACGTCAGAGCGGTGCGTGCTCGCGGGCTCGACGTCGACGAGTTTGCGCCCCGGTTTTCGTTCAACGTCTCGACGATGCGCGATTTCTTCGAGGAGATCGCCAAGCACCGCGCGATCCGCCGCCTTTGGGCTCGGATCATGCGCGACCGTTTCGGAGCCCGCGACCCGCGCTCGTGGACCTTCCGGCTCTTCTCGGGCGGCGACGGCACCGCTCTCACCGCGGTCGAGCCGTTGAACAATGTTGTGCGGACGACGCTCCAGACCCTGGCGATCGTGCTCTCGGGAGCGCAGGCCGTGCACACGATGTCGTGGGACGAGGCGCTCGCGCTCCCGAGCGAGGAGGCTGCACTGCTCGCACTGCGGACACAGCAGATCATCGGCTACGAGACGGGCGTCACCCGCACGGTCGATCCGCTCGGCGGCTCGTGGTTTCTCGAGGAGCTGACGGACGAGCTCGAGAGGCGCGCAGAGGTGCTGCTCGCCGAGATCGAGGAGCACGGCGTCCTCGAGGGCATCGCGGACGGCTCGCTCGAGCGGACGATCTCCGACGCGGCGTACCGCCAGCAGAGGACGATCGAGACGGGCGACTGGGTCGTCGTCGGCGTGAACCGGTTCCGCCGGGTCAGTTCGGACGCGCAAGAGGTCGAGCTCCTCTCGGTGCCCGGGAGCGTGCGCGACCGGCAGCTCGAGCGCCTCGCAGACGTTCGCGCACGCCGGGCCCCGGCAGCGGTCGACGCGGCGCTGGCAGGGGTTCGAGCGGCGGCGGCCGGCGATGAGAACGTGATGCCCGCGGTGCTCGCCGCGGTCCGTGCCTACGCGACGGTGGGAGAGATCTCCTCGGCGCTCGGCGACGTCTTCGGCTACCACCGACCCTCGACTGTCACGTGAGCGCGCTGCCGCTGCCCGCGGTCGCACTCGACCACGTCGGCGTCGCGGTCGAGCCCGGGGGCGCGCCGCTCGCGGCTCTGCTTGGCGCACCCGCTGCTTTGACGATGATGCCGAGCGGCGTCGCGGTCGGTCGCTTCGGCCCGAACGCGGCGCTCGAGGTGATCGCGCCGGCGGCTCCGGGCAACCCGATCGAGCGGTTTCTCGAGCGCCGCGGGCCCGGCCTCCACCACATCGCGTTTCGGATCGACGAACCGCTCGAGCAACTGCTGCCACGGCTCGAGGCGGCAGGCTTCAGCGCAGTCGGGCCGGTCGAGCCCTCCTCGGACGGGCGCCCCTGCCTGTTCCTCCATCCGTCGACGACGGGCGGCGTGCTCGTCGAGCTCGTGGAAGGGCCCCGGCCGGCATGACGCCGCCGCTCGAGGGCGTACGGGTGCTCGATCTGACCCAGTACGTCGCCGGCCCCTACTGCACGCAGGTGCTCGCCGACCTCGGCGCGACCGTGCTCAAGGTCGAGCGCCCGGGCAGCGGCGATGTCTACCGTCGGCAGGGACCGGTGTTCGCCGACGGCGAGAGCGCGAGCTTCCTCACGCTCAACCGGGGCAAGCGCTCGATCGAGCTCGACCTCGGTGACGACGCCGACCGGGGCCGGCTGCACGGGCTCCTCGCGGAGGCGGACGTCCTCGTCGAGAACCTGCGCCCGGGCGCGCTCGCACGTCACGGGCTCGACTACGACTCCCTCGCCACGCGGTATCGACGGCTCGTCTACTGCTCGATCTCGGCGTACGGGCAGCAGGGGCCGCTCGCCGCCGCGGGCGGCTACGACGTCACGGTCCAGGCGCTCTCGGGGCTGATGGCCGCGACCGGCCATCCGGGCCAGCCGCCGGCAAAGATCCCCGTCGCCGCGCTCGACTTCGGCAGCGCGCTCTACGCGGCCGTCGGAATCCTCGCCGCGCTTGCACAGCGCGAGCAGACGGGCCGCGGCCAGTGGGTGCAGACCTCGCTGCTCGAATGCGCGCTCGCGTGGCTCTCGATGCACATCGTCACCTTCCTGCTCGGCGGCGGCGAGCCGGAACCACTCGGATCGCGCAGTCCGTTCTTCGCACCGTACGAGGCCTACCGGACCGCCGACGGCTACCTCGTCATCGTCGGCACGGGCGGCCGGGATGCGTGGGGAGCACTCTGCCGGACTCTCCGGCTCGACGGCCTGCAGCAGGATCCGCGCTTCGCGACCAACGCGGATCGGGTGCGGAACGCGGAGGAGCTGCGAGTCGAACTCGAGGCTGTTCTGTCGACGAGACCAAACGAGGAGTGGCTCGGCCCGCTCGAGGCGGCCGGCGTCGCGTGCGCGCCCGTGCAGCGGCTCTCGGAGGTGCTTGCCTCCGAGCAGGTTCGCGTGCTCGGGATGGTCGGCACGCTCGACCACCCGGCGGCGGGGGCGGTGCCGACAGTGCGGCTGCCGCTGACGCTCTCGGATGCGGAGACGACGACGACGCTGCCGCCGCCGCTCCTGGGCGCGGAGGCCGAGCTTGGCTTCGGCTAAAGCGGGTAGCGCGCCCGCACGTCGGGCCAGTGCTCCAGCCGGTATGCCATGTCCCAGAAGTCGCACTCGAGACGCGTGCTCACGGCGAAGAGGAACGCGAGGCGCTCCTGCGTCCGCTCGTCGCATTCAGCGGTGCGTTCCTCGAAGTCCCGGCGCATCGTCTCGACGACGCGGGCGTAGGCACTGCTGCCGAAGAAGTGGATCCACTCCGGGTACACCGGGTGCTGGACAACGTGGCCGACAAGCCGCGAGCCGATCTCCCCGTAGCTCCATGTGCACGGAAGGATCGCGGCCATGATCTCGAGCGGCCCGCCGCGCGCGGCCGTCGCGACGAGGAAGCTCGTGTACGCAAGCGTCGCCGGCGCCAGCCCGTCGGAGCCGCCGCGGTCGCGCGCCCCGAGCTCGATCACGCGCCGGAGCAGCTCTTCGTTCTGCGGGATCTCGATGTCGGCGATGTTGGCGAGCTCGGACGCGAAGACGCGCATCGTCCCGAGATCATCGGCGCGGCTCGCACCGAGTGCCATCGCGCGCGCGTACTCGGGAAGGTACTCGAGATTCTGCTCGACATAGAAGCGAAACGCCTCGGGCGGCAGCGTCGCGTCCGCAAGCCCGCGCACGAACGGATGCTCGTGCAGCCGCTCCCAGTCCGGCCGGCAGGCGGCACGGAGCCGGTCGGAGAACGACGCTGTGGTGCTCACACGCGCTCCAGCGCAACCTCGGCGAAGCGTGCGATCGTGCCGCGCCGGTCTTCGCCCAGCGGGAACACACTCACCGCCGGCACCTGCTCCTCCCGCAGCCAGTCGAGCTTCGCCCGGCCCTGCGCGGGCGTTCCGCAGAAGGCGATCTTCCGGACGAGCCCATCCGGGATCAGCCTCGCCGCACGCTGCGCGTGCTGGAACTCGCCTCCCGCGTACGCCGTGTTGACTGCGTCGATCAGCTCGTCCGACATCCCGGCGAGCCGCGCGTAGTCGGGCGCAGTCTTCGGGAACCACGCAGCGATCGAGCGCGCTGCTTCGAGAGCCGTCTGCTCGTCCTCGTCGAGCGCGCCGTAGAGAAAGACCGTCTCCTCGAACGACAGCCGCTCGCTCCGCGCCCGCCCGCGGGCGAGCTGCTCGCGCGCGAAGGCGAGCCCCTCCGGAAAGAGAGCCGTGAGCAGGATCAGGCCATCGGCGATCTCACCGGTCAGCTCGAGCGCGCGCGGAGCGCTCGCCGAGATGTGGACCGGTGGCTCGGGCACGGGCGAGCGAAGGCGGGCGCCGGCGAAGCGCCACCGCCCGACCTCGCGATCGAGGGTCTCGCCCTGCCACAGCGCGCGCAGCGCCTCGACCGTGTCCCGCAGTGTCTGCACCTTCGCCATCGGCAGCCCGAGCTCGCCGAGCGGTCGGTCGCCGACACCGATCCCGCACACGACTCGCCCGGGCGCAAGCTGCGACAGCGTCCGGAACGCGTTCGCGGTGAGAGCAGGGTGCCGCGTGAGCGGGTTCGTGACCGCGGTACCGACACGGAGCCGGCTCGTCGCCGTGAGCGCCAGGGTCGCGTAGACGTAGCAGTCGGCCGCGTGAAGCGACGAGTCGGTGATCCAGAGGTCGTCGAAGCCGAGCTCTTCGATCCACCGGACGAGCTCGACGAAGTGCGCGGGTTCGTCCACGCCCTGCAGCGTGACGCCGATTCGCATCACCACACGACCACGTTCCGCCCGCGCACCTGCCGCGCCCTGAGGCGGTCGATCGCCGTGCCGAGCTCCTCGAGCCGATAGCGCGTGTCGATCGTGACCTGCAGCCGCCCGTCCGCGGCGAGCTCGATCGCCGTCTCGAGATCCCGGCGAGAGGCAGCGACGGACGTGACGACCTGGAGCTCGGACAGGATCAGCTCGATCGGATGCACGTCCAGGTGCTGGTCGGTGTAGCCGATGATCACGAGCCTCCCGGCGCGGCCGAGCGAGCGGATGCCTGCGAGGTACGTCTCCGCGGTCCCGACGAGCTCGACGTAGTGCGTCGCGCCCGCACCGCCGGTCAGGTCTCTCACGCGGTCGGGCAGCGTCTCATAGCCGCGACCACCTTCGAGCACGATCGCCTCGGCGGCGCCGAGCTCGCGGGCCAGGTCGCCCTTCTCCTGAGCGTCGGCGACAGCGAGCACGCGCGCGCCGGCAGCGACCGCGACCTGCACCGCCATCAGCCCGACGCCCCCGATCCCGTTGACGACGACGACGTCACCGAGGCCGACCTGTGCGAGTCGGCAGGCGTGCACGACGGACATGCCACTGCACGAAAGGATCGCGGCGGCCTCGAAGGAGACGCTGCCCGGCAGCGGGACCAGGTTCCCCGCCGGCGCTCGCACGACGTCGGCGAAGCCGCCCGGGAGCGAGAACCCGAGCTGGCCCACCGGGTTCGTGCAGAGCGACTCGCGGCCGGTCACGCACGGGCGACAGCGCCCGCAGCCGACGAAGTTGTAGACCGCGACGCGGTCGCCGGGCCCGACGAGGCTCCCCTCCGGCGCCTCGAGCACGACGCCGGCGCTCTCGTGGCCGAGCTGGAACGGGTAGCCCGGCGGCGGGATCATTCCGTCGACGAAGTGGAGCTCCGTGCCGCAGACCCCGGCGGCACGACTCTCGACGAGCGCCCAGCCGTCCGGGAAAGGGTCAGCTGTCTCCTCGACGCGGACCTCGCCTCCCTCGTAGAGCAACGCCGCCTTCATCTGTCCTCCTTCCCGTCCTCGCGGTAGGCCATCTCCCAGAAGGCGGACTCGAGCCGCGCGCCGGTCGCGAAGAGCCCGGCCAGTCGGCGACGCCGCGCCAGGCCGGCGCTCGACGCGAGCCGGTCGAGCAGCGCGCGCCGCTCGGTAATCGAGTCGACGTACTCGGCGCCGCCGAAGAAACGCAGCCATTCGGCGTAGACGGGATGCTCAATCGCTTTGGGGGCGCGCGCGAGCCCGATCTCGGCGTAGCTCCAGGAGCACGGCATGAACGCTGCCAGCACGTCGAGCGCGTCGCCGCGAGCGGCGGTCGCCACGAGGAAGCTCCCGTATGCGAGCGTCGTCGGCCTCACCACGACGGCCTCACCCGGCCCGGCGAGCTCCTCGACCCGCCGCAGCAGCTCGCGCTCGCTCTCGAGCTCGCGGTCGACGAGGATCTGCAGCTCGTCGGCGAGCGCGCGCAGCACCTCCTCAGTGTCCGCACGGCCGACCGCGAAGCCGATCGCCCGCGCGGAGTCCTCGAGGAAGAGCAGATCCTGCTCGACGAAGAACCGGAACTTCTCCAGCGGCAGCGTTCCGGCCGCGAGCTCGCGCACGAACGGGTGGTCGAGCAGGCTCTGCCAGACGTCGCGGCACTGCTCCCGAAACGCCTCGCACGCCGACGTCGCGACCGGTCCGGCCACTACGAGAGGTCGACCCAGACGGTCTTCGTCTGGAGGTACAGGTCGAGCGCTTCCCGGCCGAGCTCCTTGCCGAAGCCCGAGAGCTTGAATCCGCCGTACGGGATCGCCGCATCGAACATCCCGTAGGTGTTCACCCAGACCGTGCCGGCGTTCACCGCCGCGGCAACGCGGTGTGCGCGCTTGATGTCGCGTGTGAAGATTCCGGCCGCAAGCCCGAAGTGGGTGTCGTTCGCGAGGACGACCGCCTCTTCCTCGTCGGAGAAGGAGCCGACCATCGCGACCGGGCCGAAGATCTCCTCGCGCATAATCCGCATCTCCGGCCTGACGTCGGTGAAGACCGTCGGGCGGACGAAGTACCCGCCCGCGAGCCCCTCGCCACTCGCCCGCTCACCGCCGGCGGCGACGCGTGCGCCCTCCTCGCGGCCGATGCCGATGTAGCCGGTGACGCGGGCGAGCTGCTCCTCGCTGACGAGCGGCCCCATCGTCGTCTCGGGCTGGAGCCCGGACCCGAGCCGAACCGCCTCGGCCCGCTCGACCAGGCGCTCGGTGAACTGGTCGCGGACGCTCTCGTGAACGAACACGCGCGCGCCGGCGATGCAGCACTGGCCCTGGTTGAAGAAGACGGCCCCGTGCGTGCCCTCGAGCGCCGTCTCAAGGTCGGCATCGTCGAACACGAGCGTCGGAGACTTCCCGCCGAGTTCGAGTGAGACCCGCTTCAGATTGCCCTTGGCCGCCTCGATGATCTTCCGGCCGGTCGTGTGCTCGCCCGTGAACGTGATCTTGTCGACGTCCGCGTGCGCGGCCAGCGGCGCGCCCGCGCTCTCGCCGAAGCCCGTGACGACATTGACGACACCCGGAGGGAAACCGACCTCGGTGATCAGCTCTGCGAGCCGCAGCGCCGAGAGAGGCGTCTGCTCGGCCGGCTTCAGGATCGCCGTGCAGCCGGCCGCGAGCGAGGGCCCGAGCTTGTAACCGCACATCAAGAGCGGGAAGTTCCAGGGGATGATCGCGCCGACAACGCCGACTGGCTCGCGCCGCATGTAGGTGTGGAAGGAGCCGAACGAAGGGGTGCCGACCTGGCCCTCGATCTTCGTCACCCAGCCGGCGTAGTACTTGAAGAGGGCCGAGCACAGCGGAACGTCCACGAGCAGCGCCTCCGCGGTGGGCTTGCCGTTGTCGATCGCTTCGATCTGTGCCAACTCGTCCGCGAGTTCGGCGATCCGCGCGCCGAGGCTCCAGAGCAGCTCCGCGCGCTCGGCCGGCGGCAGCGCGCGCCAGGCCGGAAAAGCGGCGCGCGCCGCCCGCACCGCGTCGTCGACGTCGCTCGGGCCGGCTGACGCCGCCGTCGCGACGACCTCGCCGGTTGCCGGGTTGACGACGTCGAACCGCTCGCCGCTCCGCGCCGCGATCTCCTCGCCGGCGATCAGCAGCCCGTGTTCGCGCCCGACAAACTCGGCCACGGGCTCCAGAATCGCTTGGGTGGCTGCCATCGGCTCCTTGCTCAGATATCAGATATGACCGACCCTACCGTCGAGGCGCCGAACGGTCAAGCGGGGCGAGCAACGCCGCGAGGACGCCCTCGAGCTGGCGCAGGCCAAGCCGAAGCGAGTCGGCATCGATCCACTCGTGGCGTGTATGCATCCCCCCGCCGCGCGCGACGCCCAGCGTCAGCGCCGGGATTCCCGCGGCCAGCGCCGCGTTGGCGTCCGTCGATCCCGCACCGAGTTCGTCCGGCAGTTGGAGCTCCGCCCGAACGTGGCGCACGGCTTGAAGCAGCGGGTCGGTTCGGTCGAGGCGACCGGCCGGACGGCGACCGACGGGCTCGGCCGAGACGGTGAGGGGCGGCGCGACGGCGAGGGTTCCGAGCCGCACCTCGAACCGTGCGAGCGTCGGCTCGTCGATCGCGCGCTGCTCGACGACGAGCTCGGCCTCGTTGGCGATCGAGTTGATCGATTGTCCGCCGGAGACGAGGCCCACGTTGACGGGAGCGTCGGGCCCCGCCGGCTCGAGCAGCGAGGTCGCAAGGCCGAGCAACGCATGAATCGCGCTCGGCGTCCCGCGGTCGCTCCACGAGTGCCCGCCGGGCCCCGCAACCCGCACGCGCGCGCGGACGCTCCCGACAGCGTCGATCAGCACCTCGTCAAGCCCGTGGCCCTCGACCGCGATCGCCGCCTCGGGCCGCAACGCTTCGCACGCTGCCCGTGCGCCGCGAAGATCGCCGAGACCTTCCTCGCCGACCGTGAATGCAACCGCGCCAGGCCCGACCGGCGCGCTGCGGAGCAGCGCCGAGACGGCCTGCACGACGGTGACAAGGGCGGCGGCGTTGTCGCCGATTCCCGGCCCGACGAGTCGCGCGCCGCTCCGCTCGAACCGCAGCGGCGTCTCTGCCGGGAAGACCGTGTCCAGGTGGGCCAGCACGAGCACGCGAGGCCGCCCCGCGCCCCAGCGCCAGAGCAGGTTGCCCGCCGGGTCCCGTTCGCTGCGGCCCGGCGCTCCAGCGAGCCGGCGCTCCAACCAGTCTGCGCGCGCTCCCTCGGAGAACGTCGGTGCAGGGACTGCCGCGAGCTCGAGCAGGTCGTCGATCACGCGCTCGGGTCGAGCGCGCTGCCGTCGAGCGCCAGATCAGCCGCGAGCAGCACGCAGTCGATGTGTGAGCGCGCGTCGTTCGAGCCGCCGTAGGCGACGTTGTTGCCGACGGCGACATGCGCGCCGCCAACGATCCCCTCGAGCTCGAGCGGGGAGCCTCCCGGCCGCGAGCGTGGGTTGAGCCCGATCGACACCTCCGCGAGCTCCCACATCCGGTCGTCACCCGAGCGCTCGAGCGCGTCGAGGAGACGCCATGCCTCGGAGCCCTCGGCGGCGACGAGCCGGCCGCGCTCGAACCGCAGTTCGACCGGCCTCGCCAGCTGATCGGGACCCAGGAAGAGGAGGGAGCCGTCGACGACGACGCGGCCCTCGACGGTGCCTTCGACCGGACTCGCACCGACCTCGACGTCCGGCGGCGCAGCGTAGCCGCCGCGCTCGCGCGCGACGCCCCAGAGCGGGCGGCCCTTCCGCCCCTCGAAGCTGCCTTCCAGGTCGGTGCCCGTCGCACTCGTGAGGCGGAACGCGCTCGCGGTGTCGAACCGCTCGCCGAGCCGCCGTGCCCGCTCTCCGAGCGCATCGAAATCGACGGCGAAGGGTCCACCGGGCCGCAGCGTCGTCCAGCTGAGGCCGGGGACCGTCAGATATCGGCTCCCAGCCGCGCACGCGTCGCGACGCGCCTGACACGAGCCGATGAAGACGGAGGTTAGCTCGAAGATGACGTCCGCCTGGAGCATCGCCGCGCCGACTGCCGCGGGCGGGTCGCCACCGGGGAGGTCGGCCGGAGCCGAGCTTGCCAGGGCAACCTCGGCTCCGACCGTGCGGAGAACCGAAGCCATCGCCTCGACGACCTCCGGGTCTGCCGCCGTGTCGGTGACGATCAGGCTTCGCTCGCCGCTCTGGACTCCGGCACACGTCGTTGCGAGCGTCCGCAACGCGTCGAGGCACTCGACTCTAGGCAGCATCGGGCGCGAGCAGGAGCGCCGCAGTCGCCGCGTAGACCCGGGCCGCGATCTCGATGTCGTCGGTTGCGAGCCATTCGTTCGGCATGTAGACAGGCTCGCGGCCGGGGCCGAAGATGATCGTCGGGACGAGCCGGCCGAAGCTGGCGGTGTCGGCGAGCCATGAACCGCCGCCGTACCCGGGGTCGCGGCCGGTCACGATCCGGAACGCCTTGGCGAGCGCGAGCGTCAGCGGGTGCCGCCGGTCGATCAGGTGGGCCGACTTCTCGTCGGCGAGCACGACCTCGTAGCGCGCCGCCGGATCGGCCGCGCGTGCCCGCTCGACGGCCCCCTCGATCAGCCTGCGGACGGACTCGACACCCACCCCCGGCTGCGGGCGGGAGTCGACGCGGATGGTGCATTCGTCGGGGATCATCGAGGGCCCTCCGGGGGGGAGGCCGCCGTAGATGCGGCCGACGGCGGTGTAGAGCTCGCGTCCGAAGAGCGTCGCGACCCAGTCAGGCAGCTCAGGCACGTGGCGGAGCGCCTCGATCTCCTGGATCAGCGGCGTCATCTTCGCGATCGCGTTGACCGCGTCGTGGCGATGGCAGGTGTGGGCCGAGTGCCCGATCGAGGTGATGTCCCAATAGAGCCGGCCACGGTGGCCGAGGTAGATCGCAAGATCCGTGAGTTCGCCGAGGATGCAGTAGTCGGCAGGGTGCTCGGCGAAGAAGCGGATCGCGCCAGTTTGGTCACCCATGTGGTCGGCGACCGCCGCGAGCAGCACGCGCCCGCGCCAGCTCCCCCGCGACCGCGCGAGCGCTGCGGCGGCCTCGACGAGCGCGCCCACGCCGGCCTTCATGTCCATCACGGCGTGCCCGTGGAGGCGGCCGTCCTCGATCCGCCCGGAGTAGGGATCGCCCTCCCATCCGTGGCAGACAGGCTTCGTGTCGACGTGCCCGGTCAGCACGAGCGTCGGCCCGCGCCGGCCGGAGTCGACGACGCCGACGACATTCGGCCGCCCGGGCAACGCGTCCTGGAAGGAGACGTCGTCGAAGCCCATCGACTGCATCCGCGCGTGGAGAGCCTCGGCGAGCCTTCCCTCCTCGCCGACGACGCTCGGGATGCGGACGATCTCCTGCGTCAACCGGATCGCGTCGTCGCCGCCGACCTGCTCGACGACGGCGGCGATGTCGCCGTGTGTGGGTGCCAGTGCCATCCGCTTCCGCCCTGATGAGATATCAGATACGAGCGACCTTAGGAGCGGGGGTCACGGGTGTCAAGTGAGATACGATGTACGAGTGGCCCGCGTGCCGCAGAAGATCGTGCCTGCCCAGCTCGAGCGCCGCGTGTATGAGCGGCTCCGCGATGAGATCGCATCCGGCCAGCTCCGGCCCGGAGGCCAGCTCGTGGAGGCGAGGCTCGCCGCGGAGCTCGGAGTCTCGAAGACGCCGGTCCGTGAGGCCCTGATCCGCCTCCAGCGCGACGGTCTCGTCGAGATCGAGCCGTACCGCGGGGCACGGGTCCGCGAGCTGTCGGCCCGCGACGTCCGCGAGATCCTCGAGCTGCGGCGCCTGCTCGAGTGCCATATCGTGCGCGAGCTCGCCGGGCAGCGCCCGCCGGCTGTGCTGCACGCCCTCGGCGAATCGATCGCGCGCGGACGCGCGGCGCTCGAGGCGGCGGACGACGCGCGTGTGGCCGACGCCCTGACCGAGTTTTCGGACGTCATCGCAGAGGCGAGCGGCAACCGGCGGCTCGCGAGCGTGCTGGACGAGCTCCGTAGCGTCCTCCTTCTGATCGGCACTTCCTCGCTCCGGGCCCCAGGACGAGAGGCGCGGTCGCTGGAGCAGCACGAGCAGATTCTCGCGATCCTCGAAGCGGGGGATCCGGATGCGGCGGCCGCGGCCACCGAGGCGCACATCCTCTCCGTCGAGCGCGACTCGATCGACGCGGCGCTCGGCGCAGGCGAGGTGGCCGTCTAGTCGAGCGACGGCCAGTAGCGTGCGAGCGCGTCGCGAGTTGCGTCGTTCGCCTCAACGTGCCACGGGGCCAGCTCCCGGCAGACAGCTTGACCGGCGACGAAGTCCTCCCACGGGTCGTCGTGGAGCTCGAGCCGCGCGATCGTCTCAAGGAACGCGAGCCAGCAGAACGGCGCGTACACGTGGCTGTAGCCGCCCTCCTGCACCGAGACGAGCCGACCGCCGGAGGTCTCGTCGGCAACCGCGACCAACCGGCGGGCGATCCCCGCGAACCCGCGCGCCGTCACCCCCAGGCGAGCCATCGGGTCGAAGAGATTCGCGTCGACGCCACAGCCGACGACCAGGAGCTCGGGCCGGAACTCCGTCAGGATCGGGACGACGATCCGGTCGAGCGCATCCAGATAGCCCGGGTCGCCGACGCCGGCTGGAAGGTTGACGTTGACGTTCCGGCCGAGTCCGTCCCCGGCGCCGACGGACTCCACGCCACCGGTCTCGACCGGGAAGCTTCGGTCCTGGTGGATCGAGATCGTCAGAACGGACGCGTCGTCGTAGAAGACCGCCTCCGTCCCGTTGCCGTGATGGACGTCGATGTCGACGATCGCGACGCGTTCGAGCCCGTGCACGGCGCGCGCAGCCGCAGCGGCGACGGCACAGTTGTTGAAGATGCAGAAGCCGTAGCCGGAGTCGCGCGAGGCATGGTGGCCCGAGCGGCGGAGCATCCCGTGGGCGACGTCGGCCACGCCGCCGAGCACGAGGTCAAGGGCCGTCAGCGCCGAGCCCGCGCTGAGCAGAGCGAGCTCGTACGACTCGGCGTCCATCGGCGTATAGCCGCCGCCCGCATCGCCGCCCCCCGCGGCCGAGACCTCCCGCATCCGCTCGACATGCTCCTCGGAGTGCACCCGCAGCAGCTCGTCGGGCGTCGCCGCCCGTGGGACGACCATCGACACCCTGCGGTCCACACCTGCAGCGGCGAGCAGATTGCGTGTCCTGACAATCCGGGCGGGGTTGTCCACGAACACGTCGTCCTCGACAAGACCGCCGACGGGAAGGTAGAGCCCGCCGCGCCCCATGTCGTGGATCGCGAAGCGTTCGTCCCAGCAGACCGCCGCGGGCACGCCGCTCCGCTCGTTGCACGGTGACATTGACAAGTCGAGCGCCCTCTCACTAGGGTAAGAACCGCTCTCGGTATCTCATATATTAAGCGTTCCGTCGAGGAGTAACGTGCCGACGTCGCCCGAACGGGCCCCGATCGCCAGCCAGGCCCCCACACGCACCGAGAGCTCCGCTCTGAAGATCGAGGGCGTCAGCCAGCGCTTCGGCACCGTGCTCGCCCTCGACCGGATGGACGTCTCGATTGCCCAGCACGAGCGACTCGGGATCGTCGGGCCGAGCGGCTGCGGAAAGTCGACGCTCCTCTCGGCCGTGGCCGGTCTGATGGAACCTTCCGAGGGAACGATCTCGATCGGCGGCTCGACGACGGCGCGCGCGCGGCTCGCGCGCTGTGCGCTCATGCCGCAGCGCGACCTTCTGCTCCCTTGGAGGACCGCCCTCGACAACGGCGGCCTTGCGCTCGAGAACCGCGGCGCCTCGCGGGCGGAGGCGCGCGCGAAGGCACAGCCGCTCTTCGAGCGCTTCGGGCTCGGGGAGTTCGAGGACCGCCTCCCGGCCCACCTCTCAGGGGGAATGCGCCAGCGGGTGGCGTTCCTCCGCACCCTCCTCGCCGGCAAGGACGTGCTCCTGCTGGACGAACCGTTCGGCGCGCTCGACTCGATCACGCGCGGGCAGATGCAAGAGTGGTTGCTCGGCGCGCTCGAGCAGGAGCCGCGGACGGTGCTACTCGTCACGCACGACGTGGACGAGGTGCTTCTGCTGACCCACCACGTGATCGTCCTCTCGCCGCGGCCCGGCCGGGTCGTCGCGAGGCTCCGGACGGACTTCCCGCGCGACCGGCCACGCCGTGAGATCGTCACGTCCGCCGAGTTCACCGAGTTGAAAGAGCAGGCGCTGGAGGCGCTCGAGTGCTGACCGAGGACCCGACGCTCGCACGAGAGCGGCCCGCGCGCGGACGCGTCGGAGCGCTCTCGTTGCAGTACGCGCCGTCGGCGATCCTCGTCCTGCTGGCGCTCGGGCTCTGGGAGTTCCTCTGCCGGCTGCTGAACGTGCCGAACTACCTCTGGCCGGCACCGTCGGTGATCGCCCGAAACCTCTACGACGATTCAGGCCTGCTCGGCTCCGCGACGTGGGTGACCGCGCGCGAGGTGATCTACGGGTTCGGGATCGCGATCCTCGCCGGCCTCGGGATCGGCATCACGCTGCATCTCTCCGCTGCACTCCGCCGGGCGATCTACCCGATCCTGATCGCCTCGCAGAGCATCCCGACCGTCGTACTCGCGCCCGTGCTCGTGCTCCTGATGGGCTTCAGCATCGGCCCGAAGCTAGCGATCATCGCGCTCTTCACCTTCTTTCCAATCGTCGTCAACACGGTCGACGGCCTCGCCTCGGTCGACCGCGACTACATCCGGATGATGCTGACCCTCGACGCGTCCAGGTGGTCGATTTTTCGCCGTGTCGAATTCCCCTCGGCGCTGCCGCTGATCTTCTCGGGTGCACGCATCGGAGCGACGTACGCAGCGATCGGTGCGGTCTTCGGCGAGTGGGCCGGCTCGAACGGCGGACTCGGCTACGAAATGCTCCAGGCCCAGGGCCAGCTCGAGACGCCGCGCGTCTTCTCCGCCGTCATGCTCGTCACCCTGATCGCCGTCGTCCTCTTCGTCCTCGTCTCGCTCGTCGAGCGGCTGACGATTCCGTGGGCACGCGCCGGGACGCTGGCCGGCGGGAACGCGCACGAGTGATTGGAAAAGGCATCGACGCTCGCAAAGGAGGCACTGTGAGAACCTCGACGAAGCACCGCAGGTGGCTCGTGCTCGCCGCCATCGGCGCGGCCGCGGCGGCGGCGTTCGGCGCCGTGGCCGGCGGCTCGGGCACGGCCGCGACCCGCTCGGGGTCGCTGAACGTGGCCCTGGACTGGTTCCCGAACCCGGACCACGTTGCGCTCTACTACGCCCTCGACAAGGGCTACTTCAAATCGCGCGGGATCGACGTCTCGATGAAGACTCCCTCCGACCCGTCCGCCGGGCTGAAGCTCGTCGCGACCAACAGGTTCGACTTGGCCGTCTACTACGAGGGCGACATGTTCTATGCCGGTGCGCAGGGCCTGCCGGTGATCGCCGTCGGCGCACTGATCCCGACGCCGCTCAACGCCATGATCGCGAAGGGCGGTTCGAAGGTCAAGACGCTCAAGGATCTCAAGGGGGCCACCGTCGGTAACGCCGGGCTGCCCTTCGACGGCGCCGTGCTCCAAACGATCCGGCAGCGGCAGCACTTCGGCCCGAGCGACATCAAGAGCGTCAACGTCGGCTTCAACCTCGTCCCGGCGCTCCTGACCGGAAAGGCCGAGGCCATCGTCGGCGGCTACTGGAACATCGAGGCGGTCAAGGTCCGGAACGAGACCGGGAAGGCGCCGGTCGTCTTCAAGATGGCCCAGCTCGGTGTTCCCCACTACGACGAGCTGCTGATCGTCGCGAACAGGAACCGGCTGAAGACCGACTCGAAGTACGCAAGCTCTGTACGATCGTTCCTCGCCGGCATGGTTGCGGGAGTGAACGCAGCCCGGAAGGACTCCGCCGGGGCGATCGCGATCATGAAGAAGAAGTCCGACTACAAGCAGAAGGACCTGGCGGCGATGGTGCCGCTGACGCTGAAGGCCCTCGCGTCCCCGAAAGGACTGAGGACCGGCTGCTTCAGTACCGCGGACTGGCGGGCCTTCGGCTCGTGGATGCTGAAGAACAAGCTGCTGAAGAAGCCCGTCCAGGCCTCCTCGATCGAAACGGACGCCTATCTGGCCGGCTGCTAGGGCGAGGCGCGGGGGAACCCCGGGGTTCCCCCGCGCTCGTTCAACGTCTGACCGCCTCGAGGTCGGGCGCCTGCATGCGACCGAGGACCTCGACGAAGGCCTGGTTTGCCCGGCGCAGGACATCCTGCTCGTCGATGGACGTGAATGCGCGGTCTTCGTAGACGATCCGGCCGTCGATCACGACGGTCTCGACACAGCTGCCGTTCGCGGCGAAGACCAGGTGCGAGAAGATGTGGTCAGCGTTCTCCGGCATCAGCGGCGTGAACATCTGGTTCTGCGTGTCGAGGACGATCAGGTCGGCCTTCTTGCCGGCGGCCAGCTGGCCCGCGTCGAAGCCGAGACCCTCGGCGCCGTTTCGTGTTGCCATCCGCACGACGTCCGGCGCCTGCTGCAGGCTCGCATCGACCCGCGCGGCCCGGTGCACGAGCGACGCGAACTTCATCACCTCGAACATGTCGCGGCTGTTGTTGCACTCCGCCGCATCGTGGCCGAGGCCGACGTTTAGCCCGGCCGCGAGCATTTCGGGGATCCGGGCAACGCCGTTGCCGAGCTTCGCGTTCGAGCTCGGGTTGTGCGAGATGTGCGTATGCGTCTCGCGCATCAGCGCGATTTCGGAATCGGAGAGCCAGACGCAATGCGCCGCGATGCAGTCGGAGCCGAGGATGCCGCAGTCGTACGCCACCTCCGTTGGGCGGCGCCCGAACATCTCCTTCGAAATCTCGACCTCGCTCAGCGACTCGTTCAGGTGGATGTGGATGCCGGTCCCGAGCTCGTCGGCGAGCGCCCGTGCGTCACGCAAGAGCTCCTCGGAGGCGAGGGGCAGCCATTCGATCCCGATAAGCACCTTGATCCGCCCATTGGCGGCTCCGTGCTTCGTCCTGAATGCGCTCGCGTTGTCGGCCAGTGAGTCGAGGTCGTGCTCGTCCGTCGCCACGTCGTTGGAGAGAACGGCCCGGATTCCGATCTGCTCCGCCGCCTGGGCGAGCGACTCGAGCTGGCGATACATGTCGTTGACGGCGGTGACGCCGCACTTGATCGACTCGCTGTAGCTCGCGAGCGCGGCCCAGTACGCGTCCTCGGGGTCGAGGGCGCGGATCATCGGATACCAGCATGTCTGCAGGTACTCCCAGAGCGGCAGGTGGTCGCTCCAGCCCTTGCCGAGCGCCGTGTGGTAGTGGAAGTCCACGAGGCCCGGCATCACGACCTTCGCGGTCGCGTCGATCACGCGCGCGGCGCTCGTGTCGACCGGGGCGGTCGTGACCTCGACGATCCGGTCGTCCTCGATCACGACCGACGCACCGAAAAGCACGTCGTTCGCGTCGTTCATGGTGACGACGATCCCGTCGCTGACGACGATGCGATCGCTCAAGTGGCCCTCCTGACGCTCAAGAGAAACGGGATCGTAGATTAGATCTGAGCGGCCATCGACACAATCTCAGAGGCGACCTGACGCTTTCAGGCTGGACCCGCCGCCGGAGGGCAGGCTCCGTGGCGCCCCGGGCCGTCCTAGCTGCCCGGTCTCGAGAGCGATCCGTCTGGTGCAACTGTGACGCGCGTGATCGGAAGGCTGAAGCGCGCTTGAGCCGTCGCGGCGGAGCCCTCCTCGAGCCAGCCGGCTTGATCGTCGGGGCGAGCGACGACGAGAATCTCGTCCGCGGCGAACGTGCGCAGGGCATCTTCGATTGCCTTCACGGGGTCGGAGTCGCCCACACGGGCCTCGACATCCTCAGTCGGGGCGGCCTCTGCCGTCTTGACCGCAAGCGAGGCGGCTTCGGTGCGGGCATCGTCCTCGGCGTTCGTCAGCCAGTCGAGCCGCGAAATCTCCGCTGCCGGTGCAACCACAAGAATCTCGGCATCATCGCCGGCTCGATCACGGGCCAGGTCACGCAGGGCGCCCTCCGCGACCTCGGTCGTGATCACAACGAGCAGACGATGCGGCATCTCCTTCTCCTGACTTTTCGTGAAGCTCGCGTCGCGATTAAAGGGCTTCGGTCACGCCTGTTCTTCGCCGGCGAGGCAGGGCAGGCCCCTCGTATTCCTCGCACTCGATCACGGTCGGACCGGAGGCCCAGGAGAGGGTCGCAGAGACGTTCCTGGGCATGGGCGCGATTCTAGCTTGGCTTCTGCGATCGGCGGTCGAGCTGCCGGCCGGACGATCCGCTCGACGAGGAGTCAGAGTCGAAGCCGCTCCGCACCCGAGTGGCCAGCGGGGGCGTGCGCGATCGGAGGCGCCCCAAATCCGCCCGTTGATCCTTGCGATCACGCGGGTAACCGTCGAGCTGGAACGGAGTCCGTTGGGGGCGCGTTCCAGGCGGCGGGTTCTCGTCGTTGACTCCCGAACTCGCGGCGTCGAGCGCTCCGTTTGGCGGGCGCCGGTCGGCGAACGCCCAGGCCCACGACCGGCTGTGTGCGCGGAGCCGTACCATCCTCACGTGGCAACGCCGTCCGAGGACGATCTTCCCGCCTGGAGTCTGCCCGCAGGGGCGGTGCCCCGCATTGAGCTCGATCGCGCCTGGGCGGGACAGATCACCCGCGACTGGGCGCTCGACGCGGCGACCGGGGCGGGAGTACGAGTCTGCGTGCTCGACAGCGGCATCGAGGCCGACCACCCGCTTGTCGGGGCGGTGCAGCGCTCCGTGGTCGTCACGCGGAGCGATACCGGGATCGCCGTCGAGGAGGACGGCGCCGGAGATGTCTGCGGGCATGGGACTGCGTGTGCGGGCATCATCCGGGCCCTCGCGCCCGACTGCGAGCTCACGAGTGTGCGCGTGCTCGGTGCCGGCAACACCGGCAGCGGCCCGGTCATGCTCGGGGGCCTCGAGTGGGCGATCGACGAGGGCTTCAGCGTGATCAACATGAGCCTGTCGACGACGAAGAAGCAGTTCGCCGAGGTCCTCCACGAACTCGCCGACACGGCCTACTTCCGGCAAACAATCCTCGTCGCCTCGGCCCACAACATGCCTGTCGACAGCTTTCCGTGGAGGTTCTCGAGCGTGATCTCGGTCGGCAGCCACGAGGACGACGATCCACTGACGTACTACTACAACCCGGCTCCGCCCGTGGAGTTCTTCGCCCGTGGGCTCGAGATCGACGTCGCCTGGCTCGGCGGACAGACACTGCGCTGCACGGGTAACAGCTTCGCGACGCCGCACATCTCGGGCATCTGCGCGCGCATACTGAGCAAGCATCCTGCCCTGACCCCGTTCCAGCTGAAGAGCGTGCTGTACATGACCGCATCGAACGTCGGAACGTGACGTGAGCGAACTCTCGAGTGCGGTGGCGGCCGGTGTCCTCGGCGCCGAGGAGGCATACCACGCACTGCTGCAGTCGATCGCCGAGACGGCTCGCGCAATCTTCCGCGCGCAGGCGGCCTCGGTTTTCCTCCTGGACGAGGACGCCGACGAGCTCGTTTTCGAGGCGGTAGCGGGACTCGGGTCGACGACGCTGATCGGGCGTCGGTTTCCGTCGAGCACGGGCGTCGTCGGCTGGGTGCTCGTCACCCGACAACCACTCGTCATCGACGACGTCGGTGCGGACCCGCGTTTCTCGCGCGAGGCGGCGGAGAGCACCGGCTACGTTCCGAAGGGCTTGATGGCGGTGCCCTTGCTCGTCGAGGAGCGCGCACTCGGCGTGCTCGAAGTACTCGACCGACCTCGCGACACGCGGTTCACCCTCGCCGAGATGGATCTGCTGTCGCTGTTTGCGAATCAGGCGGCGATCGCGCTCGACCTCCTTCAGCGGGCGCGTCGCGCGCGCGCCGCGCTCGAGGCGAACGGGGAACACGGCCTCCTGGCGCGCCTGGCCGCGCGCCTCGACGCCGCTCCGCAAGAAAAGCGCACGGCGGGAATGGAGGTTCTCACCGCGCTCGACCGACTCCTGAGTCCTTAACGCGAAGGAGCCCGGGCCAGCCCGGGCTCCTTCGCGAAAAACGGGCCCCCGGCGCTCTTCAGCGCACCGACGGACGCCGAATCTGAGAGTGGCCCTCGAAGTCGTCGCCCTCGGCGTCATCGTTGGCGCGAACCGAGGTCTTGTGGCCCTCGACGTCGTCGCTGTCCTCGTTTGCCCGCACGGTCTTCAGCCTCTCGACCTCGTCGGGGTCGATAGCAGTCGTCTCGTCCCGCTCGTCCGTTGACATTCTTCCTCCTCGTCGGTTGCCACGCGTCACAGCGACGCGCCCTTGTCCTACCTGACGGCTGTACTGGGGAGAATCATCCCTCGCGACGTCGAAAGAAGCAATAAAAGCTGCGATCCTCCTGTCGGTGGATCGCGCGCTGGAGCCTTTGCAGGCCTTTTCGGACGCGTTCCGGAACCCGGCGCTCCGCCGGCTCGAACTGGCCTGGGCAGGCGCGAATCTCGGCACGTGGGCCTATGCGGTGGCGGTCGCGGTCTTCGCCTACGACCATGGAGGCGCCCTGGCTGTCGGCGTGGTCGGCTTCGGGCGCTGGGGCGTAGCCGCCCTGCTCTCCCCCTGGCTTGCGCTTCTTGCCGACCGCTACCCGCGCCGCCGGGTCATGGTCACGGCCGATCTCGTCCGTGCGGCGGCGCTCGCGCTCGCAACGGCGACGGTCGAGGCCGGCGGGCCGCCTCTGCTGGTCTACGTTTTGACCGGGCTCGTCGCGGCCGCGGCCAGCGCCTTCCATCCGGCGGAGGCGGCCCTCCGACCTTCGCTCGTGCGAGATCCCGAGGAGCTCGTGGCTGCAAACGTCGTCTCGAGCTCGATCGCTTCGATCGGGACCCTCGGCGGTCCGGCACTCGGCGGCCTGCTCCTCGTGGCGGGCGGAGCCGGCACCGTCTTCGCCGTCGCCGCAGGCCTGCTGCTGTGGTCGGCCGCCCTCGTCTTCTCGATTCGCGTCGACGAGGGGCCGCCACCAGCCCGCCCCGAGGGCGAATCGGTCACGAAGGCCGCGTTCGCCGGCTTCGCGGCGATCGTCGCGGACGGACGTCTCCGCGTCGTCATGGGACTGCTCGCGGCCGAGCTGCTCGTCAATGGACTGATGATGGTCCTCGTCGTCGTGCTCGCTCTGCGCCTCGTACACCTCGGCGAGGCGGGTGTCGGCTGGCTCAATTCCGCGCTGGGTGTCGGCGGCGTGGTGGGCGCCGCCGTTGCCGCCGCACTTGTCGGGCGCCGGCGCCTCGGCGGGAATCTCGCTGTCGGGCTGGTGCTCTTCGGAGCTCCCCTCGCGGCTGCCGCCGTTTGGACGAAACCAGCGGCTGTCCTCGTCCTGCTCGGCGTCGCCGGGGTCGGCGGGACGGTCGCCGACGTCGCAGCGATGACCCTGCTCCAGCGGGCCGCACCCGAGGCAATCCTTGCGCGCGTCTTCGGCGTGCTCGAGACCGTGATCCTGGTGACCCTCGGCGTCGGCTCCCTCCTCGCGCCTCTGCTGATCGACGCCATCGGCGCCCGGCCCGCGCTCGTCGCCTCCGGCCTGTTTCTGCCGGTGCTCGTCGCCGTGCTCTGGCGGCCGCTCGCGGCGATCGACCGGGGTGCCCATGTCCCGGAACGTCAGCTCGAGCTGCTCAGGGGCGTGCCGATGTTCGCGCCGCTCGCGCCGCCCGAGCTCGAGCGGCTGGCGGGTTCGCTCGAGCGAGTCGCGGTCGAGGCCCGGTCGCCGGTCTTCTTGCAGGGCGAGGCGGGCGACCGCTTCTACATCGTGGACAGCGGGCACGCCGCAATCGAGATCGAGGGGACCGAGCTGGTGACGGCCGGTCCAGGCGACTTCTTCGGGGAGATCGCCCTGCTGAGGGACACGCCCCGCACTGCCACCGTTCGCGCTCTTGAGCCCCTGGAACTCTACGGCCTCGACCGTGACGTCTTCGTCGCGGTCGTGACGGGCTACGCCTCGAGCCGCGAGGCCGCTGAAGCAATCGTGGCCGGACGTCTGACGAGCATGGCCGGGGCCTGATCGAACCCACGGCCGAGCTCGTCGTTGCGTCCGCACGCGGATCGACTCGTGGCGTCAAGGGTTAGGGTCAGGCGTGTGGCGGCAGGAAATTCCGCGATGAGGCTTCCTCGTCGTCGAGGGAAGCGACGAGCCCTGTGACCCGTCTGCTTGCGTTGTCGTTCGCCTCGCTGTCATTCACAGCGTCGATCCAGCCCGTGCCCGCGCCGCTTCGAGCCGAGCTGAAAGCGGGCTTCTGGCAGCAAAACTGCCCGGTTCCACTCTCGCGGCTGCGCGTCCTCACCGTTGCCCACTGGGGGTTCGACAGCCGCGTACACACCGGTCAGCTCGTCGTCAACGAGCACGCGGCAGCTCCGCTCGCCCGCGTGTTCCGTCGACTCTACGAGCTGCGCTTCCCGATCCGCCACCTGAGCCTCGACGATCTCTACGGGCCAAGCCGCTCCCAGCCGGCCGACCGCGACATCAGCGGCAGCTTCGATTGCCGGCAGGCCGTTCCCTCTCCCTGTACGGGCGGGACGGGCACAGGCAGCTGGTCGGAGCACGCCTACGGCGAGGCGGTTGACCTGAACCCGGTCGAGAACCCCTACGTGGGCTGCGGGCAGACGTTCACGCGCTCGAGCCGCCCGTTCCGCGACCGCTCACGGCTCCGCCGCGGCATGGTCACACCGGCCGTCGTTCAGGCCTTCCGCTCAATCGGCTGGGGTTGGGGCGGGGCGTGGACCGGATCAACCAAGGACTACATGCACTTCTCCGCCACGGGCCATTAGAAGAAAACAGCGTCCAGACATGGCAGCTACCACTGGCTTCTTTCCGTCGGCAACGGCCATCGAGCACGTCTCGCGCCTCTACCTCTGCCTCACCTTCATGGGCCGGCCGGCCGAGACAGACGCCACGAACGCCACCTAGCTGCTCCTCGACCGGCTCAGTGGCCGGGGCAGCCAGCGGCGACGGATTGGCGTGCTGCCCGCCGACCTCATGGTCCGCAAGTCGAGCGGCGCTCAAACCTCAGCGTCCGCTGGAACCGGATGATCTACGGCGGCATCGAGGCCGGAGCCACGAAATGGGTCTGCGTGATCGGCAGCGGACCCGACGACGTCCAGGAATCCGTCACCTTTCCCACCACGCATCCGGATGAGACGATCGCTCGCGCCGCCCAGTTCTTTGCCGCCAACGGCAATGCTGGGCGCCGTTGGGATCGGCTCATTCGGACCGATCGACGTCCAGCGCGCCTCCCCGACGTGGGGCAGGATCACGACGACGCCAAAGCCCGGCTGGGCCACCGACGTTGTGGCGGCGCTTCGTAGGAGCCTCGACCTCCCGCTCGCCTTCGACACCGACGTCAACGCCGCCGCGCTCGACGAGCACCGCTGGGGGGCGGCCGCGGGTCTCGAGACCTTCTGCTACACCACGTCGGCCCGGCATCGGTGGCGGCGGCATGGCGAACGCGCGGCTGATGCACGGGCTGCTCCATCCCGAGTTCGGGCACATGCGGGTCCCGCACGACCGCGCCCGCGACCCATTCGCGGCCGTCGGCCCCAACCACGGCGACTGCTTCGAGGGGCTCGCCTCGGGTGACGCCGTCCGTGCACGCTGGGGCCACCCTCCCGAGGAACTGACCGACGAGCGCGTCTGGCTCCTCGAGGCGGAGTACCTGGCGCTCGGGCTCCTGAACGTGATCTGCACTCTCTCGCCGCAACGGATCATCCTCGGCGGCGGCGTGCTGAAGGAGCCCTTGCTGCTGCCGGCCGTCCGCAGTCGCGTCAGCGAGCTGGCGGGCGATTACTTCGCCGCGCCGGGAACTCGGGGAGGCAATAGACGCCTACATCGCGTCCCCCCCGCCCTTGGCGACCGCGCGGGGGTGGTCGGCGCACTGGAGCTGGCGCGGCTCGCCGTCGGCGGCGTTGAGGCCTGAGTTGCCATGGACTTGCCGCTCGAATGACGCTCGTAGCTGAAGCCGGTCCTCGGGCCCCAGGATGCCGGGTAGGATCGCCCGTTCCGATCGGTCGAAGGAGGGGGTTACAGCACATGAAGTATCTCGCTCTGGCGGTTCTCGTCGCCGCGAGCATTTTTGTCGCTCTGGGCGGCTCGACGGGTTCCGCAGCGAACGGCAATGCCAACGCTCGCGCCGTCTGTCCGGCAGCCGTGGACGGGTTTCACTGTCATGCGCTCGTCGTTACCGACGCGCGTGGGAATCCGGACGCGTCGACCTCGCCGACAGGCCTCTCGCCGGCGACGATCAAGTCTGCGTACTCATTCAGCACGTCGACAACCGCGGGCGCCGGCAAGACGGTCGCGATCGTCGACGCCTACAACGATCCGAATGCGGAGTCCGACCTTGCCGTGTTTGCGAGCCAATACAGATTGCCCGCGTGCACGACGGCGAACGGCTGTTTCCAGAAGGTGAACCAGACCGGTGGCACGAGCTACCCCCACACCGATTCCGGTTGGGCGCTCGAGATCTCGCTCGATGTCCAGTGGGCGCACGCAATCGCGCCCGGGGCGAAGATCCTGCTGGTCGAGGCGAGCTCGAACAGCTTCGCGAACCTGCTCGCCGCCGAGGACTACGCGAAGGCGCATGCGCAGTACGTCTCAAACAGCTGGGGCGGCTCGGAATCGAGCGGCGAGGCGCAGTACGACTCGCACTTCGTCCGGACAGGTGTGAGCTTCTTCGTCTCGGCGGGTGACGCCGGTTTGCCGGCGGAGTATCCGTCGGCGTCGCCGAACGTCATCTCCGTCGGCGGCACCACACTGCACTTCTCCGGTGGCACATTCTCCTCTGAGACGGGCTGGTCCGGCGGCGGTGGCGGTTGCTCTGCCTACGAGACGGCAACCGCGGCGCAGGCTGCGTTCTCCGGCTACTCGCAGGTGCGCTGCGGCGGCAAGCGCGCCACTCCGGATGTCTCCCTCGATGCCGATCCGGCTTCGGGCGTCTCCGTCTACGACACGGTCCGCTACCAGGGTCAGAGCGGCTGGTTCACGATCGGCGGCACGAGCGCGTCGTCGCCGATGTGGGCAGCTGGGTCTGCCGACTCTGGCGCGACCGTCAATGCGGCGTACGTGTACGGCAGCTCAATCACCTACCGCGACATCACCTCCGGCAACAACGGCGCACCCTGCCTGGTCGGCTATGACCTGTGCACCGGGCGCGGCAGCTGGGTCGGCTGACGCGGTCGCGGGCGGGGAGCGTTGCTCCCCGCCCGCACCTCTGTGGAGCATCTGTGGTGGATGGTTCAGCCTCGGGTCGGGTCGAGCCCCGTCGCTCCCGTCTGTTGGATCTTCTCGGTCCGTGATTTGCACGGCCGTTCCTGACGCGGATCTTCGGGCGCCCGAGGATCCCGCCACGAGGGAGGTTGGACTAGGGGACGTGCGTCCATCAGAGAGCTCGGGCGGGCACACTTTTCCCGAACCGGGTGGTTCAGGCTCGCGCGCCGGAGACGCGTGGCCGCCCCTACCCCAGCTCTCGTACCCCGTTGTGTCCGGGAGAGCCGCCGATGCTGTTCCGCAAGCCCCGCGAAGCTCCCGATCGGCAGCGTCGCCGAGATGCGGCGCGAGCAGCAGCAGATCGGGTGCAATCCGGTAGACACGGGGTCCTAAGGCGCATGTCTATGCCGCTCGAGCGCAGGCTCGAGTCGCTCGTCTCCGATTCAAACCCAACCTAGGCGTCCGGGTCGGTGTCGTACAAGTGGCAGGCGACGAGCGCCGCTCCGACGCGTCGGGCCGCCGGATACTCAGTCCGGCAGATGTCCATTGCGAACGTGCAGCGCGGATGGAAATGGCAGCCATTGGGCCGTTCGATCGGGCTCGGGATGTCACCCGAGACGGCCGGAGTGATCGCTCGGCGTCGCGGCGTCGGTTTCGGCGCAGCCTTGAGCAGCGCCTGTGTGTAGGGGTGCAGCGGCTCTGCGAAGAGCGTCTCCGTCGGCGACTGCTCGACGATTCTGCCGAGGTACATGACGGCGACGTGCTCGCTGATGTGGCGCATCACAGTCAGGTTGTGCGAGATGAACAGGTAGGTGAGCCCAAGCTCCTCCTGGAGTCGCATCATCAGGTTGAGGACCTGGGCCTGCACAGAAACGTCGAGCGCCGAGACCGCCTCGTCGGCGACGATGAACTCGGGCTCGACCGCGAGCGCGCGAGCGATGCCGATCCGCTGGCGCTGACCGCCGCTGAACTGATGTGGACGCCGGCCGGCGAATTCGGGTGCGAGCCCGACGCGCTCGAGCAGGTCGGCGACGCGCGCGGACCGGGCCTCCCTTGGCAGGATGCCGTGCACGGCGAGCACCTCGTTGAGCATCTGGCGCACAGTCATCGTCGGGTTCAGCGAGGAGTAGGGATCCTGGAAGATCACCTGGATGCGCTTGCGGAGCTCGCGGGCCGACCGATCCCGCTGCCCGAGCACGCTCCGGCCTTCGAAGAGGATGTCGCCGGAGGTCGGCTTCTCGAGCTGGAGCAGCAGGCGACCGAAGGTGCTCTTGCCCGAGCCGCTCTCGCCGACCAGGCCGAGAGTCTCGCCGCGCTGGATCGCGAGCGACACGTCCTCGACCGCGACGAGCGCCTGCTGCTGCCCGCGGAGACGCCGGACGAGCCCGCCCTGCAGCGGATAATGCTTGGTGAGACCCCTCGTCTCGAGCAACGGCGCCTCGGTCACGTCGGCCACGATTCGCCCTTACGCGAGCCGGAGTAGCTCGGCGATGTTCGCGTCCGAATCGACCTCGGGCTCGATGAAGGCGGCTGGGGCCGAGAGGAGCAGTGTCATCCCCGGCCCGTTGCCGAGGATCGGGCTGTCGCCGCAGGCGACGACGGCGATCGTGAGCGCCCCCGTACGGTAGCCGGTGTAGTAGGTGGCGTCCCAGTCGCGAACAGCAACGAGGTCGCCGAGCCGCAAGCCCTCGAGGCCCTCGTCGGTGCCGTCCTGGAGCGCGACGGACGTGACCGCGCTGACCCGGCCGCTGCCCATCCCCATCACCTCGGGTGGGAAGACGCGCGTGACGCGCACCGCGAGCACCCCGTCGCGCAGGTCCGGCGCCCAGACCCGCCAGAGCTCCGGGCTCAGGCTGTGGCAGGCGATCTCCGGCGTGCCCTCGACCCGCATGCCGCGCCCGCTGGCCCGGACGAGGACGCTGTCCCCCGGGGCGATTCGCTCGAGCGCGCCGTCATCGAGGTGGACGAGCACGTGCTTGGCGCCCATGAACAACTCGTGCTTGCCGACGACGATGCCTTCCAAGCCCGCTGCGTCCCCACTGCGCACGACTGCGCGGTTCCCGACACACGCAAAGAGGTTCAGCGCCTCGTTGGCCGGTGGAGCTGGGTTCGCGATGCTGACCCCGGGCTCGATCTGGTCGCCGGCCCAGCCGAGTGCGCTCATCCCGACCTTGACGTTGTAACAGATGCCTCCCATGCCGACCGGAACGGCCGGAGTGCCATCGGCGTGGACCTCGTAGGGGTTCGCCGCCATCGACGGGCTCGTCACCTCCCCGACGACCGCGGTCACGAGCAGTTCGCGCTCGTTGATCCGTGCAGCCTCGCTCACGCTCCGCCTCTCACTCCGCAAGATTCAGATAGTCGCGGACGTTCGCCCGCTCGGCCAACACCGGCTCGAACTGCTCGCTCGGGCCGGACATGATCGTGACGACGCCGGTGCCGTGGCCGGGGATGCCGCCGTAGCCTCCGTGGGCGACGACCCCGATCGCGGACATGCCCTTGCGGTAGCCGCGGCCGTAGCGGTGATCCTGGTCCTGCATGAGGACGATGTCGCCGAGGCGCAGGCCTTCCGCCCCCAGCCGCTCGACCGTGTCACTGTGGGTGAACATCACGTCACAGTTCGCCCACTCCGAGCTCATGCCGAGCCCGGCGCCCATCAGGTACGCGGGGATCTCGAATGCAACCTCGACGCGCAGCCGACCGACGCCATCGGGCTGCAACGGCAGCGCGTGCAGAAGCGCAGGGCTGAGACTCCGCGTCGCGATCTCCGGGAAGTCGCTCAGCCGCAGGCCCTGGCCGTGCGCGCGAACGAGCATCCGGTCGCCCGGCGCGAGTGCGTCTAGTGCGGCCTGAGGGAAGTCAACAAGCACGAACGCGTGCTTGCCGCAGACGGTTCCCTCGGCGCCGGCGGCAGAACCGTGGAGGACCCGGACGGCGTTGCCAAGGCAGGCTAGGAACTGGAGCGCGTGGTGCCGTCCGCGGTCGGCAGAGCCCGCCGAAACGCCGGGCTCGAGGTGGTCCGCCGCCCAGGGAAAGACGGGGTCTCCGACGCGAACGTTTGCGACGACGCCGGACATTCCCGGCAGCAGCATTGGCTGGCCGTAGTCGTCGACCGCGTACGAGCCGCTCCAGGTCGGGTGGCTGACGGCGGCCTCGATCCCGAGGACGACGAGCTGTTCTTCATTCGTGCGGATCGCGCTCAGTAGAGAAGCTCCTTGTCGAGCAGGTTCAGCAGCAGGCGCCCGTCGAGGTACCGCCGGATGTTCTCCTGGAAGAGCTGAACGATGCGCTCGTTCTCGGCTGCCACGGTGCTCGCCGAGTGCGGGCTGACGAGGACGTTCGGCAACTCCCAAAGGGGGCTCTCGCGCGGCAGCGGCTCCTGCTCGAAGACGTCGAGGGCGGCCCCGCGTAGATGTCCCGAGCGCAGCGCGTCGATCAGTGCACCCTCGTCGACAACGTCGCCGCGCGCGATGTTGACAACGATCGCGCCGGGCTTCAGGAGGGCGAGCCGGCGGGCATCGAGCAGCCGATGTGTGAGCGCGGTGTGCGGTACCGCGAGCACGAGCACGTCGGCCTCGGGCAGCAGTTCATCGACCCGCTCGATCTCCTCGAGCCGCTCGACGCACAGCTCTTCGGGAACACGGTCGCCGATCTCGCGCACGGTACCGACCACTCTGGCGTCGAGCGCGCGGGCAAGCCGAGCCACCTCGCGCCCGACCTTGCCGAGCCCGACAACGCACACGGTCTTGCCCGCGACCTCCTCACCGGCGTAGCGTTCCCAACGATGCTCGCGCTGCTCGCGCCCGAGCCGCAGAGCGTCCTTACCGAAGATCAGCATCGCGAGCACGGCGAACTCTGCGAGCGGCCGAGCATGCACGCCGCCAGCCGTCGTGACCGCAATTGAGCTCTCCGTCAACCCGACGCGCTTGGCAAGCATGCCGATGCCCGCGCTCGTCGCCTGGATCCAGCGCAGATGCGGCCGCGCCGCGAGCGTCGTCGCGAGCTCGAGCGGCCCGAAATCGAAGAGCACCTCGGCCTCGGCGAGCAGCGCTTCCCACCGCTCCCGCGCGCCGGCCTCCTCGAGCAGCGGCAGCGGATGGTCGGAGGCGTAGCGCGCCGGGGTGAGCAGGTCGGGCTCGTGCACGACGTCGAGCCGCCCGTCGGTTGCCCGGATCGCAGCGACAAGCTCGTCCGGAAGCGGGCTCGTGATCACGAGGCGGACCCGGCTCACCGCCGCATCGACCCTGGATCAGAGGCGAGTGTGAACCGTCCCGCGAGCGAGCCGCCGTCGACGTCGAGCACGGCGCCGGAGATGTGGCTCGCTGCCTCGGAGCAGAGGAAGAGCACGGCCTGCGCGACGTCGAGCGGATGCCCCGCTCGGCCAAGCGGGATCGAGTCCACGAGCCCGGCCCGCAGCTCCTCGGAGGCGCGGTCGGGGAAAGCATCGCTCCAGCCGCGGACGTCGATGTACCCCGGAGAGACGACGTTCACCCGGATCCCGTGCGGTCCGAGCTCCATCGCGGCCACTTTCGTCAAGGTCTCGAGCGCCGCTTTCGACGCCGAATACGCAGCACCGCCACGCCGGGGGCTGCGCACGGAGCCCGTCGTAATGTTCACGATCGACGCGCTCTCCGCCGCGCGCGCGACACAGTGGCGCCCGAAGGCCTGGCAGGCGGCAAATGCGCCGGTCACGTTGACGTCGAAGACGCGACGCCATGCCTCGACCGGCATCTCGAGTACCAGGCCATCGGGATAGGCCGCGGCGTCATTGACGAGCACGTCGACCTTGCCGAACCGTCCTGCGACCGACTCGACAGCGTCCGCAACGACGACCGGATCGGCAACGTCGCCGACGATCGCCACCAGATCGTCTCGACCCGAGAAGAACGACGCCTCGGCGAGGTCGAGGATTCCGACGCGCGCTCCCTCTGCAAGGAAGGCGACGGCGATCGCCCGCCCCAGCCCATTTGCCCCACCGGTGACGAGGACGACGTGCTGTTCGAATCGCCCGGTCAAGCCGCCGATCCTACTCCGACGCTCCGCGTTGACACATCCCGATGCCGCGCCGTACGATCGGTGCCTGCTTCACACGACCGAGGAGGGCTATGCGTGACCGCGATCACTTCAGGTGCCGGCGAATGAGGTGGTTCAGCTCGAGGGCTCAGCTCGTTCTGCTCAGCGGCCTCGTCACGCTCTTCGTGGCGGGCGCGGCTTTCGCAGCGACGCGCGGCAGAGCGTCGGCCAAGGCGGGCGTCGACACGCTCCTGATCGCAAACGCGGTCAAGGTCGACACGATTGACCCGGCGGTCAACTCCGCAAACGAAAGCATCTGGATCGACCAGAACATCTACAATCGCTTGGTTCAGTCGAACGCGGCCGGCACGGCGTTGCAGCCCGACCTCGCGAAGTCGTGGACGATCTCGAAGGACGGGCTCAAGTACACCTTCCACCTGCGGAAAGCTCGGTTCTCAGACGGCTCGCCGGAGACGGCCGAGGACGCCCGCTTCTCGATTGACCGCTCGATGAAATTCAAGGGCGGCTGGGGCTTCTTGCTCGACTCGGTCAGGAGTGTTGCCGCGCCCAACCCGCAGACGCTCGTGGTCACGTTGAAGGAGCCGCATGCGCCGCTGCTCGCCGACCTGGCGATGTATGCATACGCAATCGTGCCGGAGAAGGCGCTGAAGGCTCAGGGCGCAACATTCTTCGACCACCCGATAAGCGGTGGCCCCTTCATGGTTACGAAGCTGAACAAGGACAGCGAGATCGATCTGATGGTCAACCCGTACTGGTACGGCAAGAAACCGAACATCAAGAACGTGAAAATCACGATCGTCCCGAACGACAACTCGCGCGTCCTCCTGCTGCAGAACAAGAGCGTCGACGTGATCGAGAACCCGCCTGGGAATCTGATCGACCAGATCAACAAGAATCCGAACCTCCAGGCTGACCTCTTCCCGTCCACGCGCGTCGACTTCATCCAGCTGGACGAGCATTTCGCGCCGTTCAAGGACAAGAACGTCCGCCTTGCCCTGAACTACGGGATCGACCGCAACGCAATCGTAAAGCTTGCGTACTCGGGCCACGCAATCGTCGCGTCCTCGTACATGCCGTACAAGATGCAGTACTGGAACTCGTCTCTGAAGCCGTACCCCTACGATCTCGCGAAGGCGAAGGCGCTGCTCGCGAAGTCGAAGTACCCGAAGGGCTTCAACTGCTTCCTGATCGAGGTCTCGAACGATGTGGCCGGCAACGCGACCGCGGTCGTGATCAAGTCGGAGCTCGCGAAGCTCGGCATCAAGGTGGACATCAGGACTTTCGAGCTGCTCACCGCCTATACGAAGGAGGACGGCGGACACTCACAGATGGGGCAACGTTACTGGACGAACGACATCATCGACCCCGACGAGGTGACAACGTTCGCGGTTGACCCCAAGGGGGGAGCGAACGCTTTCAGCTCGTACTGGGGCAATGCCCGGGCGACGAAGCTCGTCCACCAGGCGCGTGCAGAGCGCTCTTCCGCGAAGCGCGCGGCGATGTACAACAGAATCCAGCGGATCGTGTACAACGAGAGCCCGTTCCTAGTGCTCGACTACAGCCCGTACCGGTACGCGCAGGGGAAGTGGGTGCACGGGTTCCACGCGAGCCCACTCGGCAACTACAACCTGTCGCTGCTTTCGTTGACGGTCGACTCGCACTAGGAGGATCACGCGGGGGCCGGCGCTCAGGTGCCGGCTCCCCCCTTCCCGCGCATGAGGCGCTACAGCTTCCTCGGCCACCGGATCCTCCAGATGATCCCGGTCCTCGTTGGGATCACGGTGATTACCTTCTTCCTCCTGCGCCTGATCCCGGGCGACCCCGCGCGGCAGATCCTCGGCCAGCACTACACGCCTCAGACGGGTGCCGAGCTCCGGCGAGTGCTCGGCCTCGACCGGCCGCTGTGGGACCAGTACGTGCTCTTCATGAAGCGGCTCTTCCATGGCAGCCTCGGTGAGTCGATTAACTATCAGCAGCCGACCACGACGGTGATCTTCCAGCGGCTGCCGGCGACGCTCTTCCTCGTCGTCTACGCAGCGGTGATGGCCGCAGTGATCGCGATTCCGGTCGGCATCTACTCGGCGCTACGCAAAGGCCGCATCTTCGACCAGATCGCTCGCGTGTGGTTCCTGATCGCGTTCGCGATGCCCGCCTTCTGGCTCGGGATCATCCTAATCCTCATCTTCGCCATCCATCTGCACCTGTTCCCTGTCAACGGCTACGGCACCAGCTTCCCAGGCCATCTGCGCTACTTGTTCCTGCCGGCGCTCACGATCGCGGTGGCGTTCTCGACGATCCTCGTGCGCACGCTGCGCGCCAGCACGCTCGCCGTGCTTGCCACCGACTACGTCGATACCGCACGGATCAAGGGGATCAGCGGCTTCGCCGTCTTGCGCCGCCACGTATTTCGGAACGCGATCATCTCGCTCGTCGTCGTCTTCGGGATCAACCTCGCGTTCCTGATCAGCGGCACCGTGTTGATCGAGAACGTCTTCGGGATTCCTGGGCTCGGCCGGCTGCTCGTCGACTCGGTCTCGACACGGGATTACTCCGTTGTACAGGGCACAACGCTGATCTTCGCCTTCGTCGTCGTCACCGTGAACTTGCTCACCGACGTCGTGCATGCGGCACTCGACCCGCGAGTGTCGACGGGATGAGCGCCCTCGACCCCTCGATCGCGCTGCTCGACCTGCTCGAGCGACGCGTTCGGCACCGGAACAACGCCTTCCGTCGGCGAGGATCGCTCCTTGTCGGCGCCGCCCTACTGCTGGCGGTCATCGTCGTAACGCTCGCCGCTCCGCTGATAACGAGCTATGACCCGAACCAGATCGACCCGCTGCACCCACTGGCCGCGCCGCTCGCAGCGGGACACTTCCTCGGAACCGACGCGTTCGGGCGCGACATCCTCTCCCGGATACTCTACGGCGGGCG
>JBHEMK010000131.1:0-15795 GCA_046262635.1 Gaiellaceae bacterium
CTCTGGGAGCGCCTCCACGCCGCGTTCAGCGAGCCGGAGCTCGTCGACCTCGGCTGCGCGATCGGCTTCGAGCTCGGCCAGCAGCACTGGCGGCGCACAGTGGGGCTCCCTCCGCGCGATCACGCCTGAGCCAGCAGTCGCAGGGCATTGCCGCCGAGGACCGCGCTCTGATCGTCCGGCGGCAGACCGAGCGAGCGCACGATCTCGGCCGGGCGCTCGACGCCCATGTCGAATGGGTAGTCGGAGCCGAGTAGAACGTGGTCGGCGCCGAAGAACTCGACGACGCTCCGCAGGACGCCGGCGTCGTGGACGACGGTGTCGACGTAGAACCGGCCGATCGCGGCAAGAACGTCGCGGCCGGGCGGGCGGAGGGTCTGCTCGTGGGCGATCCGGCCGCGGAGGGCGGGGAGCGCCCCGCCACCGTGGGCGAGCAGCACGCGCAGCTCGGGGTGGTCGTCCAGGACGCCCGAGCCGACCATGTGGGCGGCGGCCACCGTGGTCTCGAACGGGTTGCCGACCGTGTTCCACAGGTAGTGCTCCTCCATCACCGGCAGCCCGAATCCGTGCGTGCTCGGATGGACGAAGACGAGCGCGCCCGTGGCCTCCGCCGCCGCCCAGAAGGGGCCGAAGCGCTCGTGACCGAGATAGTCGCCGTCGGGCGAGGCGGGTACCTCGACTCCGTGGAGCCGACCGTCGCGCATCAGCTCGACGAGGTCGTCGGGTCGCGCCAGGTCAACTGTGCCCAGCGCGATGACACGGGGTCCGGCCAGCGCGGCGAGCGCCTCGTTCTGGCGTTGTGGCTCGGCGCCGAGCAGGTTGACCCAGGGGCAGACGACGATCTGGTCGACGCCCGCGCGGTCCTGCTCCTCGAGGATGCGCCCCAAGTCGACGAATTCGCGGAGCGCCGATCGCATCTTCAGCCCGCCGAGCATGACGACCTGGCCGCGGTCGTCCCAGGAGACTTCCGCGCCGAGCCCGGGGACGATCAGGTGGACGTGCGCGTCGACGACGGGGCTCACAACGTCCTCCCCACGAGCAGCGGGGATCCGGCGATCAGCGCCGAGCCTTGCCAGACGAGCCCGGCCAGGTGCTCGACGCGCCGGTCGACCACGATCGGCGAGAGCAGCAGCACGACAGGATCGAGAGGGTTGGGAACTCTCCGAGATGGACCCGAGCGTTGCGAGGGCTATCGCACCAGTCCTGCCGGCTCCTCGACCAGGAGAGCCAGCGTCGAGAGGAACTCCGCACCTCGGGCGCCGTCGACGACGCGGTGGTCGAAGGAGAGTCCAAGCGTCAGCATCGGCCGCACGGCGGCCGAGCCCTCGAGGGGCACCAGTCGGTGGGCGATTCGACCCACGGAGAGGATCGCCGCCTGCGGCGCGTTCACGATGGCGTCGAATGAGTCGATGCCGTACATGCCCAGGTTTGAAACGGTGAAAGTACCGCCCGACAGGTCGGCCGGCCGCAGCCGTCCCTCGCGCGCGGCGGCCACGACCTCGATCCGCCGCGCCGCGATCGCGCCGAGCTCGAGCCGGTCGGCGTCGTGCACGACGGGCACAAGGACTCCGTCATCGATCGCGACGGCGATCGCGACGTTGACGTGCTCGTTCGCGGCAATTGCCCCGTCGCGCCACGACGCGTTCACCCGCGGGTGGCGCCGCAGCGCCTCTGCGACGAGCTTGACGACGAGGTCGGTGTGGCTGACCTTCTCGTTCCCCGGCCGACTGCGCGCGGTTGCCCGCCAGCTCTGCAGCCGCGTCGCCTCCACCTCGCGGCGCATGAAGACGTGCGGCACCGTCTGCCAGCTCTGCGTCGTGCGCTCGGCCATCACGCGCCAGGCGGACCCGACCGCAATTGGCGACCCGACCACTCCTCCAGGTGACAGGGTGGTGCCGCTTGCCCCCCGGGCACGTTCAACGTCCGCGGCGACGACTGTGCCGTTGGGGCCACTGCCGTCGAGCGCAGCGATGTCCACGCCTCGCTCCTTGGCGATCCGACGGGCCTTCGGCGACGCGAGCCGTCGGCGCCCCCGCTCGCCTCCACCTAACGGCGTGCTGGGGGGATGCGCGGTCGGCGTCGCGGCGCCGTTGGCCTGCACCTCGGCGGTCGGAGCGACCGGCGCGGACACAGGCCGAGCTTCAGCGAGCTGCTCCCCGGCCGCGAGCACGACGGCGACCGCCCGGCCGACCGGGACGTCCTCGCCCTCGGCGGCGGTCAGCCCCGCCAACGTCCCGTCGGCGGGCGCTTCGACGTCGACCGTCACCTTGTCGGTCTCGACCTCGAACAGCGGCTCGCCCTTCGCAACGGCGTCGCCGTTGGACCGGTACCAGCGCAGAAGCTTGCCCGTTTCCTGTGCCAGCCCGAGCGCGGGCATGATCACGTCCGTCGGCATCAGTCCACGGGCGCGGCCTTGGACCCTGCGGAGTCGACCGCCGCGTCGGCCAGGGAAGGGTTGTTCAGGTTCGACGTCACCTCGCGCACCCCGGGCAGCCGACCCCCTACGGTGTAGTGGCCGCCGCCGGCGACGAGGAGCTCTTCGGCCGGGAAGCGGGTGATCACTTCACAGCCGTCGTTCGTGACGACGAGCTGCTCCTCGATCCGGGCCGCCTGCCAGCCGTCGGAAGCAGGCCAGAACGTCTCGAGTGCGAAGACCATTCCTGCCCGGATCTCCTCGGGGTAGTCGAACGAGACAAGCCGGCTGAAGATCGGCTTCTCCCAGATCGAGAGCCCGACGCCGTGACCGTACTGGAGCGCGAAGGCCGCCTCCTCGTCGGGGAAGCCGAACTCCGGGGCCTCCGGGAAGGTCGAGACGACATCGGCCGTTGTGACGCCTGGCCGGATCATCGAGATCGCGCGGTCGAGGATGAAGCGGCAGCGCTTGTACGCTTCGACAAGCGCCGGAGACCCGCTGCCGACCGCGAACGTGCGGTAGTAGCAGGTCCGGTAGCCGTTGTAGGCGTGGAGGATGTCGAAGTAGGCGGGATCCCCCGGCCGCAGCATCCGGTCGGTGAACACGTGCGGGTGGGGCGAGCAGCGTTCCCCCGAGATCGCGTTCACCCCTTCGACGTGCTCGGACCCCAGCTCGTAGAGGGTGCGGTTGACGAGCGCGACGCATTCGTTCTCGCGCATCCCGGGCCGTAGCGTCCGGAACAGCTCGTCATAGGCAGCGTCCACCATCGCGCACGCGGTGTTGAGCAGCGTGATCTCGTCCTCCGTCTTGATCATCCGGACGTCCTGCATCAGTGCTTGGCCGTCGACGACCGTGATCCCCTCGGCCTGGAGCGCTTCGAGCACCGGCAGCTCGATCACGTCGACCCCGACCGGCTCGCCGAGCAGACCACGCTCCGCCAGCTCCTCGCGGACCTTCTGCGCTACGGACTCGGCACGCCCCTTGACCGACCCGCGCAGCGTCGAGATCCCGGCGCGCGAGCGCTCCTCGCCGAGCCACGGGTTGTAGAGCTTGTGGTGGCGCGCGGCCGAGCCGAAGTCCCACATGATCGGCTCGTCGTTCTGGGGCAGGAGCGTGAAGCGGACGAGTTTGTCGATCGCCCACGTGCCGATGTGGGTTGCCGTGATGTAGCGGATGTTGTTCATGTCGAAGCAGAGCAGGGCGCCCAGCTCCGACCGCTTCAGCGCCGACTTGGCGTTCGCGAGCCGCTCGGTGCGCAGCCGGTCGAAGTCGGCCCGCTGTTCCCAGTCGACGGCCATCGTGCCGTAGGTCCGCAGTCCCATTCTCAGCTCTTTCCGATCAGCTCGCGTGCGGTCTGCGCGACGAGCTGGGGTGTCGGCACCGACACATCCTCGAGCGGCGGCGAGAAGGGCACCGGGACGTCCAGCGCGCCGATCCGCTTGACAGGCGCATCGAGGTGGTAGAAGGCGCGGTCGGCGATCACGGAGGCGATCTCCGCCGTGACGCCGTAGCGCCGGTGGCCCTCGTCGACCACGATTGCCCGGCTTGTCTTCTCGACCGAGCGGATCAGTGTGTCCTCGTCGAGCGGCGAGGTCGTGCGGGGATCAACGACCTCTGCGGAGATCCCGTCGGCCTCGAGCAGCTCTGCGGCGGCGAGCGAGACCTGCACCATCGAGCTCGTGGCGACGATCGTCACGTCGCGGCCCTCGCGTTTCACGTCGGCGAGGCCGAGCGGGACCGTGTACTCGTCTTCGGGCACGCCGCCCTTGAGCGGGTAGTGCAGCTTGTCCTCGATGAAGACGACCGGGTTGTCGTCGCGGATCGCGGTCTTCAGCAGGCCCTTCGCGTCGTAGGGCGTCGAGGGGATCGCGACCTTGAGGCCCGGGATGTGGCTGACCCAGGCCTGCAGGCTCTGGCTGTGCTGCGCGGCCGAGCGGCGGGTCGCGCCGAGCGTCGTCCGCAGGACGAGCGGCACCGTCAGCTTGCCGCCCGACATGTAGTGCGCCTTCGCCGCCTGGTTGACGAGCTGGTCCAGCACGAGCGTCAGAAAGTCGCCGAACATGATGTCGACGACCGGGCGCATCCCGGTCATCGCCGCGCCGACGCCGAGGCCGGTGATGCCGGCCTCGGAGATCGGTGAGTCGACAACGCGCTCGGGCCCGAACTCGGTCACGAGCCCCGAGAGCACCTTGAAGGGCGTCCCGGCCTCGGCGACATCCTCCCCGATCACGAAGACGCGTTCGTCGCGCCGAAGCTCCTCGACCAACGCCTCGTTGATCGCCTGGCCGAAGGTGATCTCCCGGGTCGCCACTCGGGCCTCGGTGCTAGACGAAGACATCGTCCGTCACCTCGGTCGGCTCCGGGAAGGGCGCGTCGAGCGCGAACTGCACGCCCCGTGCGACTGCCTCGCGGGCCCCGGCCTCAATCGCCTCCAGCGTCTCGGCGTCAACGATGCCGTGCTCGAGGAGCCACCTGCCGAGCCGCAGCAACGGGTCGCGCTCGCCGCGCCAGAGCTCCTCCTCGTCCTTCGACCGGTAGTACGAGCGGTCGACATCGCCGACGTGATGGCCGTGGTAGCGGTAGGTGTTGGCGAGGAGGAAGGCGGGGCCCTCGCCGCGGCGCGCCCGGTCGACGAGGCCGTTCGTGACGGCGTAGACAGCCCGAACGTCCTGGCCATCGATGTCGAGCGCGTGGATCCCGAAGGCGCGCGGGCGGTCCAGAATGGCCCCCGCGGTCGCTTCGAGGTAGTGCGTGTACTCGTTGTAGAGGTTGTTCTCGCAGACGTAGATCACCGGCAGCTGCCAGAGCGAGGCCATGTTCATCACCTCGTAGAGCAGCCCCTGGCCGAGCGCGCCCTCGCCGAAGAAGCAGACCGCGACCTGGTCGGTACCGCGCCGCTTGGCCGAGAAGGCGGCGCCGGTCGCAATGCCCGTCGAGCCGCCGACGATCGCGTTCGCCCCGAGGTTGTTGTTTGCGTGGTCGGCGATGTGCATCGAGCCGCCCTTGCCCTTGCAGTAGCCGGCCTCCTTGCCGAGCAGCTCGGCGAACATCTGGTCGATTTCCGCACCCTTCGCCAGGCAGTGACCGTGGCCGCGGTGCGTGCTCGTGATGTAGTCATCCTGTCGGAGCGCCGAGCAGACGCCCACCGCCACAGCCTCCTCGCCGATGTAGAGGTGGGCGAGGCCCGGCATCTTCGCGCCGCGGTAGAGCTCGTTCACCTGCTCCTCGAAGAGGCGGATCTTCGCCATCTGCCGGTACATCTCGAGCCAGGGGCCGTCGAGGACCGGCCGGTCGGCCGCAGCAGGCTTGGTCGCGCTCACGGACGCACGCCGGTCTCGATGCCCGACAGGGTCGCGAGGACGTCGAAGACGATTGCGAAATCCTTGTGCTCGAGGCCCAGGCCGCGTGCAGCGGTGAGGAGCTCGTTGCTGACCGCCGTCGTCGGCATCGGCACGTCGAGCTCGCGGCCGAGCTCGAGCGCAAGGTTCAGGTCCTTTTGCATCATGTTGCAATCGAACCACGCCTCCTCAGGCTGCTCGAGCACGAGGGGCCCGCGGTAGGTGACCATCGGGGAGGCGATCACGCTCGCGAGCATCACTCGGACCGCCGTTTCGCGCGGGATCCCACTCTTCTCCGCCAAGAGCACGCCCTCGCTAAAAGCGACCATCTGCACATGGAGCTGGAGGTTCACGGCGATCTTCATCGTCACGGCAGATCCGCTCGGGCCGACATGCAAGACCGTCGGGCCAATCGCCTCGAGCACGGGTTCGACCCGGGCGAAGGCATCCGCGTCGCCGCCGACCATCACCGAGAGCTTCCCCTGCTCGAGCGTGACCACCGAACCAGAGACGGGCGCGTCGAGCATGTGGGCCCCGGCCTCGCGGACGCGATCAGCCAGGGCGCGCGTGTTCGCCGGGCTCGCGGTCGACATGTCGACGTACACCTTCCCGGCGGAGAGGCCGGCGAGGATCCCAGTGGGCCCTCCAGTCACCGCCTTCACGGCGGCCGTGCTCGTCACCATCGTGAAGACGATCTCGCTGCGCTCGGCGACCTCGCGCGGGCTTTCGGCCCACTGCATCCCAGCGCCGAGCAGCCACTGCGCCTTCTCCTTCGTGCGGTTCCAGCCGGTGACGCGGTGGCCGGCGTCGAGCAGGCGCTTGGCGATGCGGCCGCCCATCACACCCAGGCCGACGTAACCGAGCTCAGCCACGTCCACTCGTTCCCGCGGCCCCGACGGGACTGAGCCCCTCCCCGACGATCTGGTGGACGTCGGACTCGACCCGGACGAGGTGCGCGCGCATCTCCTCGCGCGCGCGGTCAGGGTCGCCGGCGAGGATCGCCGCGCGGATTGCCCGGTGCTGTTCGAGCGACCGCTCCGGGCTGTGTGGAATCAGGAAGATCGTCATCAGCGCACGCCGCAGCAGGTCGCGCAGCGCCTGCATGCTGTGCAGCACCAGGCGGTTCTCGGTCGCACCGGCGATCGCGACGTGGAAGCGAAGGTCGGCGTCGATGTACAGCTCGGCGTCGGCGTCGGCCGACTCCAGGCCCTGCTGCATGTCGTCGATCGCGTCGCCCATCTGCCGGAGGTGTTCCTCCGCCCGCCGCACGGCCGCGAGCGCGGCCGCCTCGCACTCGAGGATGCGGCGAAGCTCGTAGATCTCGCGCATGTTCGCCTCGTCGAGGCTGAGCAGCAGCCTCAGCGACGTGTTGAGCGGGTTGCGGTAGTCCGCGACCGCGAAGGAGCCGTTCCCCTCCGATTCGATCAGGCCGCGCGACTCCAGCATCCGCAGCGCCTCGCGCACCGATGAGCGGCCGGCGCCGTAGAGCTGCGTCAGCTCCCGCTCGGGCGGCAGCACGTCTCCCGGCTTCAGGCGGCGACCGGCTATCTCCGCGACGAGCTGGTCGGCGATCAGCTCGTAGACCTTCCGGCGCTCGACTGGTTGGTAGCTCATGGTCTCTGGCGCCTGTCGGACAATCAGACGCGGCGCGGAGCTTACGTGCCTGAGGGACGCATTGCAAGGAACTTCGGGTGCGGTTGCGGCCTGCGCGGATCCGTGCTTCAATCGCGCGGTCTGATTATCAGACGAACGGTTAACGGTGGGCAAAGGAGGTTCGGTCGTGCACCGGATCCGCATCATGGTTGCCTCGATCACGGCCCTGGCCCTCGCCGCTGCCGCGGCAGGGGGGGCGCCCGCGCAGGGCACGCACGCCCGCGCGAGCACGATCAAGATCGGGATCTCGCTCTCCCTCTCGGGAGACTTCTCCGACTCCGGCAAGGCCGCAATGCGCGGCTACCAGCTCTGGGCCAGCGTCGTCAACGCGCGCGGCGGCCTCCAGGGCCAACGGGTCAGCCTGAAGATCGTCGACGACACGAGCAGTCCGACGCAGGTCGTGACGAATTACCAGAACCTGATCACGAAGGACAAGGTCTCGTTCGTCTTCGGCCCCTTCTCGACGCTCCTCAGCGCGCCCTCCGCGACCGTGGTGAACCGGTACCACTACGCGTTCATCGAGCCGGCCGGCGGCGGCCCGGCCGTCTTCGGCGAGAAGCTGCACAACGTCTTCTTCACGCAGCCAGCACCGGTGATCGACAGCGCCGACGTGTTCGCGCACTTCATCCTGTCGCTGCCCAGGGCGAAGCGGCCCAAGACGGCGGCGTACCCGTCGCTCGACGACCCCTTCTCCTCCCCGATCGCAGACCGCGTGCGGCAGCTGCTCGAGAAGGCCGGGATCAAGACGGTCTACAAGACGATCTACCCCTCCGAGACGACCGATATGACGCCGATCGTCTCCAAGTACGCGGCCCTGAAACCGGAGCTCGTCGTCGGCGGCACCCAGAACGGCGACGCCTACGCCCAGGTCAAGGCCATGGTGCAGCTGAAGTTCAGCCCGAAGTTCCTCTACTTCTCGAACGGGCCGAACGATCCCGCCGAGTTCCCGAGCAAGGTCGGCGTGAAGAACATCAACGGGATCTTCAGCGCCGGCGACTGGTTCCCGGACTCGAAGGCGCCGGGCAACAAGGCGTTTGTCGCCGCCTACGTGAAAAAGTACGGTGGCAAGCCCGGCTCGATCGATCCGACCTCGGCCGAGGCCTACGCGGCCGGCCAGGTGCTTCAGGAGGGCACGGCAAAGATCCACGCGCTCGACAACGGCAAGCTGATCGCCGCGCTGCACAGGGGCACCTGGCCGACGGTCGAGGGCGTGCTGCGCTGGAACTCGATCGGCGAGCCGCAGGGCAGCGACCTGCTCGTCGAGTGGGTGAAAGGAAAGCTGCTGCCGGTCTATCCGAAGCGGATCGCGCTGCATGCTCCCGTGTGGCCCAAGCCCCCCTGGGGTCGCTGAGCGGCCCGGTGCACCTCCTCGTCCAGGCCTGCATTCTCGGTCTACTGACCGGAGGTGTCTATGCGCTGATGGCCAGCGGTCTCACGCTCGTTTTCGGCGTGATGCGGGTGATCAACGTGGCCCAGGGGGCGCTCGTGATCCTGAGCGCCTACCTGAGCTACGCGCTCTTCCACCATCTGCACGTGGACCCGTTCCTGTCGGTGCTGATCGTCGCCCCGCTGATCTTCGCGCTCGGGGTAACCGTCCAGATGGTGTTCATCCGTTCGCTGCGCAGCGAGCAGGCCGAGGAGCTGTCGCTGCTGATCACGTGGGCGCTCGCGCTCGGGATCGAAGGCGTGCTCGGGGCGATCTGGCAGACCACATTCCGCGCGACCCAGCCGAGCTACGCCGACGCGTCATGGACGATCCTCGGCTACCAGGTGTCGGAGGTGCGGGCATTCTCGTTCGCCCTCTCGGCTGGAATCCTCGTCCTCTTGTATCTGCTGCTCGCTCGCACGCGGTTCGGGCGCTCCGTCCGCGCGACGGTGCAGAATCCGAGCTCGGCCCGGCTGCTCGGCGTCGACGCCGACCGCGTGCGGGCGCTCGCGTTCGGACTCGGTGTCAGCACGGCCGCGGCCGCCGGTGCCGTCTACGGCGTGCTGTATCCGTTCAATCCCGGGAGCCACTACGACCTGATCTCGCGGCTGCTGTCGATCGTCGTGCTCGGCGGCCTCGGGAGCGTCGGCGGCGCGGTGCTCGCGGCGCTCCTGATGGGGGTCGTCGAGGCGGTGGTCGCGGTCGAGATCTCCCCGGTGTGGGCGTCCTTGTCGTTCTTCGTCGTCCTGGTCGCGATCCTCGTCGTCCGGCCGCGCGGCTTCTTCGGGGCCCAGGAGCGGACGCTCTGAGTCGGTTCAGCACGCTCGGCCTTGCCCGCGGGGGGATCGTCTTCGGCCTGCTTGCGCTCTTTCCGCTCCTCGTTCACGCCGACTGGATCGTCAACATCGGCGTTTTCACCCTGATGTACGCCGGCCTCGCGACCTCCTGGAACCTCTTCTCCGGCTACACCGGCTACATCTCGCTCGGCCAGGCCGCGTTCTTCGGGCTCGGCGCCTACACGCTCGGCATCACCTTCAACCACGTCTCGATCGGCTCGGGGTACCGACCCTTCTACACCCTGCCGCTGATCGGGCTGGCGGTGGCGGCCGTGGCGCTGCCCGTGGCCTGGATCGCGCTGCGGACACGGGCGATGACCTTCGCCATCGTCACCCTGATGCTCCTCTTCATCGTCCAGCAGCTCGCCTTCAACCTCCGCTCGCTGACTCACGGTTCGCAGGGAGTCGCCGTCCCCCAGCCGAACTTCGTCACGAACTTCGACCGGCCGTACTACTTTGCGATGCTCGGCGTGCTCGCGCTCGCGATGCTCGCCTGCTGGTTCGTCCGCGGCAGCAAGCTCGGCTTGATGCTGCTGTCGGTCCGCGAGGACGAGGAGAAGGCCCGGGGACTTGGCGTTCGCGTCACCGGCGTCAAGCTGGTCGCCTTCTCGCTCAGCGTCGGGCTGACCGCGATGGTCGGCGCCGTCTGGGGGTACTACCTCTTCTACATCTATCCCGAGTCGGCGGTCGACCCGCTCGTGATGATCGGAGCGGTGCTGATGACCTTCCTGGGCGGGAAGGGAACGCTCTGGGGGCCGATGGTCGGCGCCTTCGTGCTCGTCCCGGCCCAGCAGTGGACCCTCACGACGTACGGGGCGACGCGGCTCTACCTGATCGCATACGCCGGCGTGTTCGCGGTCGTGCTGCTCCTCCTGCCGCGCGGGATCCTTCCATCCCTGGCCGACCTCCTCGAGCAGCGGCGCTTTCGCGCCCCGACCGGCCCGAATGTGACACCGTCCGCGAAGCAGGCGGTCTCGTGACCGCCCTCCTGACCGCGGACGGGCTGACGAAGCGGTTCGGCGGCGTTGCCGCCGTCGCGGACTGCAGCTTCGAAGTGCCGGAGGGATCGATCACCGCGCTCGTCGGCCCGAACGGCTCCGGTAAGACGACCCTGTTCAACCTCCTGACCGGCTACCTGCGGGCGGACGCGGGGAGCATGTCGTTCGCGGGCCACCGCTTCCGCCGCCCAGACCCGACTCGGCTGTACCGGTTCGGGCTGACTCGGACGTTCCAGCAGGCCCGGATCTTCGCCGACCTGACCCTCGTCGAGAACCTCGTCGTCGCCCTCCAGCAGCCGTGGCATGCGATCGTCCGGCGTTCGGTCGGGCGGACCGACCGCGCACGCGCGCTCGAGCTGCTCGAGCAGTTCGGGCTGGCGAGACTGGCGGCAGAGCGGGCCGGCTCGCTCTCGTACGGGCAGAGGAAGCTCCTCGAGTTCGCGACCGTACTGATGGGACGCCCGCGACTGGTGCTGCTGGACGAGCCGGCCGCCGGCGTGAACCCGATCATGATCGAGTCGATCGAGCGCCATATCCGTGAGCTCCACGCCGCCGGTCTGACCTTCCTCGTCGTCGAGCACAACATGGGTCTCGTCATGCGCCTCTGCGATCCGGTGATCGTGCTCGACCATGGGACGAAGCTCGCGGAGGGCCGGCCGGCTGAGGTTCAGTCCGACCCGCGCGTGCTCGACGCGTACCTGGGTTCGTGAGCCCGCTGCTTGCCTTCGAGGACCTGCATGCCGGGTACGGGCGCGCGGACATCCTCTGCGGCTTCGACCTCGAGGTCGCGCAGGGCAGCGTGACCTGCCTGGTCGGCCCGAACGGCGCGGGGAAGTCGACGGTGCTGAAGACGCTCAGCGGCCTGCTGAGTCCGCGCGTGGGTCGGATCGTCTTCGGGGACGAGGAGATCGGTGGTCTCTCGCCCGCCCAGATTCTCGCGCGTGGCATCGTTCACGTCCCGCAGGATCGAAGTCTGTTCCCGTTGATGACGGTCTGGGACAACCTGCTGATGGGCGGACATTCGATCCGGGATCGCGCGCTGGTGCGAGAGCGGGCGCGCGAGGTGATCGATCGCTTCCCCCTGATCGCCGAGCGGCGCCAGGACCGCGCCGGGGCGCTCTCGGGCGGCCAGCAGAAGCTCGTCGAGGTCGCGCGCGCCCTGATGCTTCGCCCGAAGCTGATCCTGATGGACGAGCCGACGATGGGCCTCGAGCCGAAGGCCCGTCACACCATCTTCGAGACGATTGCAGCCCTCAACGCCGAGGGCCATACGGTGCTGCTCGTCGAGCAGAACGCCCGGGCGGGACTCGCCTGCGCCGACCGGGGCGCCGTCCTCGACGGCGGGCGGGTCGCGCTCGAGGGCACGGGCAGCGATCTCCTGGAGGACCCGCGAATGGAGGAGCTCTACCTCGGCGGCGCCGCGTCCAGGGTCTCCCCGGAGCCCTTGGCGTGATCTGAACGCCGCGACGACCGGCTCCGCCCGCACGTTCTCTCTGCCGGCAGGGCGGGGGCGTCCTACGATTGCTTCCTTGCCGCCGCGCGTGCTCATCATCACCGCCAGCATCGGCGAGGGGCATGACCTGCCCGCCCGCACGCTCGCCGACCAGCTTCGCGACGAGCGGCCTGGCGTCGAGATCGAGCTGGCGGACTGCCTCCCAGCGATGGGCCGGATCGTCGCCGCGGTGGCCGAGGGCGCGCCGCGCCTGATGTTCTTTCGCTTCGAATGGCTGTGGGATCTCAGCTTTCTGCTCGCGGCCGGCCTGCCGCCGACACGCCGCGCCGCCCAATGTCTGCTCGAGCGCTTCGCGGGCGCCGGCCTCCTCGAGCTCGTGCGCTCAGCGAGGCCCGACGTCGTCGTCTCGACGTACCCGGCCGCGAACGAAGTGCTTGCCCGGCTGAGGCGCAAGCGACGCCTCGGAATCCCGGTCATCTCTGCGATCACTGATGTCGCCGGGATGCACTACTGGGCGGCTCCGGGAGCCGACCTTTACCTCGTCACACAGCCGGAGGTGATCCCCGAGGTGCTGGAGATCGCCGGGGAGCAAGCCGACGTCCGGACCGTGCACGGGCTGACGGCCCCGGACTTCCTCGAGCACGCCGACGCGGCTTCCGCCCGCGCCTCGCTCGCTCTGCCGCGTGACGGCAAGGTCGTGATCGTCTCCGGCGGCGGCTGGGGCGTCGGCGACCTCCGGTCGCCGGTCGAGGCGGCGCTGGCGGTCGCGGAGGTCGCCGCGGTCGTCTGTCTCTGCGGACGGAACGACGAACTGCGCGAGCGGCTCGGGAGGCGCTTTGGAACTGAGCCTCGCTTCCGCGCCGAGGGCTTCACCGACCGGATGCCCGACTGGCTCGCGGCGGCTGACGTGCTTGTGCATTCGACGGGCGGCCTGACCGTCCTCGAGGCGCAGATGCGTGGCTGCGCGGTTGTCTCGTACGGCTGGGGCCGCGGGCACATCCGCCTGCACAACAAGGCGTTCCGGCGCTTTGACCTCGCCCACGTCGCCGGGACGAGGGCCGAGCTCGAGCGCGCACTCCTGGCCGCACTGCGCTCGTCGCGAGACCCTGATACGTCCTTCGCCTCATTGCCGTCGGCCGCCTCGCACGTCCTCGCAGCGGTGCCGTGAGGGGCTCACCGGCGCTGGTCGCCGGGCTTGCAGGAGCGGCCTGCTGGTGTGCGCCCGCGCCTGCTCCCCTCGTCCCCCTCGTCGCGCGCGTGCTCGCGATCCCGCGGCGGCTCGACGGGGCGAGCGGGGTGGCGCTCACCTTCGACGACGGTCCGCACCCGGACGGAACCCCTGCAACGCTCGAGCTTCTCGCGCGCGCGAACGTCACCGCGACGTTCTTCCTCGTCGGCGAGCAGGTCGTCCGCTGGCCGGAGCTCGCGGCGGCGATCGCCGCGGCCGGCCACGAGATCGCGGTGCACGGCTACCGGCATATGCTCCTCCTGCGCCGCCTTCCGAGCGCACTCGCGCGCGATCTGGCCGAGGCCGCCGATGCGATCGGGGAGGCGACCGGACAGGCTCCCGCCGTCTACCGGCCGCCGTACGGCGTGTTCAGCGCCGCCGGCCTCGCACTGACGAGGCGGCGGGGCTGGCTCCCGCTTCTCTGGTCGCGCTGGGGCCGTGACTGGGAGCGCGGCGCCACCCCGGAGGCGATCGCCCGCCGGGCCACCCGCGCCCTCGCTGCCGGAGACGTGCTCCTCCTGCACGATGCAGACCACTACAGCTCGGCAGGCTCCTGGCGCCACACGGTCGCCGCACTGCCGCTCGTGATCGAGGCGGCTTCCTCGCGCGGCTTGCCGTTCGTCCCGGTCACCCACGCGACGTAGCGGCGCGCTCCCTCCGCGAACGGGGTCTCCGGCCGCCAGCCGAGCTCGTCGAGGGCCCGCCGGCCCGAGATCTCGGCGCCTTGCAGGTCGGCGGCGCGGCTGCCCACGTGCACGATCGGTACGTAGCCGACGAGGTCGCGTACCCTGTCGGCGATCTGGCGTACCGTCGTATTCTCGTCTCCGACAAGGTTGTACGTGCGCCCGATCGCGACAGGTGCGAGCGCGGCGACGACGCCTTCGGCGAGATCCTCGACGTAGACGAAGCGGCGTGACTGCGTGCCGTCGCCGGTGATTGTCAGCGGCTTGCCGCCGAGAGCGCGCGTCACGAAGGCCGCGAGAACGGTGCTCGGCCGTGCGCGCGGGCCGTACGGGATTCCGAACCGGGCGATCGTCGGCTCGATCCCGTAGAGCACGCTGTAGGTGTGGCAGTACATCTCGCCGGCGAGCTTGGTCGCCGTGTAGAGGTGCCCGGGCAGGGGCAGCGGCGCGTCCTCGTCGAGTGGATCGCATTGCGGCCCGTCGCCGTAGACCCAGGTGGTGCTCGCATAGACGATCCGCGCGATGCCCTCGAGCCTCATCGCCTCGAGCAGCACGCTCGTGCCGCCCGAGTTGACGCGCTCGGCCCGCTGCGGCTCGTCGGCGACGATGCCGACGTCCGAGACCGCGGCGAGATGGACCACAGCGTCGCAGTCACGCACCGCGCCGCGGACGACCTCGAGGTCGAGCAGGTCGCCGAGGACGTGGTCGGCCTCGCTGCGCCGCCCGTATTTCGCGTACGCCAGGTCAAACACTCGGGCCCGGTGGCCCTGTGCCACCAGGCGATCCACGACGTGAGAACCGATGAAGCCCGCCCCCCCAGTCACGAGGATCTTCATTCGCTCTTCTCCGGTCGGTAGTAGAGCGGAACACACCAGTGCTGCTCGGCGACCCAGTCGGTGTTCGGCAGGGAGACCGCGTGCCCGGTCATCCGATGGCACGGCTCGTCGTAGACCTTCCCGGTCGAGCACTCGATCGGATCGAAGACGATGTACTTGTAGAAGCCGGAGGTCATGCCGTCGGGGAGCCGGAGCCGGGAGGGATGCTGCGGGTCGAGCTGCTCGCGGGCGACGGCATTCTTCCAGGCGACGATCTCTTCGAGCCGCCCCGTCTGCACGAAGCCGACCGCGGCGGTGAACTCGTTCATGCGCAGGTTGAGGCCGTGGACGCCGTGGTCGGGCTTGCCGTAGTTGCGAAAAGTGCGGGCGAACGTGATCAGCTCGGGACTCGCGGAGACAAGCATGCCGCCCTCACCGGTCGAGATGGTCTTGGTCGGAGCGAACGACCACACGCCGACATCTCCCCAGCTGCCCGCGCGCCGGCCGTTCCACTCCGCCCCGTGGGCGTGGGCGCAGTCCTCGATCAGAAAAATACCCTCGGCCTTGCAGAGCTCGGCGATCTGCTCAATCTCGAACGCGAGGTGGCCGCCGATATGCACGACGAACGCGGCCCGCGGGCGGTGCTGTTGCACCTTCGCCTCGAAGTCGGCGAGCGACACGCAGAGGTCGTCGCGGTTGCAGTCGACGAACTCGACGCGGCCACCGGCATTGAGAACGGAGAGCGGCGTCGCCATGAACGTATTCGAGGGGCAGAGCACGGTCGCGCCCCGGACGTCGAGGAAGCGGAGAGCTGCGAGCGCCGCGCCCGACCAGCTCGAGAACGCGACCGCCGGGAGGCCGTTCCACTCGGCCCAGGCCGCTTCGAATGACGCCGTCATGTCGCCCTCCGACCAGCGCTCGGCGTCGAAGATCCGATCCCAGAGGTCGTGGACGC